>JAFSBM010000190.1 GCA_017437285.1 Ruminococcus sp. | reverse complement strand
CTTACCCACGGCACAGACGGACGCAGTCAGAAATGCGGATGCATTGAACAGGATTTCCGCTGTGAAAACCGTTTCCAGAACAACTTTAACATCCTGTACGGCCACAACATGAAGAACGGAAGTATGTTTGCCAATGTGTGCAGATTCAAGGAAAAGAGTTACTATGACAGTCATCCTTACGGCTGGGTGTATACTGCGGATTCTGTGTACAGACTGGACTTCTTCTCGGTAGCAGTAACGGATTGGCATGATGAAATCTACAATGGTTTTCGCAGCCTTGACGAATGGACACCGCATCTGAAAGAGATTTCCCGAATCTATGAGGAAGTCAAGCTGACAGAACAGGACAGGCTTGTACTGCTTTCAACCTGTTCCTATGAATTTGACAATGCCAGAACTGTGCTGATAGGCAGACTGGTGGAAATGGAGAGTGATATGAATGCTTAAAAAGACCAAAAAGAAAATTGCCGCAACCCTGGCAAGCGCTGTCGCATTCGCTAATATGTTGACGATGCAGGCATATGCGGCAGGCGATGTTTCAGGAGCCATCCAGTCCACATGGAATGATGCAAAGTCCCAGATCAAGTCCATTGTGAACAACGTTGTGTTCCCCGTACTGGATGTCGTACTCGTAATTCTGCTGTTCGTCAAGATTGGAACGCTCTATATGGAGTGTGCGCCTGTCAAGGCAATTTACTGATTTTGAGTATAGCAACTCAACGGAAAAAAGGTTTAATATCCGTTATCAATCGGTTAACCTGAGAAGGAAACTTCAAAGGGGAAAATAGCATACCGATAAAGCCGTAAGTTGAATAACTGTCAATTCACGACTGAACGGCAAGATAAAACGACTGTATAAGGATAAAGACCGAATTGTTTGAACCGCAGTCCGAGTGGTCGACGTAGAGGCTATGACGAAAGACAGTTAGAAACGTCATACTGTGTATCTGCAATGATTTATTCCAGCATATGCAGGAAAACCTTATACACAGCACAGTTATGTATATTTTAAAGGACGGAAACGGTATCCGACAACAGTCAGCTATCAGTATTTGCAAAGGCAGGGATTGCCTAAACCGAAATGCCCGAAAAAGGCTATGTGTAATGCTGCAAGGCGATAAATTTCAAGGGTTTCCCAAGAAAGATGACACTGAATATTCGGCATGGCAACGGAGTTCCCATAGTAGTCTGAGACGTTAACGGCGTTCACATGGCGAAGGGGAACAGCTTGTTATCTTAATAATAGAGAAAGGAAGGTGTGTGATACACTATGAGAAATCCTGTCAATATATTAAGCAGTTTGGAAAAACACAGTAGCAATTTGAATTACACCTTCGAACGGCTGTATAGAAATTTGTACAACAGAGATTTATTTCTTCTTGCTTATCAGAATATATACGCCGCAGAGGGTAACATGACAAAGGGTGTTGATGGTAAAACCATTGACGGGATGAGTTTAAATAGAATTGATAAACTCATAGAAAAGCTCAAAGACGAGAGCTATCAGCCAAATCCTTCAAGGAGAGAATATATTCCTAAGAAAAACGGTAAAATGCGACCGTTGGGAATTCCGTCATTTGATGATAAACTGGTGCAGGAAGTTTTGAGAATGATACTTGAAGCAATTTATGAAAACAGCTTTGAAAAAACGTCTCATGGTTTCAGACCTGATAAAAGCTGTCATACAGCTTTAAATCAGATACAAAGAAATTTCACAGGCACAAAATGGTTTGTCGAGGGAGATATTAAAGGATTTTTTGATAATATCGACCATAATAAAATGATTGAAATACTTTCCAAAAGAATAAATGACGAACGTTTTTTACGACTTATCCGAAAATTTTTGAAAGCTGGTTATCTTGAGGATTGGAAATATCATAACACTTACAGTGGCACTCCGCAGGGCGGAATTATCAGTCCGATATTGGCGAATATTTATTTAGACCAACTTGATAAATTTATGAACGAAATGAAAAAATCCTTTGATAAAGGGAAATATCATAAAACCAATCCACAGGCTACTGTTTTCGAAAGAAAACGTAGAAAGTTAGTGATACAGCTTGAAAATGTCAAAACCGAAACTGAAAAATCAGAGATTATTAAGCAAATAAAGATATTGGAACATGAGAGGTTTAAAGTTCCTTACAAAGACCCTTTCGATAGGAATTTCAGAAGAATTCAGTATACACGGTATGCCGATGATTTTCTGATTGGTATTATTGGAAACAAGGAGGGTGCAAAGGAAATTAAATCGAAAATTAAGGGATTTCTGAATGATACTCTTAATTTGGAATTGTCGGAAGAAAAAACGCTGATTACTCATTCCAAAAAGAAAGCACATTTCTTAGGCTATGATATTTATGTAAGGCACACGCAAGCTGCAAAGCGTAACAAAAGCGGTAATTTGACAAGAGCCTTTAATGGCAGAATTGTTTTGGATGTGCCTATGGATAATATCAAGAAAAAGCTTTTAGAATATGGAGCAATGAAATTAGAGGTCAATGTTTACGGCAAAGAAGTATGGAGAGCGAAATCAAGATACTATCTTAAGGATAATGACGACCTTGAAATTTTAGAGCAATACAACAGTGAAATCCGTGGTTTGCGGAACTATTACGCAATTGCAAATAATTCTGCGATATTAAATTCTTTCGGGTATATTATGTGCCAGAGTCTCTTTAAAACCTATGGCACGAAATATCGCTGTTCCATGAAAAAAGCTATGAATAAGTTCAGAATCGGTTCTGATTTCGGAATTAAGTTTACTGCAAGAGGAAAATCGAAGGTAAGACTATTCTATAACGAGGGCTTCGCAAGAAAGCCTGTAAACAAGTCTTCAAAAGTGGATATTATTCCGAACACGGTGAAATACGCAAGTAAAACAAGCCTTATCGACAGACTTAAAGCCGAAAAGTGTGAGCTTTGCGGTAAGAACAATTGTAATATTGAAATTCACCACGTCAGAAAGCTAAAGGATTTGAGTGGTAAATCATACTGGGAAAAATTTATGATTGCCAGAAACAGAAAAACTCTTGCTTTATGCAAGGATTGTCATGAAAAATTACACAGTGGAAAACTGAATTAACAAGTGGGGAGCCGTGTGCGCTGAGAGGTGCAAGCACGGTTCTGTGGCGAGCGTTTGGAAACCTATCATAGTAATATGACAAGGCGCTGGGCGCTTAGCCGACATCGCAAGCACGGACAGTTCGAGTGGACGCCTGTTGCAATCATTTTCGGATGTTTGCTGTTTACGCTGACAGCACCGCTGTATATCTGGAACGTCGTCGGCATCTGACCGAAAGCCCGATTTTCGGGCTTTACATAAAAAGCAGAACAGCACCGGTCATAATCAGATCGGTGCTGCGTTCTGTTATTTCGTCAATCGATTAATGTGGTTCAGAATCAGAAGAAGATCACCGTCATCCAGTTGTTTCAGTCCCTCAAGGGCTTTCTGAATCAGCTCAGGATGGCTTGTCTTATCGTCAAAGAATTCAAGCGGTGTTACACCGAAATAATCGCAGATAGCG
>JAFSBM010000189.1 GCA_017437285.1 Ruminococcus sp. | reverse complement strand
GAAAAGACTAATTGACACGAATGAAAAGATTTGTCTTTTTCTTATACAAAAATCCCCTTTCATCAAAAGTCGGCAATGGGAGGGAAAAAGGGGAAAGGGAAAGGAGAGCCCAGAGAGGAAAACCGTAGGGGAAAAAGGGAGTGCGGCGAGTCGCCGCTGACATCTTGTTCTAATGTTATATTACTTTAGATACAATATTTTGTACTAATGAAAAATTTTGTGTAGAACAAATCACCAGCGGGGGTACCCCGCACGACTTTTGTGCCAGTTTTCTTTTTCCCTCCCTTTTGCCCCGTAGGTGTTCCTCTCTGGTGATAAATCACCCTTTTGTATTTATTATAATTAGAAAAAAGTAAAGTTTAAGATATTACAATGTAGTAGACAAGGATGATGACAGAAATGATGTATGTCAAGGCGGACGACGACAGGCAGTATTTATGCCATTAGATTTGTCTACTGTTGTTTTAGGGATTGGTATAAAATAAAAGGCGAGAAATAAATCTCGCCTGTCTTTAAAGTTTCGCACTTGGTCATCGACGGCGAAACGCCATCTTTAACATTGTTTTTTTAACGGAAAAAACAAACCATCTTTAAAGTTTCGCACTTGGTCATCGGCGGCGAAACACCATCTTTAAGGATTTCTCCTTAATTATATTATACACTGAAATTTACGGTTTGTCAAGGTATTTCGGGAATTTTCCGACAACACTGCTATATTCAGCTAATGGCTAACGGCTGAACCGCTATTGACGATTAAAATAGTCAATCCCTGCACTGGGGCGGAAATATGTTCTGATATAGCCATCCTTTGACAGCACTACAAATTCATTCGTACCCTCAAGGTAATACACACCGTCGCCGTCCTCAGCCTCGGTTTTGTAAAGAGCATTGGGATTGTTTATAACATCACTTGCACCGATTTCGTAATCCTCAGCAGTTTCATAATCGAAATCGCCCTCGAACTCATAACCGTGCTTCTGGAAATGCTGTTCAAGCTGTTTTTCCGTGCGGAAGTAATATTCAATATAATTATTGTCAAAAGTTGCCTCGATATATTCCTCAGTTGCTTCAACTGTAATATCTTCAACAACTGTCACAGCCTCTGTTTTTTCCTCAGCAGTTGGAGCAGTTTCCTCAATCTTTGCCGTAGTTTCTTCCACAGGGGGAGCAGTTTCCTCAACCTGTGCCGTAGTTTCCTCAACGACAGGAGCAGCAGTTGCCTCCACAGCTGGAGCCTCCGTAACATCTGCTTTATCCACAATATTTATGGAATAATCGTTAGTTGAAGAATCATATGTCATTTCTGAAACTGTACAGCCTGTGAGGGCAAAAAGTGCTGTTAAGGCAATTGCCGATTTAACAAAAATATTTTTCATTGTACATCACCCGATTACTTATTCAATGTGCCGTGTGAAAGGGATTTCAGATAAGCATTGATAAATCCGTCAATATCGCCGTCCATTACAGCCTGAATATTTCCGTTTTCAAAGCCTGTTCTGTGGTCTTTTGCAAGAGTGTAGGGCATAAATACATAGGAGCGAATCTGGCTTCCCCAAGCAATCTGGTTCTGAACGCCCTTGATATCCTCGATTTTTTCAAGATGCTCACGCTCCTTAATTTCAATAAGCTTTGAACGGAGCATTTTCATTGCGTAATCCTTATTCTGATACTGGCTTCGCTGTGTCTGACAGGATACAACAATGCCTGTAGGCTTGTGGATAAGACGAACCGCAGAGCTGGTCTTGTTAACTTTCTGACCGCCTGCACCGCTGGAACGGTAAACTTCCATTTCAATATCTTCGGGGCGGATATCAACCTCGATAGAGTCGTCAATTTCGGGCATAACTTCAAGAGCCGCAAAAGATGTGTGTCGTCTGCCTGATGAATCGAATGGGGAAATTCTTACAAGACGGTGAACTCCCGACTCGGATTTCATATAACCGTAGGCATTTTCGCCCTCAATAAGGATTGATGCAGATTTTACACCTGCGTCGTCGCCGTCCAGATAGTCCATAAGTGTAACCTTATAGTCGTGACGCTCAGCCCACATATTATACATACGGTAAAGCATTTCAGTCCAGTCCTGAGCCTCAGTACCGCCTGCACCAGCGTGGAAAGTGAGGATAGCATTTGAGTTGTCGTACTCACCTGTGAGAAGTGTGGAAAGCTTTTCTTCTTCAAGCTTCTTCTTGAAATCCTCAGCCTCAGCCTTGATTTCTTCAATTGAACTTTCGTCCTCCTCCTCGATTGAAAGCTCAATGAGGGTGATAACGTCCTCAAGCTGACCGTTCAGCTTGTTGAATTTCTCGATTTTACGCTCTAAAGACTTAGTTTCCTGTAAAACTTTCTGAGAATTTTCAAGGTCATCCCAGAAACCGTCTTTAGCAGTTTCAGCGTTGAGTTCCTCTATACGCTCCTTTGAAGCCTTTATGCTGAGAACATCGGCAAGCTCCTCCATTTCCTTTCGGCAGCCTACCAGTTCAAGTCTTAATTCGTCAAGAAGTATCATAAAATTTATCCTTTCCGTAAAAAAAGTATTCTTCGTGTTTGCATACACATTTATTATATCACACACAATGGGCATTTGTCAATATTTTGCGAAAAAAAGCTGTGCCTATTCGTCTGCGTTGTCAATAGATATGACCCAAAACAAAAAAATTCCAAGAGAAAAGGTATATTGAAAGTTGAAGCCCTTTGGAGTGGAGCGTAGCGGAACGAAGAAGGGCTTCAACTTTCAGCGCTCGCTGCCAGCTTCTCTCTCAACAGTTGAGCAGGACTTTTTCTGCCAAGTGTTCTCATAGTCTTGTTATTGCTCCATTCCAGATGCTCTGCCAATTTATGATTGAACTCATCAAGGCTTCTGAAATGCTCCCAGTCATAGAAATATCTTTGGTCATTTCTATGGCTCCTTTCGACTTTTCCATTATGCCACGGCGTTCTCGGTGGTATCAGCTTATGTTCCACACCTGCCTTGCGAAGTATTGTATCAAATGGACATTCCTTTTCATCGCTTATGTATTTGTAGGTAAATTCTGTTCCGTTGTCTGTCTGTATCGTCTGTATTTTAAATGGAAACGCTTTTTGCAGCATTTTGAAAAATTTGACAGTATTCTCGGGAGTGTGTTCCTCAAAGCCGTATATGAAGCGGATACGAGTACATTCATCTATCGCCGTCCACTGGTACAGATGCTTGCCGTTACTCTTTAACTCTCCTCTAAGGCAGCAGTATGGCACTTCCTTTACATCTATCTGAACTTTCTCTCCAGGAACAGTCAGCTCTGGATATTTTCGTTCATGCTTTCTTGATGCTTTCTTTGCATTATTCCCACCAAGACCCATGCGTTTAGCCGCATAAACCATTCCGCTGAAGCTCCTTTTATATCCGTTTTTTACTGCTTCATCATATACTCCGTCCCAGCCATATCGAAGAAATTTATTTTGAAAACTTTTGAGTATAAGCTCTTCTTCCGCTTTTGTATGCTGTTTGGGATGACTGTGCGGTCTGTGTGATCTTTCTTTCAGCGACTGCCATGTTCCGTCATAGCGTTTGCACCACCGTTTTACGCTTGACAGACTTACTCCGTACATTCTGCTTGCATAGCTTTTTCCTTTTCTGTTTGCCAGCTTAACTACCGCTTGACGTTTCTTTGCTTCTTGTGTTATAATATTCATACAGAAATTCCTCCGAGTTGGTTATTTGGTTGTGGTAAACTTATTATACCATATCTCGGTTGGAATTTCTTCTTTTTTTATGATGGTTCATCTCATTTTAGCACATACATT
>JAFSBM010000188.1 GCA_017437285.1 Ruminococcus sp. | reverse complement strand
TTTCTTTGCTTCTTGTGTTATAATATTCATACAGAAATTCCTCCGAGTTGGTTATTTGGTTGTGGTAAACTTATTATACCATATCTCGGTTGGAATTTCTTCTTTTTTTATGATGGTTCATCTCATTTTAGCACATACATTGCGAAAAAAAGCTGTGCCTATTCGAAGATATTGACATAAAACAAAATAAATGATATACTTATTTATAAGAAGAAAAAAGGAGATTAAACATTGAAAAAACTTTTATTTATAGGCGATGTTGTAGGACGTTCAGGCTGTGACTTTCTCCACAGCGTACTTCACAGCATCAAGCAGAAGCATAAAATCGACATAACTATAGTAAATGGCGAAAATTCCGCACAGGGCAACGGAATTACTCCTGATTCTGCCAATGCTCTTATAAATGCAGGGGCTGACGTTATAACTACGGGAAATCACGTTTTTCGCCGAAAAGAGGTCTATTCTCTGCTGGAGTCAGCGGATTATATAATCAGACCTGCCAATTATCCCAATGGCGGAGCTTGCGGAAAGGGCGTATGCGTTCTTGATATGGGCAGTTATTCTATAGCTGTTGTAAATCTTATGGGAACAGCTTTTATGGAGCAGCTTGACAACCCATTTACCGCAATTGACGGAATTCTCAGCGATATTTCAACTCCCAACATCTTTCTTGATTTTCACGCTGAAGCCACCTCCGAAAAAAAGGCTATGGGGCATTATCTCACGGGAAAAGTTACAGGAGTTTTCGGAACACATACCCACGTGCAGACGGCTGACGAGGCAGTTTTAGGCGGTCATACGGCATATATTACCGATGTGGGAATGACAGGTGTGGAAAATTCCTGCCTTGGCGTAGAATCGGGGATAATCATTGACAAATTCCGTTTTCATATGCCTGCGAAATTCAATGAGGCAAAGGGCGAATGTTTCCTCAATGGGGTTATTGTTGAATTTGATGAGAAAAAAGGTAAGGCAGAAAGCATTGAAAGAATTATTATACGATAAAACGACATATGTCTAATAATTTGCTGTAAATTGTAAAATAGTGCATTTTATTGTTAAAATTGCACAAAAAAATACACAAAAAAAGGTACAGTTAGAATATTGAAAAATAATTTTTTATGTGGTATAATAATATCAAGGTAAAAGCACGGAGTCAATCAGTGCTTTTTCTGACATTAAATTATTTATTAAACCAAAATCCAGACAGGAGGCTACACTATGGAAATTTTAAAAGTTTCATCCCATTCAACACCCAATTCAGTTGCAGGAGCTATTGCAGGAGTCATAAGAGAACACAAGTCAGTAGAAGTTCAGGTTGTTGGTGCAGGAGCTGCAAATCAGGCAGTTAAGGCTATTGCTATTGCAAGAGGCTACCTTGCTCCAATCGGAATTGATCTTATCTGCATTCCCGCTTTCGCTAATATCCAGATTGACGGCGAGGACAGAACAGCTATGAAGCTTATCTGTGAGCAGAGATAAGGCGAAAACTTTAAACTGAAAATATGCGGTGAGATTTCCCTCACCGCATTTTAACTTTATCCAATTTTAACTTTATCCAATTTTAAGGAGTACTATTTATATGAATATAGAGGTTAACAGAATAAATAAGGGGATTTGCGATAATCCCGAAAAATACGCAATACAGACAAATGAAATATTTTTGTATCAGTTGAAGCAGATTGCAGAGAAAATCGCCTCAAATATAGAAAACAGACCTGTCATTCTTCTTGCAGGGCCGTCGGGTTCGGGAAAAACTACCACCGCATTTATGCTTACAAAGCTTTTAGGTGAACTGGGCTGCGGCTGTCATACGATTTCTATGGATAATTACTTCAAATCCCTGTCTGATGAGGAAAGGGAGCTGTCGGCACAGGGAAAGGTTGACCTTGAATCTCCCGACAGAATTGACAAGGAGTTGCTCAATGTGCAGATTGAAGCCATTGAGGATTGCCTGCCAATTGAAATTCCAAAGTATGATTTTGCAAAATCTGCCCGTTCAGATGAAACAAAGCCTTTCGAGAGAAAGCACGGTGATGCGGTAATTTTCGAGGGTATTCACGCTCTCAATCCCGATGTTATAACAGTTCCCGACAGTAAGCTTTACAAGCTTTATGTCAGCGTCCGCACACGTATCACAAAGGAGGGCATTGTGCTTAATCCTGCGAAAATACGTCTTATGCGTCGTATGATACGTGACAGGAATTTCCGAAAGAGAAGTCTTGATGAAACTATGAGTATGTACAACAGCGTTCAGGCAGGGGAGAATAAGTATATTATGCCCTACAAGACACGCTCCGACTATGACATTGATACATTTTTAGCCTATGAGATGAGCGTATACCGCTATAATCTCCTTGATGACCTGCGTCTTATGGAGAATAAGCAGGAACTTTCAGATGTTATTGAAATCCTTTCGTCACTTGCACCAATGGACAATGAGCTTGTGCCGAGAGATGCCCTTATCCGTGAATTTATCGGAAAGGGCGAGTTTAAGTATTAATTTTTTAGCCGTTAGCTTTTAGCCGTTAGCATTTAGCTTTTAGCCTTTAGCGGTAAATCAATTAAGAATTAAGAATTCAGAATTAAGAATTAAAAAAGAACGGTGGAATTTATTTCTGCCGTTTTTTTGTGTGCTGATATATTGTATAGGGGTTGCCTCTGGCAGTCTGCCAATCAACGTAATATAGGCGAATTTGTGTAGGGGCGGATATTATCCGCCCGTATTTTCTGCATACCAAAAATAAACGGCAGAAATTTATCCACCGCAACAGCTAAAAGCTAAAGGCTGTAAAAATAATTACGCATTAATTCTGAATTCTTAATTCTCAATTCATAATTAAAAAGGCTGCCCGAAAGCAGCCTTTACATTATTTGTGAAGATATTCACGAACAAGGGACTGAAGCAGTTCATCACGGTCAATTTTGCGGATGAGGCTTCTTGCATTATTATAAGTCGTTATGTAGGTCGGATCCTCTGAAAGGATATAGCCCACAATCTGATTAATCGGATTATAGCCCTTTTCCACAAGAGCGTCATAAATCACGGTTAGATTTTTTCTGAGTTCAGCTTCCTTGTCCTCTGTTACCTTGAAAGTCATTGTCTGGTCGAACATATCAAATGCACCCTCCTGTAAAAAATTATAAGAAATATTTTTCTTATTATATAATTATAACCGAAAATCAAAAAAAATGCAAGGGTATTAGAATTATTTTACAATTTGTTTATATTTTGTGTCGAAAAATCAAAGATTAGAGGCAAGAGATTTACAAATCCTAACCTCTTACCTCTTATCTCTAACCTCTAACTTCTAATTAACAGCAGCCTGTACGCTTTACAAAGCTGTTGCAGTCGGTACATTCGGGAACAGTAGGATTACTTTCGTGAGTTCCCACAGAAATACAGCCGAGGGAGCAGTAATTCTCCGTTACCATATTGTGCTTGCACTGTGAAACGGTACATTTGATGCAGTCGTTTTTCTGCTTGTTATCCATATCTGACATAATGAACAACTCCTTTTCATTTTTTTGCTGCGTGAGCAATTACATTATGCCACCAAAAATAAAAAATATACACGAATAAAAAAATTAACCTGTGAAATAATAATAGGGAATTTCTAAAAACCACAAAGGAGCAAATATGTCAATTATTCTCATTCGTTCCCTTATTTTATACATTGTTGTTATATTCGTTGTCCGCCTTATGGGCAAACGTCAGCTTGGGGAAATGCAGCCCTCAGAGCTTGTTATAACTATCCTTATTTCAAATATTGCAACTCTGCCGCTGGAGGATACGGAAATCCCTCTTATTATCGGTGTAACGCCGATTTTAGCACTTGTGTGCTATGAGGTTTTTGTATCATGGCTCATTCTCCGTCTGCCATTTTTCAGAAAAATTATGTACGGCAGCCCGAAAATTATTATTAGCAACGGTAAGATAAATCGCTCTGTTTTGCGTGACTTGCGGCTTCCTGTTGACGATATTATGACGGCTCTGAGAACACAGCAGATATTCGACATATCCGAAGTGCAGTTTGCCATTGTTGAAACCACCGGCAGCATATCCGCTATGAAAAAGCAGGTCAAGGACAATCCTGACAGGACGGATTTGAAAATTAAGGCTGAAAACAGCGATCCGCCGCAGGTAGTTGTATCTGACGGAAAAATTCTTCCCACAGCCCTTGATTCTATGGGATATAATGATAAATTCGTGGAAAATCACGCTAAAAATGCAGGTCTTGCAGTTGAGGAAATTTTCATAATGACAGCCGACGGCAATGGAAATGTTTATATTGCTCCGAAAAATGGCAGCAATCCGCCATATACAGCCAAAAAGGAGGATTAATATGACACGGTTGAAAATCAGCATAATTATTATAGCCGCCCTTATCGGCACAAGTATTTATCAAGGGGTAATGATTGGCAGGGAGTGCAGTTCTTTAATGGAGCAGACGGCAGAGGCGGAGGAATTTTTCCGCAGCGGCAATGCTGAAAAATCCATGGATATTACTGCTGAATTACAGGAAAAATGGGAGAAATTCCGCAGTAAAGCATCGGTTTTTGTGCGGAATAACAAGCTGACGGAGCTTGACCGCCTTGTTGCCCGTGTTCATCATCTTGCAGAAAATGAAAGTGAGGAACTGCCTTCGGAGCTGACGGAGCTGTATCACCTCCTTGAACTGCTGAAAAACGGCGAAATTCCTAAATGGACGAGCGTTTTTTGATATTCAGACTTTAGTTGTTAGCGGTTAGCTGTCGATATACTGTAGGTGATGTCCTGATAGCCGCTAAAGGCTAATGGCTAATAGCAGACGACTTTATAAAAAGAAAATATTTACACATTATATATTGACAAATCTCTCTGAAAATGGTAAGATATAATTAACAGGGTGTATAACCAAAAATCCGCACCCAAAAGAGAGGGAATCTATCATGAAGAAATTATCAAAGGCAATTGCGGCATTTGCATCCGCAGCAGCCATGGCTCTTACAGCTACTGCATCTGTAATGCCTACAGATTATAACGAATTAGCTGTTGCAAAAGCCGTGGACACAAACAATGATGACTGGCTTCACGCAGAGGGCAGCCGTCTTTACGACATGAACGGAAATGAAGTATGGCTCACAGGTGCAAACTGGTTCGGCTTCAACTGTTCAGAAAACTGTGTACACTATCTCTGGAGTGCCGACATTGACGACGTTCTCAAAGAAGTTGCCGACAGAGGTATCAACGTAATCCGTTTCCCCATTTCCACAGAACTTCTCGTTTCATGGATGGAGGGAACTCCTAATCCCGTATCAAGCGTATCAGGAAACGCTGACCCTGCATTTACAATCAACCCCGACTTCGTTGAGGCTGACGGTAAGACTCTCAAAGACTCAATGCAGATTTTCGACATCATTATGCAGAAGTGCAAAAAGTACGGTATCAAGGCATTTATTGACATTCACAGCCCTCATTCCGACAACTCAGGTCATAACTACAACCTGTGGTACGGTAAGGCTGGCGTTACAACTGAAGTGTGGATTGAAACACTTGTTTGGCTTGCTGACAAGTATAAGAATGACGATACACTTATCGGCTACGACCTGAAGAACGAGCCTCACGGCAAGGGACAGGAAGGCGACGAGGCTGCTAAGTGGGACGGCTCTAAGGACGAGAACAACTGGGCATATGCCGCTACAAGATGTGCAGAGGCTATCCTTGATGTTAACCCAAACGCTCTTATTTTCGTTGAGGGCGTTGAGCAGTCAATGAGTGGTGCTATGGAGGGCGACTACTGGGGTATGCCCGACAGACGTGACAATTCACCATACATAGGTGCATGGTGGGGCGGAAACTTCCGTGGTGCAAGAGAATATCCTATCGTTCCCAAGCAGGGTACAAGCCAGATTGTTTACTCTCCTCACGACTACGGCCCGTCAGTTTATGCTCAGACATGGTTCGATAAGGACTTTACAGAGCAGACTCTCCTTGACGACTACTGGTATGACACATGGGCATGGATTAATGCCGAAGATGTTGCTCCTGAGCTTATCGGTGAGTGGGGCGGACATATGGAGGGCGACAACCTTAAATGGATGCTTCTCCTCCGTGACTATATGATTAAGAATCACATCAACCACACATTCTGGTGTCTGAATACAAACTCAGGCGATACAGGCGGACTCTGGGACAGCCTCGGATTCCAGCAGGGCGAGGGTACAACAATTGACTGGAACGAGCCTAAGTACGAGATGTTCGAGGAATCCCTCTGGCAGACACAGACAAGCGGCAAGTATATCGGTCTTGACCACGAAGTTGCTCTTGGTGCAAACGGTATTTCACTCAGCGATTTCTATGCTAACTACGCTAACAGCGAGGGTAGTAACCTTGACGGCGGAAAGAAAGGCGGCAGTGACGGAAATCCTGTAACAACAAAGCCTGCAACAACTACTACAAAGCCTGCAACTACAACAACTAAGCCTGCAACTACAACAACTAAGCCTGCAACTACTACAACAAAACCTGCAACTACTACAACCAAACCTGCTACAACAACAACTACAAAGCCTGCAACTACTACAACAAAACCGGTTACTACAACAACTCCAAAGCCTGTTACACCTACACCTCCCGATGCACCTACAGCTACATTGATTGGTGACGCTAACTGTGACGGCAATGTAACAATTGCAGATGCTACAGCTATTCTCCAGGCAATCGGTAATGCAGACAAATATTCACTTTCTGATGAAGGTCTTGCAAATGCTGACTGCTGTAATGTAGGCGGCGGTCTGACAGCTGCTGATGCTCTTGCAATTCAGAAGCTTGACGCTAAGCTTATCACATCACTTCCTGTTGAGGAATAAAAAAATACAAACTATTTTGGGCGGCGTAACGTATGTTCTGCCGCCCATTTGGGTAAAGAAATGCGGTAGTTTTTCGACTACCGCATAATTTTGTATGACGGGCATATCAAAGCTCTGTGGTGAAAGTCCACCGAGGCGTAGTTACCGACGAACTTTAGAGCGACTTGCAAGTTTCACATCGTGAGGTGTGGGAGAGAAGAAGCAATAGCGAAAT
>JAFSBM010000187.1 GCA_017437285.1 Ruminococcus sp. | reverse complement strand
CGTTGCTTTTATAAAGAAGCTATTGCTCCACCAATTATACCTTGCCAAAAAGACGAAAGTAGAAAGGAAATTTATCAAGGAAGAAAAATGCAGGAATGCTACCGCATTTCAAGTTTTTCTGACGCAGAGAAATTTTCTTTAGGGCATCTTAAAAAACCCGTTTGATTAAAGGAAAAACA
The DNA here is from genome assembly GCA_017437285.1 of Ruminococcus sp. GTDB lineage: Bacteria > Bacillota > Clostridia > Oscillospirales > Ruminococcaceae > Ruminococcus. The sequence goes on along the minus strand of JAFSBM010000187.1, from coordinate 26,542 downwards.
GATAGGTGCGGCAGCTTCAAGGAAACCTTCCGAAGGCGTGCTGCCGCACTCCGAGGGAGGTTGACGCAGCAGATGTCGTGCATAGCTGTTTTTTCTCAAAAGGGGTTTTTAAAGATGCCCTTTATGCCGAGTATTTGACGGCAAGGTTTAGTTGGTGGAGCAATATATAAAGCCAAAAGGCTGACAGATAACAGCTGCAATATCATTTTTCAAAAATAAATTATCGTTTTTCGATAAAAAGGTATTGACAAATGGAAAATAGTGTGATATACTATAATCATCAACATAAAGGAGCGCTATTTTTATGTGGACTAAAACTAAATCTCTGTTACTGTCAAGGATACTGACCGTTGTAGTGGCGGCTGTATTCGTACTTGTCGCATTTGTTCTGCCGCTTATGGTGGAATTCTACGACATGATTTCCGAACCCATAGGCTTAATCAAGGGCGAAATTTTCATTCCTTTCTGCATAGGACTGTATATCGCCATTGCTCTTGCTCTTGTGGCTCTATTTTTCATGCACAAGCTGTTGGATAACATCAGCAGCGAAATCGTCTTTGACAATGCCAATACTAAGTGCCTGCGTATAATTTCATGGTGCTGTATATTGGCGGCTTCGGATTTTTTCATCCTCTGCCTGTGGCGTTATATTTTCGTTATGCCTGCGGTGATTGTGATGATGCTCGGTCTTATAATGCGTGTTCTCAAAAACGTATTTGATAAGGCTGTAGAAATCAAATCCGAAAACGATTTTACAATATGAGGAGGAATTATCAATGCCGATTATTGTAAATTTAGATGTAATGATGGCAAAACGCAAAATGTCATCACAGGAATTAGCTGAAAAAGTGGGCATCACAACTGCAAACCTTTCTATCTTAAAAACAGGAAAGGCAAAGGCTGTCCGTTTCTCCACATTGGAGAAAATCTGCGAAATACTGGACTGCCAGCCCGGGGATATACTGGAATTTCAGAAAATTGAAATAATTGAGGAGCAGTAACAGAACACGTCAGGAGTGTTCTTTATGGCAGAGTCAGCAGTTATAAATTCAGATGTAAATGAAGAAGTTTCCGTGGAAATTGCGGAAAAAAGAGTTTTCACCAACCTTGAAAAAATCTATGCTTTTGTGATTATGGTACTTGCATTTTTGTGGGTGCAGTTTCAGATTTTCAATCCTACAGGATTTATCACATCAGCTGTCAACATCGGGATTATTACCGCATCGGTTGTATTCCTCAAAAAGCAGAACTGCAAATTTTCCCCTTTAAATCGGGTGATTACGGCTGTCCTTTATGCCTTTTCACTTGTGTTTTCAATCACCGACAACGGATTAATCAAATTCCTTACGGGAGTATTTCTCTTTGTGGCAGGGGCATATCTCGTTTATTCCGTGGCTGAGGGGAAAAAGGAGATTGAAAAATTTCTCCCAATCGCCCTTGTAAAGGCAGTATTCGAGTTTCCCCTGTCCGACTTCAAAGCAGAGCCTGCGGCTGTAAAATCCACAATAGGAGAATCGAAATCAGCAGGAAATATCAAGTATATTTTCCTCGGCTTGCTTTTCACAATTCCCGTGACATTAGTTGTGGCAAATCTGCTTATTTCCGCAGATGCAGGAATGGAAAGCTTTATGAACAGCATTTTCACCAATGCTTTTTCGCAGAACGGCTTTGAATATATTCTTCATTTTATCATTTCACTCCCCTGCGGTTTTTACCTTTACGGTATGCTTACGGCGAATTGCAATCGTGAAAATCTCAACGTCCTCAGCGTGAATAAATGCAGTTTCACTATCGAAACCGCAAAGGCAATTCCAAATATGATTTTATATGCGGCAATTACGCCTATTCTCCTGCTTTACGTGATATTTTTCTTTTCACAGTGCAGCTATTTCCTCTCAGCATTTTCGGGCAATCTCCCTGAGGGCTACAGCTATTCCGAATATGCAAGACGTGGATTTTTCGAGCTTTGCGGCGTAACTGTCATAAATCTCGGCATAATCACATTTATAAGCTTTCTGGCACAAAAAGGCGGAAAAAACAAGCCTGCTGCCCTTAAATTCTACACTCTTTCTCTTTGCTTTTCAACTATAATTCTCATAGCTGTTGCAATAAGCAAAATGGTGATGTATATTTCCGAATACGGACTTACACGGCTGAGATTTTATACAATGTGGTTTATGCTTCTCTGCGGATTTATGTTCGTGCTGATTATCGTTAAACAGTTCAGGTTTGATATGAAATTTTCCGCATGGTTTTCGGGAATTTTTACTGCGATGTTTGCCCTGCTCTGCTTTTGCAGTCCCGATTTTGTAATTGCAAAATACAATATTGATATGTACAAAGCAGGCTATCTTGCCGAACTTGACACCCGTGCAATTCTCGATATGTCCGATGACGCTATTCTCTACGGCGTTCAGCAGGGCGAAATTGAATTGAAACAGGCTTATGAAAATTCATTGAGATATGAAGATGAACTGACGAATTACCTCAATATTCCCGCACTCATTCTCCATGAAAAACTGGCAGATGCGGAGTTTGCTTCCGATGATGAAACTCAAAATGGCTGGGACTATAGCAAACGACAAAATCTTTTGGCGTTTGCTATTTGCCGATCCGCACGGAGCAAACTTTAGTTTGCGGATGTGCGAGGCACTTTAAATCATTAATTATAGTGAATGTCAAATTATATTTGACGTTCACTTTAATTTTAGCGATGCCCTTTAATGAATATTTCTATTGACAACGGGGAAAAATTATGATAAAATCATATTATCGGGTTAACCCCGACTATGAATTTATCATTACGAGGAGGTTTTTGATATGTCAGAAGCTAAAAAAACAAAATATTCGGGAACACAGACCGAAAAAAATTTACTTGCAGCATTTGCAGGAGAGTCACAGGCAAGAAATAAGTACACATACTTTGCATCAAAAGCTAAAAAAGAGGGATATGAGCAGATTTCAGCTCTTTTCCAGAAAACAGCCGATAATGAAAAGGAACACGCAAAAATGTGGTTTAAGGAGCTTAATGGCATAGGCTCAACAGCTGAAAATCTCTCCGATGCCGCTGACGGTGAAAACTACGAGTGGACAGATATGTATGATGGCTTTGCAAAGACAGCTGAGGAGGAAGGCTTTACAGAGCTTGCAGCTAAATTCAGAGCTGTTGCCGCTATTGAGAAGCAGCATGAGGAGCGTTACCGTGCATTGCTGAACAATGTTGAAACTGCACAGGTATTCGAGAAATCCGAGGTTAAGGTTTGGGAATGCCGTAACTGCGGTCATATCGTTGTAGGACTTAAAGCTCCCGATATATGCCCTGTATGCGCACATCCGCAGGCTTACTTCGAAATCCACGCTGAAAATTATTAATAATCATCAACACCTCAGAGGTCAATCCTTTGAGGTGTTTTTATTTTAAAAGCTATTAGCTGTTAGCTTTTAGCCTTTAGCTTTTTGAAACGGCGGAGTAATTCAGAATTAAGGGCGACAGTCTTAACGATTGCCGTCCGTTTTTATGTATGATGATATTTAACGGGCGGATAATATCCGCCCCTACATAAATTGACGGTATACCGCAATATTCACCGCACCTATCGGCTAATGGCTAAAGGCTAATGGCTGACAGCTAAAGGCTAAAGGCTAATAACTAACATCTTCAAAAATAATTTTTGAAAATATTGCAAAAAGACTTGAAATTTCTTCTAAAATAGTGTACAATAATAGAGGGTTGTTATTTAATTAACAACATCATAAGATTTTTATTATGAAAGGATGTCATACCAATGGCAGGATTAAACAAAGTTACTGTAGAGGACATTAACGTAAAGGGCAAAAAGGTACTCGTAAGAGTAGACTTCAACGTGCCACTCAAGGACGGCGTTATCACAAACGATAACCGTATTCAGGCTGCTCTCCCCACAATCAACAAGCTCGTTGAGAATGGTGCTAAGGTTGTTCTCTGTTCACACCTCGGCAAGCCAAAGAACGGCCCAGAGGCTAAGTTCTCCCTCGCTCCCGCTGCTGCAAGACTTGCAGAACTCGTAAACACAAAGGTTGTTTTCGCAGCTGATGATACAGTTGTTGGCGACAATGCTAAGAAGGCTGTTGCTGAAATGAACGACGGCGAAATCGTTGTTCTCGAAAACACACGTTTCCGTGGTGCAGAGGAAACAAAGAACGGCGAAGATTTCTCCAAGGAGCTTGCTGCTCTCGTTGACGGAGAGGCTTTCGTTATGGACGCTTTCGGTTCTGCTCACCGTGCTCACGCTTCAACAGCAGGCGTTACAAACTTCGTTAAGGAAACAGCTGTAGGCTACCTTATGCAGAAGGAAATCAAGTACCTCGGAAATGCTGTAGAAGTTCCCGTAAGACCTTTCGTTGCTATTCTCGGCGGTGCTAAGGTTGCTGATAAGCTCAACGTAATCTCCAACCTCCTCGAAAAGTGCGATACACTTATCATCGGCGGCGGTATGGCTTATACTTTCATCAAGGCTCAGGGCGGTTCAATCGGTACATCTCTCGTTGACGATGAGAAGCTCGATTACTGTAAGGAAATGCTCGCTAAGGCTGAGAGCCTCGGCAAGAAGATTCTCCTCCCTGTTGATACAACAATTGCAGGTGAATTCCCAAATCCTATTGACGCTGAAATCGAAGTAGAGGTTGTTGATTCCAACGCAATTCCTGCTGACAAGATGGGACTTGACATCGGCACAAAGACTCAGGAACTCTTTGCTGAGGCTGTTAAGTCTGCTAAGACAGTTGTTTGGAACGGACCTATGGGCGTATTTGAGAACCCAACACTTGCTAAGGGTACAATCGCTGTAGCTAAGGCTCTTGCTGAAACAGACGCTACAACAATCATCGGCGGCGGTGACTCCGCAGCAGCTGTTATGCAGCTCGGTTTTGCTGACAAGATGAGCCACATCTCCACAGGCGGCGGTGCTTCTCTCGAATACCTCGAGGGTAAGGTTCTCCCCGGTGTAGCTGCTATCGCTGAAAAGTAAGCTTAAACAACTATAGGGGCGGATAGAAATATTCGCCCTTATTTAAAAGGAGTTGAAAAATATGAATAACTTAATCGAAAAGGCACAGCAGGATAAGGTTGTTATGGGACTTCTCACAGTTGCAGGATTTCTTCTCGGACTTGCAGTTGGAATTCTCATTTCCCCTATAAAAAAAGGTCTTTCCATAAACACTTCAATTGCAAGCAATAACGGCTGCAACAATGGTGCGACAAAGGACAAGTGCAATTGCGGCGGAAACTGCGACTGCGATGACGATTGCGATTGCTGCTGCGACTGCGATGATGAAAACTGCTACGACAACGGCGGTGCAACAGAAGATGTCGTTGAATTCTGATATACAAACGATAGAAAATATAATAGGATTCGCTGTTATCGTTCTTTTTGTAATAATATATAACATAGCAATTATAAGATTTCTGTTTTTGGGTATCAGAAGTCTTATGAAGAAAAATCTGAATTTTCCCCCACGCAAAAGCAAATGGGCAAAAGCCAATACCCTGCCTGTTTGCGAATGGGAATTTGAGGTTGCAGGTGAAGCCGAATCCGCCAATATGTATAATGACCTTCAATATCATATGACGGGAATGAGGTACAAAACAACACCACAACATACAGCGAGATACTGTAAGCTGAAATATGAATATGACGGACAGACTTATGTGACGAAAACTATGAGATACGACAGCGGTATGAAAGTATACTGCCGCAGGGACAATCCCGAAATTATCAAAACTTATATTCCGCATTATCCTATGTCCGCTACAGCGGCAGTTTCATCGCTGTTTCTTGCAGGGTGTATGATATTTATGGAATTGGTCTTTATTTCCAATACTTAAAGGAGCATTTTTAAAATGGGACTGAAAGAAAAGATACTATATAAACTGATGGGTACAAATGAGGAAATCGAAACAATATACAAGCAAAAAGGTCATTGCGACGAATGGGTGGAGGCTTATAAAAATGGTCACCCAAAAATGAAAGTAATGGATAAGCTTACTCTTGCAGATGCTCTTGTTTCTCTTGAAAAATTTGATGAAGCTGAGGCTTTGCTGGAAAGTGTAAATGTAGGAATTACTGCTGACGATATTACTAAAGGTACTTATTTTCTTGTGCTTATAAATCTTTATATCGGGCAGAATCGTGCCGCAGATGCTCTTGCAATTCTTGAAAAGCACGGAAAGTTCCTGAATATTTTTTATTCAGCTCCTGCATATCAGAGAATGGGTGGTTCTTTCTACGATTCTGCAGCTGTCGTACTTGCTATGAATGGTTATCACGATGACGCTTCACGCTATTATGAACTTGAAAAACAGTGGGCTGTAAAGTATGACAAGACAGGTATTTATCCCATGATTACAAATGTACGTCTTTTAAAGCTTGTAGGAAACGAAGAAGCTGCTCAGAACGAAGCAGAAACTGCAAGAAATTACATTAACAACTATAATGGATTAGATATGCCATGGCAAAAAAATTCATTTCTTAAAATGCTTGACAAAGCATTAAACTAAAATTAAGGAGTAAATTAAAATGAACAAGTCAACAAGAAAGGCTATTATTGCCGGAAACTGGAAAATGAACAACACAAGAGTAGAGGCTAAGGCGCTCCTCGAAGCTATCAAGCCCCTCGTTGCTAACGCTGAGGGTAACGTTGAGGTTATCGCTTGCGTACCTTTCACAAACCTCGAAACAGCTATGAACGTAACAGCAGGTTCTAACGTAAAAATCGGTGCTGAGAATGTACACTTTGAGGAAAAGGGTGCTTTCACAGGCGAAATCTCTGCTCCTATGCTCGTTGAGCTTGGCGTTGAGTACGTTGTAATCGGTCACTCCGAGAGAAGACAGTACTTCGGCGAAACAGACGAAACAGTTAACAAGAGAACTCTTGCTGCTCTCAAGGCTGGCATCAAGCCTATCGTTTGCGTTGGTGAGTTAAAGTGGGAGCGTGAGTGCAACATCACTGAGGAAGTTATCGCTCGTCAGATTAAGCTTGACCTCTGGAGCGTAACAGCTGAGCAGGTTAAGAATGTTGTTATCGCTTATGAGCCTGTATGGGCAATCGGCACAGGTCTTACAGCTACTCCTGAGCAGGCTGAGGAAGTTTGCGGATTTATCCGTGCAGAGCTTGCTAAGCTCTACGATCAGGCAACAGCTGACGCTGTAACAATCCAGTACGGCGGTTCTATGAACGCTGCTAACGCTGCTGAGCTTCTTGCTAAGCCCAACATCGACGGCGGTCTTATCGGCGGTGCTTCACTCAAGGCTGAGGACTTCAACACAATCGTTCAGGCTGCTGTAAACGGCTAATATTAATTGGTAATTGAATTAAGAATATTTTATGGTAGTGGAATTAATTTCTACCGTCCATAATTCTAACCTCTTACCTCTAACCTCTGACATCTAAAGGGCGGATAATATCCGCCCCTACATTTGCAAATGCACCTATTTTGAAAAACAGAAAAATATTATCGAAAAACAATAATTTTCTATTGACAAATAATATTTTGTGTGGTATACTATAGTCATAGGCAGGATTTTCCTGTACTCACTATTTTTATGAGGTGGTAACTATGACTGAAATTAATGTAACCAACGAAATAAATGAAAATAAAAAACTAAAGAAATCCACGCTGTTTTTAATCCTTTTTTTCATATCAAACATAATATTTCCTTGCTGGGCTTTATTACCGTTGATTGTGACTTTTGCAACATTTGGAATTACATTTATTTTTGGATTTATAGCATTTATTGCATTAGTATTTGCTATTGTGTTCCATAGAAAATACAAAAGTAAAGGAAAATTCAAAATAGGATTTACAGTATCAACAATTGTATCTATATGCTGTGTTTTTATTGTATTCGTAAGCCCTTGGATTTGTATTAATTTTGAAAAAAACAAATTGATATATCCTATAAAAAAATCGGTGTATAGTATTGGCGTCCGTTTAGATAGTGTAGGACATTTTCCGTTTTTGTTACCTAAAGAATGTGAAAATTATCATTTCAGAACGGAAACTTGTATTCATCATCCTGATTATACCGAATGTGCTTACTTATCATTTTATACAAACAATGACGGTATTGCAAAACTTGAAGAAAAATGCAGGGAAAAAGGCGGCTATACAACTGAAGCAGAAATGACTTATTCAGAATATATCGCTGATTTAGAATTTACTGAAAGCGAACTGAATGACAAAGAATTGATGCTTTCATATAAGCGTAAATACCTTGAAAGCTTAAAATTCTCTCTGTATGTGTTTGATCACCTGAACAAAGAAAAACAGAATGAACTTGACGAAAATCTTGTAGTTTACAGATTTAAAAACAAACGTCACGGCTACGCCTTTGACTACGACAGCGGACTTGTTGTCGTATGGGGTTAAGGGGGTGGCGTTATGAGAAAGAAAATTGTTAGAAAACGAACTTTCATTGAAAACTTTTTCAAAGTAACTATATCACTATTCTTTTTGGGTGGATTTTTATTCTTTTTTCCTGTAGTAGGACTTTTAGAGTATATCATACCTATATTTCTTGTTTTAAGTTTTATTACTATTATTTTAAACAAGATATACATAAAAAAAGGTATATGCAGATTACCGATGATAATTTCTTTTATTATTACTGTTATTTTTATGTGTGTCAGCATTTCCACACCTATTATCTGTTTCACTTTTGAAAATACAAAGCTGATGTACCCTATAAAAAAAGCAATTTTTGCCTATGGTGTACGTGTGCATAGTGAAGCAACAATGGCAAGATTTCCTGAAAAGCTCCCAAAAAATACAGAAGATTACCGATTTATAACGGAAGGTTGTTTCCCTGCACAGGATTATTCTCCCCACACTTATCTCTATTTCCGCACAGATAACGAAACTATTGCACAGCTTGAAAAGGAAAAAGGCGGTCAGGTTACTGAATGTGAAATGTCATTCGAGGAATTTCTTGAATCTTATAAACAAAAAAGCACTGCTAATAATTACAGCGAAAGCATTATTGATATTAAACGGCAGTATCTACAGGCAAAAGGATTCCCGCCCATTGCATTTCAATTTATGAGTGACGATATGCAGGAACAAGTTGATGAAGATTTAATTGTTTATAACTTCAGCAGCAGCAGTTACGGCTATGCCTTTGACTACGACAACGGAATTGTTGTCGTATGGGGTTAAGGGGGTGGCGGTATGGAAGATAAAACAAGAGAAACTCCAGTCACTTTCTCATTTGCATTGACAAATTTGGTAATGTTTTTCGTCCTTGCATTTACAGGATTTGTGAATCTGTTTATTTTTAATCAGATTGCTTTCACTTTGACAATACCATTTTTCCTTGCAAATGTAATTTTGCGTGAATATTACAGGAAATACAAGCAGAATTTTTACTATAAGAAACACGTAATTATCTGCCGTGTAATTGCTATTACTCTGACTGTCATTATATGCGGTTCACCTATTATGATGATATTTTTCAACCGTACAAAACCCTTTTATTATCTGAAACAGGCAGTATATTCCTGCGGAGTACGCAGCATGTACGACCGGTACACAAGGGCGTTTCCAGACTTTCTGCCAAGGGAATGTGAGGACTATTACTTCAAAGTTATGCCCCCTGTCCCTGCGCCTGAACATAGATCATTTGCCTGCCTTTCCTTTTATACAGACGAAGAAACAATGGAAAAGTATGAACGGGAATTTGCAGAAAAAGGCTATGAAACTGTAAACAGCGATAAATCCTTTGAAGATATAATGATTGAAAATGAAATTAATATAACTGAATTAACCGAAGATGATAAAATGTGGATTACATATACCTATTTAAAAGAAAAAGGTGTTCCCTATTATATTCCTTATTCTTTCCGTGACGAAAAACTTATTAATTTAAGTCATGATGTTATCGTATACGATTTCAGAAGCAGACTTGGATTTACATCAGGCTGCCTGCTTGACTACGACAGCGGACTTGTAATATTCTGGGCATAGGAGGGACGGTTTATGATTAAAAAAGTCATTATCTATTTATTTAACATTTTCATCGGCATTACACTCGCTATTGTAGGTGCATTTACAATGATGGTAAATACACTGTTTGGCTATTCAATCCTTGCACTTGGTGCGATTTCAATTATTTTAACCGCTGTTTTCTATAATAAGAAAAAGACAGACGCAAAATACAAAAAGTACCTGTTATTCAGCCGCATTTCTTCAATTATTTTAGCTGCAACGCTCTTTTTTGTGCCTGTAATTCAATTACTTTCGGCTGAAAATCAGTCCTATTATGGTTTGAAGCGTGCTGTTTATTCCTTCGGCTCTGCCAATATCAAGGATAATCGTGCGGAGGCTCTCCCCAAAACACTCCCTGACAACTGCGAAAATTATTATTTTATGCTGGACGACTTGCTTCACACAAGAGAATACGGTTTAAGTGCAATTGTGAAATTTTCTACCGATAAAGATACAATTGCAGCATATGAAGCTGAATTCGCCGAAAAAGGCTATATAATTACGAATTCCGCTGAAACCTTTGAAGATTATCTGCGAAATGAAGAATTTAATTTCTCAGACCCCGATGAAAGACAGGCGGCTTTCAGTTCTTACCTTGGAAAATACGGAACATTTTGCTGTATGTCCCACTCATATGATTTTAAAAAAATAAATATAACAGATTTTAGCAAGAATTTCATTGTTTATGATTTCAATGAAAAACTGGGATTTTATGCAAGCTGTGTTATCGACAAGGATAACGGAATTGTAATGTTCTGTGCATAATCCCAATATATATGACATTCAAGAAATGACAAAACCAATAAATTTTTATTTAGGAGGACTATTATGTCTAAAAAACCCGTAGCTCTTATTATTATGGACGGTTTCGGCTACAATGCCGAGGATTACGGCAACGCAATCGCAGCCGCAAACACACCTAATATCGACAAATATATGCAGGGACCAAACACCCTCATCGGTGCAAGCGGTCTTGACGTTGGACTTCCCGACGGTCAGATGGGCAACTCTGAGGTTGGTCACACAAATATCGGTGCAGGACGTATCGTTTATCAGATGCTCGTTAAGATTTCCAAAGACATCAAGGACGGCACATTCTTCAACAACAAGGCTATCCTTGACGCTATGAACAACTGCAAGGAGAAAAATTCCGCACTTCACCTTATGGGACTTCTCTCCCCCGGCGGCGTTCACAGCCATATGGAACACCTCTACGGCATTGTAGAAATGGCTAAGAAGAACGGTCTTGACCAGGTTTACATTCACGCATTCCTTGACGGCCGTGACGTTCCCCCTTCATCTGCTGCTGACTATATGGAAGAAGCTGTTGCTGAGCTTGACAAAATCGGTCTTGGAAAAATCGCTACAATCAGCGGTCGTTTCTACGCAATGGACAGAGATAACGCTTGGGACAGAGTTGAAAAGGCTTATGCCGCTATGGTTTACGGCGAGGGCGTTAAGGAAACTGACCCCGTTCAGGCTATCAAGAATTCCTACGCTAACAACGCTACTGATGAATTTATGCTCCCCACAGTTATTGAGGGCGGCGATGTAATCAAGGCTGACGACAGCGTGATTTTCTTCAACTTCCGTCCTGACCGTGCAAGACAGATTACAAGAGCATTTGTTGACCCCGATTTCGCAGGATTTACAAGAAACAACGGTTTCTTCCCCCTCAGCTTCGTTTGTATGGCTCAGTATGACGCAACTATGCCAAATGTTACTGTTGCATATCCCCCTGAGCAGCTTACAATGACAATGGGCGAATACCTCTCAAAAATCGGCAAAACTCAGCTCCGTATCGCTGAAACTCAGAAGTATGCACACGTTACATTCTTCTTCAACGGCGGTGAGGAAAAGCAGTTCGAGGGCGAGGACAGAATTCTTATCAAGTCCCCCGATGTTGCTACATTTGATATGAAGCCTGAAATGAGTGCTTACGAGGTATGTGACGCTGTTGTTGAGGCTATTGAAGCTGACAAGTACGATGTTATTATTCTCAACTACGCTAACTGCGATATGGTTGGACATACAGGCATTTTCGATGCTGCTGTAAAGGCTGTTGAGGCTGTTGACGAGTGCGTAGGAAGAATGGTTGACGCTATTCTTGCAAAGGGCGGTGCTGCTCTTATTACTGCTGACCACGGCAACGCTGACAAGATGTATGAGCCTGACGGAAGTCCTTTCACAGCACACACAACAAATCCTGTTCCCCTTATTGCTGTAGGCGTTGAGGGCAAGCTTGCTGAGGGCGGCGTTCTTGCTGACCTTGCACCTACAATGCTCGATATTATGGGAGTTCCACAGCCTGCTGAAATGACAGGTAAGTCACTTCTTATTAAGTAAGACTGAGCCTTTAGCCGTCAGCTTTTAGTTGAAGGCTGAAAATGGCTTTATATTACAGAATAAACTTTATTTTTAAGAGGCTGACAGAAATCAGCCTCTTAAATATTCAAGGAAAATGTATATGACAAAAGGTGTAAAAATTATTTTGATATGCGTTATAGTCGTTTTTGCGGTATCTGCCGCTATTTCCCTCTATATGCTGCGACCTGCCGATTCAAAAATGGTAAGCGTTATCCGTGACAATGAGGTGCTGTACAGCTTCGATTTGTCAACGGCTGAAAATCAGACTATCCGCATAGACTATGAGGACGGCGGCTATAATATAGTTGAGATTGAAAATGGAGAAATCCGCATTTCCGAGGCTGACTGCCCCGATAAAACCTGCGTAAAGACAGGTACTCTCAAATCCGAGGAAATCCCTGTGGTATGCCTGCCTCACCACCTTATACTGCGATTTTCCGACAAATAACGAAAGGAACGATAAATATGAATCCATTGGCATTTATGAAAATCAAGCCCCTTTTTGAGCGTTTTACACAAGACCACCCAAAGCTTCTGATGTTCCTCTCTGCTGCGGCAGGCGAGGTCAACAAGGACAGCATTATTGAAATTACCGTGCAGAATGCTGAGGGATATACAATGCGTACCAACATCAAGGTTAACGAAAATGATGTGGAGTTATTCGGCGAATTAAAGAATATGATGAATAAGTAATTCCCTAAAAATTCCTGTGAATTAGTTTTTAACAAAATTATTAACTAACGCTGAATTTTCCGTGTATTGTATGAATTTACTGTTGACTTATTTCGGTTTTTGTGGTAAAATAGTATAAGGAAAGTTATTTCCAAAGCCGAAAGGAGAATTATTATGGCTAAAGAAGAAATAAAATACGTTTGGACAGATAAAAAACGTACACTTTTTGGTTTGCCTCTTTCATTCACAAGATACTATCTCACAACAACTAAATTCATCACAAGAGTAGGCTTTTTTAATGTTGAGGAGGACGAAATTGACCTCTACAAAATCATTGATAAAAGCGTTCAGCGTCCTTTCTTCCAAAGAATGTTTGGATGCGGAACTATTATAATTCATAGTAAAGATGCCGATACTCCAACTAAGGAAGTAAAAAGCATTAAATGCGTCCGTCAGGTTTCAAATCTCATTGACAAGCATATGAACAATATGCGTGACAGATACGGTATTCGTGGCCGTGATATGGTCGGCGTTATCCCAGGTGATTTCGCTGATGATGTTTCTGTTGATTCAGACCTTTTCTGATATAAAAATTTCAATCAATTCGGAGTAGTTTATGATTTCCTTTATTAAAGAAAAAGTTACCGCTTGGGATAAGCTTAAAGCGGAAAAAAGACCGATTTATATATACGGTATGGGCGATGGTGCTCTCAAAATTATGTCTGTATTCCGTAAGTGCGGTATCCAGCTCAAAGGCATTTTTGCCAGCGATGACTTTGTAAGAGGTCATTCCTTCGAGGGCTATAAGGTTATGAAGCTCTCCGAAGTTGAAGAAATTGAAAGCGATTTTGTTGTAGTTCTTGCCTTTGCCGCAGGCTATCAGTCAATCGTTGATAAAATCCACGAAATTGCTGCAAAGCACACACTTTATGTTCCCGATGTGCCTGTTACCGGCGGCGGACTTTTTACATATGAGTATTGTGTGCAGAATGCGGAAAAGCTTCAGGAGGTCTATGACAGCCTTGCTGATGATTTCTCACGGAGGGTTTACGCAAATATCATCAACTTCAAAATCAGCGGTGATATAAGCTATCTTGACGCTGTTACTACTCCGAAATCGGAGATATACCGTGAGATTATCAAGCCTCATCTTGGAGAAACCTATGTGGATTTAGGTGCATATAACGGCGATACAATCCGTGAGGTTCTTGAATTTACCCACGGCAGATATGCAGGAATTTACGCAGTTGAGCCTGATAAGAAGAATTACAAGAAACTTATGAAGTTTGTTGACGGTATGAAGCAGGTTTATACTTATAATTCAGCTGCATGGTGTACTGATACAGAACTCCCCTTTGCCGCAAAGGCAGGCAGACAATCTGCTATTTCAGCGGCTTCTGAAAACCTTATTTCTGCCCGTTCCGTTGACAGTATACTTGGACGCAAGGCGGCTACAATTATAAAAATGGACGTTGAGGGCTTTGAGCGTGAAGCTATATGGGGTGCGGCACAGACTATAGCCCGTTATTCCCCGAAGCTTATGATTTCCCTCTACCACAGAAATGAGGATATCTTTGAACTTCCCCTGCTTATAAAAATGCTCAATCCAAATTATAAGCTGTACATTCGTCATCAGCTCTATATCCCTGCTTGGGAAACAAATCTCTACGCTTCATTATAATAATAAAAGGCAGTATTTCGGTACTGCCTTATTTTTATGCACTAACTCCTCAGATTATAGTCCTGAATACTCAAATAGAAACAGAACATCCCCCCGATAAATCGGGAGGATGTTCTGCATTTTGGGATAATTAATTAGGAATTAACTTGATTAATAATAGCTATCAGTTACACTTCTGGTAAATCTGACCGCCGTTGAGAGTCTTGCCCTTAGCAGCAAACATCTCAGAGATACTTACAATCTGCCAGCCCTGAGCCTTAGCATAAGGAGCGATTTCCTCAATTGCTGCAGCTGTAGAAGCATATGTTTCGTGGCAAAGAATGATAGAACCGTTTGCTGAACCGTTGTTCATAGCGTTCTTAATCTTGCTTACGATCTGATCCTTAGAAGCACCATTCCAGTCCTCTGTATCAATTGAGCAAGTGATCATAGGAACATCGTTGAGAGCAGATGTTACTGTACCATTGCTTGCGAGGTAAGGAAGACGGAGAAGCTTTGAAGGCTCTGCACCGATGATGTTCTTGAGCTTTGTGTAAGTCTGATTGTACTCATTCTTAATTTCGCTTGCTGAAAGATTTGTAAGATAGGGGTGTGTAGTTGTATGGTTAGCAACTTCCATACCCTTCTGGTAAGCGTACTTAACCTGGCTTTCGTCATCAATCCAGTTACCAACGTAGAAGAATGTAGCTGTGAAGCCTTCGTT
The DNA here is from genome assembly GCA_017437285.1 of Ruminococcus sp. Classification (GTDB taxonomy): domain Bacteria; phylum Bacillota; class Clostridia; order Oscillospirales; family Ruminococcaceae; genus Ruminococcus. The sequence continues at coordinate 11,098 of JAFSBM010000187.1, read as the reverse complement.
TGCAAGTGCATCGATAATCTTCTTACCGTTAGGATCTGTACCGTCATCAAAGCTGATTGCCATCATAGGCTTTGTAGGATCAGGGAAACCATCTGGATTAGTTGTAGGCTGTGTTGTTACAGGTTCTTTACCTACCATACCGCCGCCAGTTGTTACTGAGGACTTTGTACCCTCTGTTGCACCAACGAATTCGTCGATGTAGAAATCTGTGTAGCTATCGGGAGCTTCAACGTAGATAAGCATATTTGTAGCTCCGCTGGGAATTGTGTAAGATGTGTTTTCAAGCTTTGTCCACTCGCCTGACTTAACTGTTGCAGAAGCAATCTGGTCATAGTTTTCTTCACCGTCAAGTGTGTACTGGAGAGTGAGCTGCATTGTTGTAGCTGAACCACTCTGCTGCATAACTGCACCTGAGAAGCTGTATGTGTTGCCTGCCTTGAAGTCAGAGCCAAGCTCTGTAGCAGCACCGTGCCAGTAATCTGAACGGCCGCTTACGAAAAGTGACTTGCCTGAATAGTAGCTGTCTGAGCTAATCTCTACAGAAGCATCGCCTCTGCCGGTCCAACCACCTGCTGAAGAATCAAAATCGCTGTCGAAATATGTCTTAGCAGCAGGTGTAGTTGTTACGCTATTTTTTTTTTCGGTGGTAGTTGTAGAACTACCACCTGTTAATGTAAGCTTAGAAATAAGACCTGCGTCATACTTCTGAATTGTGATTGCATCGTTAACTGTAATACCTGCTGAACCGTCAACATCAGCGTTAACCTTACCCTGAGCTGTAAGTTCATACTTGTCGGGGTTACCGATTGACTGTAAAAGAGCTGCTACGTCAGCGATTGAAACAACACCATCGCAGTTAGCGTCACCTGCAAGACCTGTAGGCTGTGTAGATGAAGGTGTAGTTGTAGTTGTTGTCTTTGGCTTTGTTGTAGTTGGAGCTGTTGTAGGAACAGGCTCTACATCAATGCTCATTATAGCATCGAATGCCTTCTTAGGTGTATAACCTGAACCGAAAGGAAGTGGAGTCTGTGAGCTTCTCCAGCTGATATCATCGTGTGTTCCCCATAATGTAAATGAAGGAATCTGCTCATGGTTATCAACTGCCATCTGGAAGATAGCCTTAAAGAGATCAGCCTGTTCCTGTGAATTCTTTGAAGATTCTGTAATATCAAGCTCTGTGATAGACACTTCAAGACCTGTGCTGAGGAACTTCTTAAGACCTGTCTCATAAACCTGTGCTGAAGGATAATTTGTTGCAAGGTGTGACTGCATACCGATACCGTCGATAACGCCGAGTTCCTTAAGCTTCATAGCGATGTTGTAGATATCGTTTGTCTTAGCAGGAATATACTCGTTATAGTCGTTGATGTAAAGCTTACATCCTGCAGGAGCATACTTTCTTGCATATGTGAATGCGTTGATGATAAACTCATCATTATTATCGCCGTAAACCTTTGTCCAACCTGAGTTAGAACCTGGACGGAGTCCGCCGCCGTCATTTACGAAAAGCTCATTACATACATCGTATGCGTATACGTTAAGGTTAGGATATTCCTTAGCAAGGAGATCAAATGTATCCTTGATGAAGTTTTCAAGACGCTTGTTCATGATATCCTTAGAAACATATGCGCCGTTTGACTGGAAGTTCTCTTTGAAGAACCAATCAGGAGTCTGTGAATACCAAACGAATGTATGGCCACGAACGCCGATATTGTTATCCTCGCAGAATTTAAGTGTCTGTGCTGCATTTGCAAGAGATACGTTACAACGTGTGTTATCTGTTGAACCCTGTCTGAGGATTGCCTCAGGCTTGAGTTCGTTTTCAGGTGTGATTGAATTGAAGTGCTTCTTGATGAAGCTTGCACCTGCGCTGCTGCTAAGCTCACGAGGTGAAACAGATGTACCCATCTTGAAGAAACTACCGAACTTGCCAATGTAAGAATTGGAATCATAACTACCGGGATTGCCACCAGTAGAAGGCTGTGTAGAAGGCTGAGTTGGTGTAGGTGTAGATCCTGACTTTGTAAGTGTTACATCGTCAATAAAGAAAGGAATAAGGTCAGAAGCTGAAGCTGTCTCTGTATAAGATGACTGAACATAGAGTGAGATATTGCTTGCATTTGAAGGAATATCAAAATCAGTTTCGAGTTCAGCCCACTTACCTGAGCTGCCTGTAGCATCAACAAGGTTTACATACTCAGTTGTGCCGCCAGCGTCATACTGAACGCCGAGTGTATAGCCCATGCTATCGTAGTTATTGCTCTTGAAACCTGCAAAAAGCGAAATGTTATAGCTGCCGCCTGCTTCAAGCTCAGCGTCTGCATTAGTGAAACCGTTCCAAGATGCTGAACGATTTTCAACGTAGAGTGACTGTTTGCCGCCGTGAGCGAAATCGCTTGTAAGACCGTAGCTTACGTCTTCTCCACGTCCTGTCCAGCTTGTACCTGAACCCTCGAAGTCGTCAGTTACACCTGAACCGCTGCTTGGCTTAGTATAATTTACCTTTGGCTCAGGCTCTGTTGGCACTGTAGTTGGAGGAACGTCGTCGAATGTAAGCATTGTTACGTCTGCAACACCGCTGCTCTGCCAACCTTCTGCGTTAAGAGCAACTTCGTAAAGGTTACCGATACCCCAACCCTGCTGTGCCCAAGCCTTGAAATGCTCGGAAACAGAGATTGTACCGGACTTTCTCTTGCTCTGACGAACTGAGAAATACTGCTTGAATGTTTCTGTTGTGCCGTGGATTGTAGGACCTGTGTGATCCATCTGGAAAATCTTGTACTGTGCACCGTCAATTGTAACCATCTTGCCGTTGCCATCAGGACACCAGTCTACCCAGTCCTCGATGATGTAGTACTCAACGAGTGGAACATTTCCTGCTGCACCCTGGTTTTCAAACCAACCATATACGCAAAGACGTGAGTTACCGCTTGCACTTCCTGTCTGACGGTAATCAGCCTCGTAGCTAAGAACGATATCGCCGCACTCTGTAGCCTTTGTTGTTGAGCCGTAATCCTTACCACGACGAGCAAGGAAGTTACCGCTTGGAACGCTTGCGCTCCATTCAGCCTTGAATGTACCGCCCTGTCCGAGTGTCATTGTACCGCTGCCACCTGTAGTGTCGATCCAGATTTCGTAGCTGTAACCATCGCTGACACCCTTATGCTGGTTTGTACCGTTACCAACGCTGAGTCTGTCGCCGGGAGATGCTGCGGATGAATTGAATGAAATTGGTGATACTTGTGGAAGCATCGTGAGTCCCATAACTGCAGCAGTTACGCAACCAAGGAATTTGCTAAATTTGCCTTTCAAATTCATTGAAAAACCCTCCTTTATATACTTTGTTGTGTGTGTGCGGAATCCTTTGGGGATTCCTTTGATTTTTCAGAGAAAATCCTGTTTTCGGTTTCGGCTTATCTGTATCGAAGATAGTTTTCTGTACGAAATCCCCCAACTCCGATTTAGCTTTACCGTAAACATTCAAGTCCCCGGTCTCGATTCCGTCTTTTGTTTACAATTACATTTTATTACTTTTTTGTGAACAATTCAAGTCGTTTTTTGCTATAAAAAAATTCCGATTATCATTTTTTGCTAAATTCAGCTTTCAATCAATTGAAAAATTGCATATTTTCACAACTAAAAAATGGCGATAAATCGCTTAAAAATGAACAAACGCCGACATATCACCGATATGCCGACGTTTGTAGATTGACTGTTATCAAAATATGACGAAATTGTTAATCAGTTACCTTAGTTCCGCATTGATTGCAGAATTTTGCACTTTCGTCAATTTCTGCACCACAATTAGCACAAGTCTTAACAGGTACTGCTTCAACAACTTCTGCCTCTGCACTTTGAGGCTCCTCTACAAGCTTTTCACCGCATGAACCACATGTAACAGCGTCCTTCTGTACAGCTGCACCGCATGAGGGACAAGGGTCGGCACCGCTTTCAAGAACTTCCAGCTGCTTTTTAAGTTTTTCAAGCTCAGACTCTTTCAGAGTTACCTCACCGAATTCAACCTTGAACTCTTCGTTTTCGCTGTTCTCGGTAAAGAGTTTTCTGCCTACAGATAACAGAATTTCGTCGATTTCTGTATTAAGGGTTTTGATTTCCTTGTTAACACGGGCTTTTTCAGCCATTTTATTATAGCTTTCCTTGCCCTTATTGATACCCTTATCCACAGTATCGCCTACTTTGTCAGCTAAATTCATTAAAGTTTCTTTAAATCCCATTGGTCTATACCTCCTGTTTTAGTAATTATATTATAACATATTTTGTGAAATATGTCAAGAGCTTATGTCAGTGCATTTTCGGTGAGAGTCCTGAATTTCAACGCATTATAGGCTCTGTATGCCGCATCTGAGAAATCACTTACGCAATCCGAATAAAGCGTCATAATGGGAGCATCCATTGACACTTTATCACCAAGCTCAAATTCAAGAACAATACCTGCCGTATAGTCGATTTCATCATCTTTATTAATTCTACCTGCCCCAAGAATAAGGCTTGCCATGCCCAGTTCCTCAGCGTCAATGCCGATAACCTCCACATCACGAGGAGCATAGATAATATGGCTGTATTTCGCCTTTGGAAGGAGTTCTACATCATCGCAGATACGGCTGTCACCGCCCTGCATTTCAATGGTTTCCTTTAAAATTCCAAGGGCTTTTCCCGATGAAATTGCCTCCTTTGCCATTTCCGCACATTCCTCGATACTGCCTTTTCCTGCAAGTTCAAGCATATTCGCCGTAAGCTCAATACAGATGTCATAAAGTCTGCCCTTAATCTTGCCCTGCAACAGCTCCACAGCCTCTTTCACTTCAAGGGAATTGCCGATACAGCAGCCAAGAGGGGTATTCATATCAGTTACGATTGCACGGCATTTTTTACCTGCCGCCTTGCCCACTTTTTCCATAAGGTCGCCCAGTTTTCTCGCATCTTCGGGAGTTTTCATAAACGCTCCAGTGCCGCATTTCACGTCAAGCAGCAGACAATCCGCATTAAGTGCAAGCTTTTTGCTCATAATACTTGCACAGATGAGAGGGATACTATCCACAGTTCCCGTGGAATTACGCAAAGCGTAAATTTTCTTATCAGCAGGGCATAATTGACCGCTTTGGGAAATAATTGAAAATCCTGTTTTATTGACAATATCCGCAAATTCGTCGAATTCCACATCTACACGGTAGCCCTTGACGCTTTCAAGCTTGTCAATTGTGCCGCCTGTATGTCCCAAACCTCTGCCCGACATTTTCGGCACGGCAACTCCGCAGGCAGCGGCAGCAGGTCCGATTATAAAGCTTGTCTTATCCCCCACTCCACCTGTGCTGTGCTTGTCAACAGTAATTTTTTCAATGCAGCCAAGGTCAAGTATATCGCCGCTGTCACGCATAGCAAGGGTAAGAGCAACGGTTTCCGCTTCGGTAAGCCCGTTAAGGCAGACCGCCATAAGCCATGCAGACATTTGATAATCGGGGATTTCTCCCGATGTATAGCCATTTACAAGATATTTTATCTCTTCTTCCGTAAGCTGAATTTTTCGTTTAGTTTTGTTAATAATGTCAATTGCGTTCAATTATTCCACCACCTTATATAATACATTTTTAAATATAATTTTCCACTTTACAATATTATAGCACACATTTTATAAAAAATCAATAGATTTCCTCGATTTTTCATAAAATATTAATAATTATCAATAACGCAACAAAAGGGATTCCCAGAATTGCACTGCCGCAAAAATTGAACAGATTAATTGGCAGGTCAACTCCCATTGATCCGCCGAAATAATTCACTGCAAATAGTGCCGCAATTCCCGAAAATACGCCGAAAAAAGCGGATAACAGCCGCCTTTTCCGCCTTATGTAATAAATGAGCATTATAACTGCAACAACTCCGCAGACGATGTAAAAAATCTGCTGTGTATTCATTTTCCCATTTCACCTCCCATAATTATATAGCCAAGAGCAAGAATCAGTCGCATATCTCCGCCATTTTTCACCATAAGAAGCAGCACCGCCGCAGTCAGCAGGGTATCCCTGTCAAGGCTTTCAAGAGGATTTTTCGCTATGTTTTGATAGTTCTCATTTTTTAAAGGTATATTTCGGAGATTTTTCCTCTCCTCACCGCAGTTGTAAACAGACACCCTTTTTCACCCCTTACAGAAAATTATTGAGAATTCCCGACTCCTTCGCCATTTCATAAACTGAAATCAGCTTCAGAATTTTTACCGCCCTGTCCAATCTCTGCTGACCGTCAGAACTCAAATGAGGGCGGAGAGCCATTAGCAGCTCCGTATTTTTATCGCTGCTGTTCATTGCTCCTGCAAGAGAAGAAATTTTCAGCATCATTTCCATATCGGGCATATCCCCAGAATTTACGCTGTTTTCCTCCCCTGTTGCCTTAGGACAATTTTCCTCGGTGCTATCCCCTGTGAATTCTCCTGTACGGAGCATTTCCGCCAGCTCTGACAACTGGCGGAGGCTCTCCTCATCTTTCAGAATGTCATTAATCTTGTTCATCGCCTTATCCAAAATTCCACCTATTTTCCCCCTGTGAGTTTGTTATACAACGCCTTTGCCTGTGGTGTACTCATCAGTTTTTCAATAAGCTGGGGATTTTTCACCGCCTGCTGAAATTTAGCCGCCTCCTGCTGATTCATAGCCGACAATGCACTGTCAAATTTTCCTGCCTCCAGCTCTTTTCGAAGCTGTTCGGGAGAAACTCCGATTTTCTTGCTCACCGTATTGAGCAGACCTTGTAACTGGTTTTTATCAATGTTATTATTCATAAAACTCCTCCTTGACAATTGATTTAATATATGGTATAATATTTATGAAAATTTTATGAACTTCGGGAGGTTTTTATATGCGAATTATCGTCATCTCTGATACCCACGGCAAAAAAAGTGCCATAGATTCGGTTTTTCTCAGAAATTCAGACGCTGACCTTTTCATTCACCTCGGTGACGGTGAAAGAGATATTGACGCATTTCTCCTTGAAAATCCGTCCTACACATCACGGGTAATCCACGTTGCAGGCAACTGCGATTTCGGCAGTTTAAGCAATGATTTCGAGATTATTCCTGCCAATGGTCATAAGATTTTTGCAGCCCACGGTCATCGCTACGCTGTAAAAAACAGCCTTGAAATTATCAAGGAAACCGCAAAAAGACTCAACTGTGACATTGTTCTCTACGGACATACCCACGTGAGATACAACAAATTCGAGGACGGACTCTATATTTTAAATCCGGGAAGTGCAGGAAATCCTCACGACGGAAAAAGTCCCTCATTCGGCACTATAAATATTGTGCCGTCGGGAATTTTAATGAATATCGCTGATATATAATATGCAAAATTTCAGAAAGAAGTGACTATTATGAATACAAACGGTAAAATGATTAACAGCAATTTAGACGAAATGGGATATCACGGTGCGTTATACAAAAAAATAACAAAGCATTACAACATCACCACTATATTATATGTAGCGGTATTTCTGCCTTATGCCATTGCAATGCTTATTTCCACTTCATTGACTCCGGGTGACGGTACAACAATCGCATTTTTCGATGCTCTCATTATCAAAACGGGAGTGGCATTCTGCGGATTTATGTCCTGCTACAAAAAAAATAATGTTTATGTTTTTTGTGTTTTATTATTACAGCTTATAAGTCTTATTATCTGCCCGACTCTCGGCACCTTTCTTGATTTGCTCTCGTTGTTCGGTGCGAATAGACTGCTGACAGTTCTTGCATTTGTCCTTGGTATACGCACATTTCTTGACAACCGCACATACCGGTACCTCAGCGAACAAGCTGGATTCCCGCACTTCAACGAAAGAAGATTAAATCAGGATTTTGATAAACAGCAGCGTGAAATCAAAGACGAATTCCAGCAGAATTACGAGCGACTTAAAAAGACTGAAACCAATGAAATGGGCGATTTATCAAAGGCTGCACCAAGCAATTTAATGACAGGACATCGTGAAATAAACGAAAGCGGAATGGAAGCATTATGATTAAAGCTCCCAAAACCGAGTTTCAGAAAAACCGTGACATACTAAAAACAACAAAGCGGCTGGACCAACTTTTATGCGTATTTTATTTTATCATTTGTTTCCCTACGTTTCTTTTTTCAGCTATGAGAATGTTTCTATTCGGACTTGAAACGATTTTTCTTCTGATTTTCGGAGTTGCAGCAAGTGTTGCAATTTTCTTCCTCGGCTACTGGGGATTTTATAAGAAAAATATTATATTCTCCGCTTTATCCACTATTGTCGCTTTGTCAGCGGCTCTCATTTGTTCCGCACTTGACGAATCATTAGGCTCTACTCTCGGATTCCTTTCTTTGGGAACAGTAGGCGGTTTCAACTTTGGAACAGCAATATCAACAGCCCTGCTTATACCAATCAATATATATAACACAGCTCAATTCAACTATGTCAAAAATCAACCCGGTTATCCCTATTTCAACGACCTTATCGAAAAGCAAAAGGAAGAACAAATTAAGAACAACATCAAAACGGAATACGAGTCCGCATATGAACGCATAACTCAGAATAAGGTTACAAAAATTGACAATAATGTTTACTCATATGAAAAAAGCACCTCACAACCGACAACAATGGACGAATTATGAGGTGAAAAGCCGTCAGATTTTTTGGACAGCAGGATTTTTTCTGCTGTCCTTATTTTGTTTGTTAACACATAACAACGGGATGTTGCAGGAATTATCCCCTACGAATTGGCTATATTACGCTATTTCACTACGAAATTCTGTTTTTCAGTAATTCATTGCAACAACTTTTTGATTAAATAAAAAAAATATTTCCAAAACTATTGACAAACCCAAGTTTTTGCTGTATAATATTATATGTACTTTGCGAGTGTGCTGGAATAGGCAGACAGGCACGTTTGAGGGGCGTGTGTCGAAGGACGTATGGGTTCAAGTCCCATTACTCGCACCACAGATGAAACAGGAAAGTTTTCTTTCCTGTTTTGTCCGTAAAATTAAATATCTCTCATAGTGGACAGGTGGCTGAGCTGGTCTAAGGCGCACGACTGGAACTCGTGTATACGTTAATAGCGTATCGAGGGTTCGAATCCCTCCCTGTCCGCCAGATTAGCACCTTGATTTGACATCAAATCAGGGTGCATTTATTTTTGTCATAGCTACGGATTGCCGCATATATTTCAGAGCAGTTTCGGAAAATTTCCGAATACTGCTCTTTTTTATTGCGAATTTTTCATATTTAACTGTAGTCGAACCTGCTCCGAACTGCGTTATTTAAAATTTGAAATGCTATTTTGAAAATTGAATTGACAGTCAATGGTATATATGGTACAATATATAGGGCATCTCTAAAAACCCCTTTTGAGAAAAAACAGCTATGCATGACATCTACTGCGTCAACCTCCCTTGGAGTGCGGCAGCACGCCTGCGGAAGGTTTCCTTGTAGCTGCCATACCTATCTGCTTTTCCTTTAACCAAACGGGTTTTTAGAGATGCCCTATAGTGTGTTAAAGTAGTATTACAGTAATATGATACAACTTTATTTTTCAACTTTGGAAAGGAGATTTACTATGAATAATGATGTAATATTGGGCTGTATAGAGCTTTTCCTTGGTTCGGTATTATTATTTGTAACAATATATTTTTGGATTTATGATGCAATACGAGGTGTCAGACAGGTTAACGGTACAATTATTGGTGAAGACATTGAGTCTAAAACTGTTCACATAAGATATAAAATAAAAGGCGATACTTTTAATGAAGTATCGTGTCCCCTGTTCAGTCAATATTTTATATGCGGTCCGCCAGAGGTTGGCATGAAAATTGTACTGAAAATAAGAAAAGACGATCCTTATAAGGTGGTGTCAATTCATACCACACTTAAATCACATCTGACTTCATTTTCAAAGCCCGGTATTTATTCCAATAACTACGTATGGAAAATACCGCTGTTATTATTGTCACTTAGTGCATTTCTTCTTTTAATGGGCGTTTTATTGATAACTGATTGGTTCACTAAATTATAATACGTAATGTAATATTCTGTTTTCACTAAAAGTTACAAGATATATCAAAAGGCTTCCCGAAACAATGGGAAGCCTTTGTTTATTTTGCAGTTATGATTTTCTTCACGGCAGGAGCTTTAAAGAAAACAAATGCACCAATGCAGGTGAATGCAATCTCAGGGAGCATATACGAGCCATTGTACAATAAGCTATACAGCAGGGTATTATCAGTAGAAAATCCATCCCACAGAGTTCCCACACTATGGAATATCACTACTCCACTGACAAAATGGCAGGCAAAGCGAATAAGAAGTGCCGCTATTGCACCGCAAATCCTGCCCCACTCCCCTTTTTGGCAGAACATTCCCGAAAGTCCGATTACTGTATATGCTAAAATGTAGTCAAGCAAAATGCAAGCGATAAGCATTGTGGGAGTAAGTCCCCAAGCAAAAAGTCCGTCACCAATTCCCTGAAACAGCTGAAATAATGAGAAAACAAAGGCTACAACAAGACCTTGTTTTATGCCGTATCTGTTGCTGTATACGACTATAGGCAGCATACTCAGAAGCGTTACCGAACCGCCCCACGGCAGCTTGAAAATCGTTATCATACTGAGAACTGCTCCCATTGCAATAACAATCGCACCCTCTACATACGGCAGTAATTTTGAATTTTTCATTTCACATTTTCCTTTCATATAAAAAACGGAGATACTCTGTGCGAATATCTCCGTGTACGTTCCTTAAAGACTTCCTACGGCGGCATTATCCGCATCAGGTAACGGGTCGAAATTCATCCTCTCAGCCTTTATTCAGGCTCCCCGGTCCATTATTCAATTTATTATATCATGATTTTTATGAATTGTCAAGTATGAATATTCCCCGATTTTTTCGGGAAGCCTTGATTTTTAGCGTCACGTTAGTGGAATTAATTTTCAAAAATCGAAATCTTTTTTATTAATTGTTAACCGACCTAATTTACAGATACCTTGCCAATCAGATTTTCTCTTTTTCCGTCAAGAATATAAATATTATCAGTTCCCGAGAAAAAATAATACGTTTTATCCTCTACAAT
>JAFSBM010000186.1 GCA_017437285.1 Ruminococcus sp. | reverse complement strand
TAATCAGCGTATCCGTGATATAATCTGGAATTGGAAATTCGACCAATGCAGAAATATTTTCATTGACATTAATATTGAAGTGTATAAGCGATTTATTGAAGCGGGATATAATGTGCCGTTATCTTTTATCACGGTCAAGCTTATGAAATCACGGTGGGGCAGCTGCAATGTGAAATCCGGAAAATTTTCAATTAATCTGCGTCTTATGGATTATCCGATTGAATGCATATACAGCGTATTCTATCACGAATATATGCACTATGTTCATCAGAATCATTCTGCTGATTTTCATCGTGATCTTAATATAATTTATCCTGATTACGAAAAGTATGACAGGATTCTGAATGGAAAATAGTAATTCGGAGGTAAAATATGTCGCAAAATGTAATGATAACAGGAGCAGGAAAAGCGGTAGGGCTTGGTTTTAATATGGTTCTTCGCTATCTTGAAGCAGGGGATAACGTCGTTGCAACAGTAAGAAAGCCCTGTGCAGAACTTGAAGAATTAAAAACAAAATATGGAAATAAGCTGACAATACTTATTATGGATATAGGAAGTACGGAGTCAGTACAGGCAGCAGCGGAGGAGCTTTCAAAAAAGCTATCAAACCTTGATTTGTTGATAAATAACGCAGTATCCGTATCTCCTGACTGTGACAAGGGATTTTTTGACGCAAATCTTGATTATATCGCTCAAACAGTTGATATTACAGCAGTAGGAGCAATGCGAGTTATAAAAGCCTTTTATCCATTGCTGAAAAAGAGTGAAATGACAGCTTTGATTATGAATATATCATCGGAAGCAGGCAGTATATCAAAGTGCTATCGTACCAATCTTATTGACTATGGAATGGCTAAAGCTGCGTTGAATATGGCGACTATGAATCTTGTAAATACTTTTAAGGGCGATAAATCAATCAATATCTTCTGCGTTCATCCCGGTTGGATTCGTACTGACGGAAAGCCTGATAATCCTGCTCCATTATCCTCCTATGAAGCAGCAGAAATATTGAGATTGCTGTTTGAAAAGAAACGTAATGATTTTGACGGACATAGATTTATTACAAATCTTGATGAGGATTATCCGTTTTGAGGAGATGCAAATATGCTTGTATTAGGTTCTTATGGTTTCAGTTCACCTGAAACAAGACAAAAATTAGATAAGATAATAACTGATAAAACAGGAAAGATGCTTATAATTCCAATTGCAACAATGTTTTGAATTGAAACAGGAAAAAGGAAAAATACTTTACTTCATTGCTGGGCTTTAATAAAGCTGATATTATTGTATTTGATGAGGCAAATCCCGATGAAATAAAGAATCAACAATTCAGATATATTGTTGTTCTTGGCGGAAATACTTTTCAGCTGTTGTATAAAGCGGAAAAATATAATCTTGACACATTCATAAAAAATCATATAGAAAATGGTGCTGATTATCTTGGATTTTCAGCAGGGGCATATCTGGCTTGTCAAAATATTGAATATGTCAAAAACTTTGATGATAATAACCATATTGATAATGGTGATTTTTCTGCACTTGGACTAACGGATAAGTATATGCTTTGTCATTTTGATATGAGAGGTTTAGCAGAAATTCAGATGTGCAGAAAGTTCATTGGTGATGAAGTCGAGTTGATAACGATAGACAATAACCAATTTGTTGTTTTATAAACAATAAAACAGTATTACAGATTTACTGATGAACTTATTATGTTGCTGAAAATTGGATTAAATTAAACGGGCGTGTACTGCAATGCGGTACACGCTTTTTGTCAATACAAACCAAACTATGATGAGCAGGATTGGAATATATAGCTGATAAAATAGAGAAAATTCTCTATAACGCTAAATAGATGTGTGAAATTTATAAATTCTGAATATACCGAGGAAGAAATACGACAGCAGTTTAGCCCTCAAAAACAGCTTTATCCATTTTCATCTATATTTTTGTATGACTTTTTCTTAAGGGCATCTCTAAAAACCCCTTTTGAGAAAAAACAGCTATGCACAACATCTGCTGCGTCAACCTCCCTCGGAGTGCGGCAGCACGCCTTCGGAAGCTTTTCTTGCAGCTGCCGCACCTATCTGTTTTTCCTTTAACCAAACGGGTTTTTAGAGATGCCCAAATTTATTTCGATTATACATAACAGAGCTATAATCTTGATAAAAATGATTTTCTTAAAATTTTCTTAAAGTTCAGCTTGTTAATCTTAACACTTTCTTAATGTCATTGACTATATAAAAATGAAGTGATATACTGAAAGCAGGAGGTGATTTTATGCTGTTTAGTTCAATAAAAACACAGATGAAAATAATATCAAAGCATAAAATTTTTTTTTATCAATTGTGATGATATATGCTTTTATAGTAATAAATTTTGCAAAAAATCTACGTGATTTTTACGGCTACGATATTACCCGATTGATTCACCCTATGAAAATGTCGCTGCTTAATACCTATGGCAAATGGGGATTTTATTTTATGCAGTATTTCCCTATATTACTTGTATTCCCTGCATCTCTTTCCTTTTTAAAGGATAAAGATAACGGTACAGAAGTCTATCTACGTTCGAAATTCGGAAACAGGAATTATTACTACGGAAAAATCATAGCGGTGTTTATAATGACATTTATTGCCTTTGCACTTCCGCAGTTTTTTGAGTATATACTGAATATAATTACCTTTCCAATTGAATCTATAGGCGACCAAAGTAACCTTTCCACTTTTGACCAGACGTATCACGAACAGGTAAAAAAATACTGGTTTTCATCCTTGTGGGAATCAAATCCATATTTTTATTACATCATTTTCATTGCTATGTTTTCTTCGGTTTCAGCTTTATTTGCAGCATTTACCGTCGGATTATCCATGACAAATATTATGAAATACAAAATTCTTGCTCTGCTTCCGGCTTATCTTATACTGACTCTTTTAAGTGCAGTTGGAAGCAAAATAAACTTTCCAATGAACTATGTTTTTTATCTTATGTCCTTTGATGCAAGCGAAAAGTTTGATCTTCTGTTCCCGATGATATCATTGGTTTTATTTCTGATTTCAATAGCCATTGCCCGATATAAAGGAAAAGAGGCGATATAATGCGGCGTTGGAAATACATCATATTCGCAGTTGTGTTCGGTTTGTTTTATGGCATAATTTATACAGGAACTGCGAATGAAATGCTTTTGAGTGATATTGTATTGAAAATGGGTTTCAGCGAATTCGCACTTTGTGGGGGAAATGCATCATATATCGGAAAAATTATGCTCTGCTTTTTTCCGTCAGTTATATTTCAGGTGATTTCGGGTATTGAGTTGTACAGGCATTTTTGCACAGGTTCGGTTTATTATTTCTCACGCTGTATCAACAGAAAAAAGTGGTATTTAAAAGAGATTACACATCTTTACATTGACAGCGCTGTGTATTTTATATTTCTATCTTTGAGTTTTATTACTGTAATGGAATTTTCGGCTGATATACATCATAATTTCAGAGAAGCTATATGGCTGTATTTGTATTATATCGTAATTTTTTCACTGTGGAATTATTTTTTCTCATTGTTATTAAATCTTACAGCCCTTTATTTCAGAAGCAATGGTGGATTTGCTATATCGCTGGGAATACAGATGTTTTTCATTTCCTGTTATGTGTTTTTTCAGGAGAAGCTTTATAATATTTATGAAGGAACTACTGACAGTGTAAGGCTTATGAAACTTATTCCTTTTTCACATCTGATACTATCCTGGCATAGTAGTAACAATGAAGAAATTGATAATCTGATAAATATATATGGCATTGATTTCAATCTGAATTTATCAGTAATATTGCTGTTTATAGCAGCTGTAATTATATCTTTTGCTGGAATGATAATCATTGAGAAAACAGATTTTATTCTCACAAATAAGGAAACGGGAGGGTGAATGTATGAAACTCATCGCAGAAAATATAGTCAAAACTATAAAAAAGAAAATAATTCTCGATAATATAAGTCTTGAGCTTGAAAGCGGCAATATATATGGATTTGTTGGCAGAAACGGCTGTGGAAAAACTATGCTTTTCAGAGCATTGTCAGGACTAATGCACATTGACAGCGGCAGAATTACAATAAACGGGCAAGTTCTTCACAAGGATATAAATGTTCCACCGAGCATAGGTCTTATAATTGAAAATGCAGGGCTTTACAATGAATTTTCGGGATTTAAAAATCTGAAATTACTGGCAGATATAAATAAAAAAATCTCCGATACGGAAATTACAAAGGCTATATCAGATGTAGGATTAGATCCCAATGATAAACGTCCTGTGAGAAAATATTCTCTTGGTATGAAACAAAGATTGATTATTGCACAGGCAATAATGGAAAGTCCCGATATAATAATGCTTGACGAGCCAACAAATGCCCTTGATGAAAGGGGAGTAAAGCTTATTCGTGATATTATCCTCCGTGAAAAAGAACGTGGAGCATTGGTACTTATTGCAAGTCATAACAAAGAGGATATTGAAATTCTTGCGGACAGAGTATACTATATGGACGGCGGAAAAATCGTGGGAGATAAAGACTATGAATAAGCTATTTGTGTTTGTTACATCTCTTATGATTGCACTTCCTATTGGAGCAGGTCTTATATGCCGTCAGTCTTTCACAGATATAAGTCAGGAGGATAAGCCTTTTGACAATTTTGAAATTGGATTATTAAACGAGAATACTGCTTTAAATATAGAAGAATATGCGGAAAACAGCCTTGAAAATGGCAGCAGTTATATTCTTAAAGTTACACCTACCGACAAAGTGAAATTTTCCTTTTTATGCTATACTGAACCTGTGGAAATTCTGGAGATATATAAGGGTGACGATTTGAAAATAGGTGATGAAATTGAAATTCTGAGAGATTCATCACACATTTTCTGGGATTTAAATGATACTGACTGTGCCAATATGGGATTTGTTAATCTTATGAACGAGAGCGAAGAATATCTTGTGTTTCTTGATAAGAAAATTGAGGATAAACCTGTATATAAAACAGTTTCCTGTCTTTTGTCTGCCATTTTCTCCTATTCTAATCGTGATAATGTCGTTTTGACGGATAATAAATTCAGAAATACAGGAAATAATGAGTTTTTTACTTCTGATGAAAATGCACTTGAAATTCTGGAGAGTGTAAAAAGTGTGTTGATTGAAAAGTACAGCTGATTAGAGGTGAATAATTATGAAATTCAGCCTTATTATTTTGAATATAAAAAAGCTTATAAAAGAGCAAAGATTATTTTTATTTATCCTCATAATATCACAAATTGCTGCGTGTCTTGCAATATTTTTTGCAATAGCTGCTATAGCTAACACACGTAATGAACAGAAAGAAATTGATATACGTACTATGTATTTTGAAGCATATTCTGTTGGTATTACTTTTGACAATGGGGGAAAAACTGATTACAGCAAATGTGATAAAATAGTTGATTTTCAGAAAAAGACTGAAAGGATTCTTTCATTAATTCCTCAGGAACAGATAGGTTATTGTCGAATTGGCGGAGTAGTTTCAGAAGATGTACCCATAAGGTATACAGCAGTAAAAAAAGCAAATGATGACTTTGTTTTTACAGAAAAGCAGCTTCTGAACGGCGAAGCTATTGCCGCTATTGGTGACGAAGGTTATTTCAGTAATAAAAATAAAGATGATATTATTACACTTGGCGGTACTGAATATACAATTGTTGATAAAGGAAATTATGTCGGTGATATAACAATTCCGTTGAAAAATACACCTCAGAATTTTATAGCTACAAGCTTCCGTGTTGAACTTACGTCTGTTCCGACGAAAGAGCTTGTAAAAGAAATAAACGAACTAATGAGTACACTTTTCCCTGAAGCCAATATACAAACACCTGAAATTCCCGACTTAATGACAGTACAGTTTAACCGAACAATGATAATATCATCTTTTTTTATTATACTTATAGTTGCAATTAACCTCAGTTACTGCTATTGTTATCTTTTCATAAAACGTAAAAAAATGATATCCTCATATATTATCTGCGGTTGTTCTTATAAAAGGGCAGTAAGCCTTATGACAGCCGAATCTGTTATAATTTCACTATTATGTCTGATAATTGCTGTTTTTGCAATGGAATTAATCAGCCCATATCTGACAGCCGTTTATCCTGCTGCTGAAAATCTTTATAATTACAAATTGTATCTTCTTCTTGGAGTAGCTTACATAGTTACAATTATTATTTTGCTGAGTGTTATGTTTTCTTCTCTGATGAAAAAATCCGCCAATGAAATGCGGAAAGGGGGATAAATATGAAATATTTCAGATTTGCTTTGATTTCACTTTGTGACAATATTAAAATCAATCTGCTTATGATTCTTGAAATGATTGTTGTATTTGTAGGTGTTAATCTGATAATCGGCAGTTACAATAACAGGAATATGCTTTATAAACCATATAGTGATATTCTCGGCAATACAGGGTGGTATATAGTATCTGATTATGATGAAAATACCGGGGAACCGCTTTCATCTCAAATGAAAGGCAAACTTGATTTTATAAAAATGTACAGTTATTCATCGTTAATTACATTAAATGGCAGGAATGTACCTGTTAATATTACAATATGTCCCGATGAAATACTGAATAATATGAAACTGCCTGTAAATTCAGGTAAATGGCAAATTGATTCCCCGAAAGATATTGTGTGTATCGCTGCACCAAATAATTTTGATATATCATCGGGAGATGAACTAAAATTACCTCTTGCCAATAGTGTGAAAATCAGCGGAATACTTACAGACCCTTGTTATATTCCCTGTTTTCTTCAATGGAGTACATCACAGGGGATTGAGAATTTTTATAGAAAATACAGCCTGAAATACTATTCTCCCGAAGAAGAATGTCTTGAATTGTTTATGAGTTTCAGCGAGTTTTCGGAAACAGGAATTGAAACTGATAGTACAAACAAATCATTTATTGCATATGATGCAAACCCTACAGCTGAAAATACCACAAATAATGAAGAATTGCTGAAAAACAATTATCAATGCGGAATACGTTTAAGCAAAATCAAGGAACGCACGGAAAACTCAATTAATGATATTCTAAAGAAATTTATCCCGATTGCAGTCTGCACATTCGTTGTTATAATGATTGGTTTTATGAGCAGTACAGCTATAAATACCTTGCAGCAAATGAAAAATTACGGAACAATGTTTTTGTGCGGAATGAACTGGAATGACTGTATAAAGATTCTATTTGCCTATAATGCTTTAATAATGATAAGTTCAGTTTCAATTACATCGATTATTTTCGGAATTTTCAAATTAATGAATTTGTCGGCGTATTTAGGTCTTTCATTTGGTATGAATAATATTGTAATAACAGCAATTATCATATTTATCATAATTCTGCTGAATTTGATAATTCTTTCAGCAGTAGTGAGAAGAAAAACTCCTGTAGATATTATAAGGGGGAACTATTAATGGTTAAAATAAAAGGATTATATAAAACCTACAATTACAAGAAAAATGATGCGTTTGAGGCTCTGCATAATGTTACGATCGAAATTGAAAAAGGATCAATGACGGCAGTAATCGGAAAATCGGGTTCCGGAAAATCTACATTACTACATATTATCGGATGTATTGATACGTTTGAAAAAGGTTCATATAAATTTATGGATAAAGAAATCAGCAGAATGAATAGCAGACAAAGTTCCTTTTTCAGAAATAAAAATGTGGGTATAGTATTACAGGATTTTGCTCTTATCGAGTCATATTCAGTAGTTGAAAATGTTATGTTGCCTCTTTATTTTTCTAAAGGTAAATTCAATAAGAAAAAACTGCGTGAAAAAGCGATAACAGCACTGAAAGCTGTTGGTTTAGACAATTTATCAGAAAAATCCGTCAACAAGCTTTCAGGCGGACAAAAACAGCGTGTTGCAATTGCAAGAGCTATTGTGAATAATCCAAGTCTTATACTTGCCGATGAGCCTACAGGTGCATTGGATACACAAACATCTGCTGAAATTATGGATTTGTTCCATAAGCTAAATGAAAAAGGACATACAGTTATTATTGTTACTCATGACCTTGATATTGCTAATCAATGCGACAGCATTATTGAAATCTCTGATGGTAGAATAAAGACGTATAATTAAGTGAATATACCAAAAAAACATTTATATTGTAAGACTTACAGTAATAATCTTGCAGAGTATTATCGCCGCATAAAATGATGTTTGTACAGGCAATGGAAGATATTGCAGAATTTATCGAAAAATAAAATGATTTATAGACCATAGAATTCTTTTGATTCTGTGGTCTTAATTTGTATGACGGGCATATCAATGCTCTGTGGTGAAAGTCCACCGAGGCGTAGTTACCGACGAACTTAAGAGCGACTTGCAAGTTTCACATCGTGAGGTGTGGGAGAGAAGAAGCAATAGCGAAATCGTAGCCTGACGAACAGAAACCTGATACTAAGGCGTATTAAGCGGATAAGTTGGCAAATAGCAACGAAGTCCAAAAGGTAACCGTAACCTTAATGCGTAAATCAGGCAGGTAGACGAGGAAAGAGTATAGGTTTATCCCGTGAGGTCTCATAGGCAGAGAAATCTGTAGTAACAACGAACTATGAGAAGTCAGCAGAGGTCATAGTACCGAAAAAAAAAAATTTT
>JAFSBM010000022.1 GCA_017437285.1 Ruminococcus sp. | reverse complement strand
GCAATTCCTACATCTTCAAGTCCGTGCAGTTCGCCGTTCTTCGTCCACTGTTCATAGATTTCATCAAGAGGATTTTCTCTTGTAAGCAAAGCCTTGTACTGCTCATCGGTCAGTTCGGGTGTGTATTCCTCAAGGTAAAGTCTTATTCTGTCCTTATCAACAATTTCAGCAGCAGACTGAATAAGCACATCGGGACTTTCCTTTTTTATATCGCTGATAAAACTGTTATACTCCCCATTAACCTTTTCATAAAGCTGTTCAGAGTAGCTTAATTCTTCAACAGCAGGTGTTTCTTCGGCAATTTCCTTTTGTTCCTCCGTATTGAAAAGAGAAACAAGCTTAACATTTGTTCGTGCTATTTCACGCTGGGCAACAACAAGTGTATCGCTCACCACATTAAGGAGATAATCCTCAACATTCTGTGCCAGACCGTGCGTAAGGGAATACATAGTATTCTGATAGCTGTTGTATTCCTTTTTCCAATTCTGCCACTCATAATCCTCATAGTTTTCGTCAAGATAAAGATAATACGGCTCTCCAGCTACGGGTGTTCCGTTATAGCTTTCGCTAATCTCAAAAACTGTTGTTGCAATACTGTCCGCATTATGATATGTTGAAACATCTTCCTTTACCGCAGATACAATATTATCTTTTTTTGCCATCGAAATATACATCTGACGGTTACGTTCATCTTCTCCCTCAATAAATGGCGGGAGCTTTTCACCGTTCATATACACATCAAAGTCATAAGTCCACATTTCTTGTGCATCTTCATCGGGAATTATCATCTGATTTTCGGGTACGGCAATTCTTTCAAGGTAATCGGCAAATCCGTTGTGAACATCGTCCATTACAAGATTTCTTTCGCCGTCAACAATAAGGCAAGCGGCTTCATCGCCGTAATATTCACTTTCAAGCAGGAATAAATCTTTACCCTTAATATGCTCTGCTTCGATAACATACCAAGTGCCTGTGTATCCCTCAATTTCGATATTATCGCTGTCAAGGTCAAGCGTGTTCTTTGATTTTTCAGCCTGCTTATCCTTTACAACAGAAGGACAGTTTTCTTCAAGGAGAGTAATAAAAGCGTTTACTTCTTCAACATAAATGCTTTCAGCTCCGATACCGTAAAATTCTGCTGTATTTTCGGGGCGGTTGATATAGTCATTGGCGTAATCTTCAAAGTACGCTGTACTTGTATCAATGGTATTTTCACGGCAGTTTTCAAAGATATAGTTTATGAAAGCATTACGTCCGTCAGCTTCGTTCTTTGCTTCTTCCCTTGCCTTGTATGCTGCGTAAATATCTTCCTCGGTAATGTATTTTTCAACAAATGCACCGTCACAATTTTCTGCGTCAGGGTTGAAATATACCCAATAGAAGCTGTTGTCTTTTTCGTTAAAACGAATATGGTCGGAGTAAAGTCCGTTCTGCATAGGGAAATCTTCAATGCGTTTTATGTTTTCCGCTGAAATGCTATTGCTTTCCCTATCTTCATCAGCAATTTGCCATTCTGCAATTTCTTCGGGTGGATTAGTAAACGGGATTTCGTTTTTGTAGCCAAATCTCACAGCGTCCTCAACCGTATTGAATGTAACCAAGTTCCCGGAATCATCAGTATATGGCTCTTTTTCATTTCCTGTGGTGAGGTCATAACGGGAAATATAGTATGCGTCGTTATGTGCGTCGGAGGTGAGGTCGATTTTATACGCTGTCGGATGGAAAAATTCTACCTCTGTGTCATAGAACATTTCACGCACCATATCCAGACCGTCAAAGCCTTCGATAGCACCTGTTGCTTTGTTTTTCAAATGAACAAAGTCATCAAAGCCGTTAATATTTACACGCTCAAAGCCTGCCGCTTCAAGCTCTGTGAGCAGATCCATATTCTTTATATTCTCTGCAATTCTTCTTACTGCAACAGCGTTCTTATCGCCGCTTACGGTAATAGTAGCCTTATCGCCTACGATACGTCCCGAAAAATGACTCTTGTTATCACCTGACAGTACCGCCGCAACCTTTAATGCAGTTTCTCTGTCCATATTGATGTATCTTTTATCGGAAATATATTTGTATTCCGTATTACCGATAATCTTCACCATAGCTGACTTTGCGGCAGAAAATTCTGCGGCAATAGCTGAAGCTCTCTCACGGTCTGCAATATGAACGGTAACAACATTCTTGTAATTGCTTATTGTAGCAGAAAAAACAATACCCTCGCTGTTAAGCTTGTCCATAACAGCGTTGATGTTGTTTCCGTTGAGATTTAAATAATGGCGTTCCTGCGGGGGAATAGCCTTGTAAAAGTCTTTGTTGATATATTCGGTCATTTATGTTCCCTCCCTCTGCGGCATAAGAATAATGGTTTCTGCACGGACAATTTTTCTGCACCTTACAAAACCATCCTCGATAATCTTTGCTGTTACACTTGTTCCTGATACGATAACCTTGTCACCGCTTCTGTATCCCTTTGTAAGTCCCATACCGTTGCGTACAACTACCTTAACAGGCTCATCTGAATTATGCGGAATTACAAAAAACGTATATCCGCTGTTGCGTTCTGAAACAGGCATTTCGCTTATTCTGCCCTGAATATGTATTTTATCGGTCATTTTAATCAGCCTTTCTTATTCTTAAATCAAGAAGCTCTGCCGCTTCACATATTGTCATCTTATCTGTTACCGCTGTAATAAAGGCGGTAATCTCACGATATGTAAGCTGCTTTGCACTGCATATTGCGTCAAGCTGTCTGACTTCTTCATCGTGAAGGAGCTTTTCACACTTTGCGATTTCGCCCTTTATATCCTTTGTTTTCTTTTCTGCGGCAGTCTGTGTTTCAACAGCCTTGCCCAGCTTTTCACGGAGAGCGTTAAGTTTTTCGGCAACCTTATCACTCTTG
>JAFSBM010000185.1 GCA_017437285.1 Ruminococcus sp. | reverse complement strand
TAGTTAGAAAGTAGACGGTGGAAATTTTTCTGCCGTTCATTTTTTGTACAATGATATTTTGTAGGGACACGGCGAGCCGTGTCCGCAATTTTGGTACGAAATTTACAATAAATTATTCAGAGCAGATATTTTATTTAACGGACACGGCACGCCGTGACCCTACAAATCGGCTGTATATCGTATTTCTGTGTAGGGGCGGATATTATCTTTTTTTAGCTTTTAGCTGTCAGCCGTTAGCCGTTAGCTAATTTGACGGCACACATAAGAAAAGACGGCAGAAATAATTCCACCGTCTACTTTCTAACCTCTAACATCTAACCTCTAACCTCTAAACGGCTAACGGCTAACAGCTAATAGCTTTTATACAAAAGAAAGAACGGTAATCGTAAAGACCACCGCCCATAATTCTTAATTCTTAATTCTGCATTAACCTGCCGTCCTAAAAGCTAATAGCTAACGGCTAAAGGCTAATGGCTAAAGGCATAAAAAATCACTTTATTTTGTTTTCGCTAATCATTCTTGCAGTAGGAGTCTGTGACTTCTCTTTGAGAGAGGGAGAATTTTTCAGAGTATGCTGAATTTTCTCCTTTGTACGCTTGATGTCAAGCAAAGACTTCTGATGACAAGCCTCAGCGTCATTGAGCATCTGTGCAACTGAAAGTGCAGCAGCCTTCTGAACAGCGGCAGCCTGGTCCTTTGCGTCGCTGATAATTTCAAGAGCCTTTTTGTTAGCCTCAGCAATTACAGCTTCCTTTGAAACAAGGAGAGTTGCACGTTCCTCAGCCTTGCGGATAGTACCCTCAGCGTTGATTTTAGCCTCGTTAAGTATTCTCTGACAGTCGAATTCAATCTTCTTAGCCTCTTTCAATTCACGGGGAAGATTGAGGCGAATGTCGTTGATAAGCTCCCTCAGACGCTCACCGTCAACGAATTTTTTATGGGGTATAAGGGGAAATGAGCCTGACTTATCAAGAAGCTCGTCCATTTCCTCAAGAATTTCATCAATATTCATAATTTTTCCTCCTTGGCAGAAGTTCTGCACTATCTAATATTAATTTGATTTTACCAGTCTGCGTGTGATGTCATCGTGAATTGCCGCTGGCACAAAATGGCTTATATCGCCGCCGAAGTAGGCAATCTGCTTGACAACGCTGGAGCTTAAATACATATTTTCCGCCGCTGTGGTGAGGAAAACCGTTTCTGCCCCTGCATACAATTTCTTATTGGCAAGTGCCATTTGGAACTCATACTCAAAGTCGCTGACGGCTCTCAATCCCTTTACAATAGCCACAGCACCTACGGTTCTTACATAATCCGCAAGAAGTCCGTCAAGTATGTCAATTACCACGTTATCCAAATCACGTGTTACAGCCTCAATCATCAGCATACGCTCAGTTGCGGTGAAGCTGGGCTGACTTTTCCCGACATTTCGGGAAATAAGTACAATAACCTTATCAAACAGCTTTGACGCTCTTGTGATAATATCGAGATGACCGAGGGTTACGGGGTCGAAACTTCCGGGACAAACTGCAATTCTTCTCATTACTCGTCCTCCTCTGAGGGCTTTCTGAAAACTGCCACATTGATTTTGCCGTAGGTGTATACTTTTTTCAGCGTCATTCCCTCGGGAGCTGAAATATCCTCGGAATCCTTTTCGTACTCACAGATAATACTTCCGCCCTGTCGGAGCTTTGCAGCGGCAAGGGGGAGCAGTTTGTGGATATGACCGTACCTGTATGGCGGATCGAGGAAAATAATGTCGAAAGTCTGGGCAGTAAGGCGAATGTAGTCGTAGCTGTCACGGTTAATGACCTCGCCGAGTCGGGTTAGCTTTGTATTGCGGAGATTTTCGTTTATACAGCGGAGTGAACGTGTGGAGTTGTCCACAAATACAGCGTGAGCCGCACCTCTGCTGAGAGCCTCAATGCCAAGCTGTCCGCTGCCTGCAAAAAGGTCAAGAACCTGCGCTCCTTCAAGTTCAAACTGAATTGAAGAAAAAACTCCCTCTTTAACTTTTTCGCCTGTAGGTCTTACATCTGTACCCTCGGGGGTAACCAATTTACAGCCTCTTGCAGTTCCTGTTATAACTCTCATATACGCTCCGTTTTCTGCGGAAATAATATCCGCCGTCCGCATTGAACGGCTGCGGATACCGTAATACATCACAGACGAAGCCCGAAAAAACGGTCGTTGCCTATACTATTTTATTATAACCGATTTTTTTCGTTTTGTCTATACGATTTTTAAAAGATAGGCTATTTTGCACAAAAAATTCTTTTCTCTATGGTTGGTTTTTAGCCGTTAGCTGTTAGCCGTTAGCCATTAGCTGTTTAGAGGTTAGAGGTTAGAGGTTAGCTATTAGCTTTTAGCCATTAGCTAATGGGTGCGGTGAATATTGCGGTATACCGTCAATCTGCGTAGGGGCGGATATTATCCGCCCGTAAGATTATGGAAAAACCTGAATTTCGTACCGAAATCGCTTTATTAATTTAAAGTGTTCAAGATGACATAATTCTCTATTAATGTCATCTTGTCATCTTCTTTTTGCACAAAAACAGCTGTTGATATTTATGCAAAAGGTAGAACTTTAAAATTATTTTTCAATATTCAACCATTTTTGGTTGAAAAATGCCCCAATTCCGCCCATTAGTGAGGGGGTATTCATTTACACAGAAAAAATGGTCAGAATAAAAAATAATCGGAGGTATGAAAAATATGCAGATTTTATCAATGGAAGATGTAATTGCTACGGAAACCGAATGGCTGTGGGAGCCGTACATACCATTAGGCAAAATCACAATTGTTCAGGGTGACCCGGGTGAGGGTAAAACTACCCTTATGCTGTCAATTGCTACGGTATTATCAAGGGGGATTTTTCCTGGTACAAATGAAGTGAAAGAGCCGTTCAATGTCATTTATCTCAATGCCGAGGACGGATATAATGACACTATAAAGCCGAGGCTTGTCAAGTACGGTGCTAATTGTGAGTATATTCACACTCTCACCGAGGAGGGTGATGACGAACCTCTTACCCTTGATGATGACCGTTTAGGACACGCAATTCTTGGACTTAATGCCAAACTGCTTGTAATTGACCCATTACAGGCATATCTTGGAGCAAAAGTAGATATGCACAGGGCAAATGAAATACGTCCTGTAATGAGAAAGCTTGCAAATATAGCGAATTATACAGGCTGTGCAGTTGTGTTAATCGGTCATATGAACAAAGCACAGGGTGTGAAATCCACCTATCGTGGACTTGGTTCAATTGACATAACTGCCGCTGCAAGAAGTGTTCTCGTAGTTGCCAAAGATAAGTCAAATCCTGATGTCAGAGTAGTGGCACAAATCAAAAACAGCCTTGCTCCAATGGGTAAAACTCTCGGCTTTAAATTTGACGAAAAAGGCAGATTTTCAAGCATTGGCGAATATAAATGCGATATTGATGATTTGCTTTTAGGTGTGGGTTCAGGGAACAAGTCGTTAGCTGTTGAAGAAATGCTGAAAGATGAACTGGCTGACGGTGAAAAATCATATTCCTATTTATCTCAAAAAGCTGTTGAACATGGTTTTTATTTAAGAACATTAAGAAGTGTAAAGGAAAAACTTGGTATTAAATCGAAAAAAGTCGGAAATGAGTGGCATTGGTATATGTAATTAGTGCAACATTAACAAAAGCATATGTCATTTTTTGTGCAAAAAGAAGATTGCAAGGAAGAATGCAATTTTGTTTTTGCAACCTTGAACACTTTAAATTGATAAAGTACGAAATTCAGGTTTTTCCATAATCTTACGGGCGGATAATATCCGCCCCTACACAGATTGACGGTATACCGCAATATTCACCGCACCCATTAGCTAATGGCTAAAGGCTAATGGCTAAAGGCTAATGGCTAACAGCTTGTAAAAAGCTAAAAGCTAACCTCTAAACTCTAACCTCTAACCTCTAAACGGCTAACGGCTAAAGGCTAAAGGCTTTTTTAAAAGCTAACAGCTTTTAAAAAACCTATTGACTAAATCGACAAAAAATGATAAAATATATGTATAAGCGTGTCGATAATTCAGCACAGCTTAAATAAAAATACAAAATGAAAGGGAACAAAACTATGGATTATCAGATTATTGGCGATACTGTGCCTGCTGTTGAAGTTACACTCAATGCAGGCGAATCAATGTTTTCTCAGTCAGGCGGTATGATTTGGCAGACTGAGGGCATTAATATGTCCACAAACGCAAGAGGCGGTATTACTCGAAGCCTCGGCAGAATGTTCACAGGCGAATCAATGTTTATGGCAAACTACACCGCACAGACTCACGGTGCAAAAGTAGCATTCGGTGCTACCTGCCCAGGCACAATCGTTCCCGTGGATATTTCCCGTGGTGAAATGATTGTACAGAAAGGCGCTTTCCTCTGTGCAGAGCAGACAGTTGACCTCAAAGCAACATTCACAAAGAAGCTCACAACAGGTCTTTTCGGCGGTGAGGGCTTTATCCTCCAGCGTCTTTTCGGCAAGGGTATGGCATTTCTTGAAGTTGACGGCGATATGGTTGAACGTGTTCTCGCTCCCGGTGAGGTTATAAAGGTTGATACAGGAAATGTTGTAGCATTTGACGCATCTGTAAAATATGACATTGAAACAGTAAAAGGACTCGGAAACATTATCCTCGGCGGTGAGGGACTTTTCCTCACTCGTCTTACAGGTCCAGGTAAAATCATTCTCCAGACACAGAACTTCAACGACTTTGCAATGAGAGTTGCAACAAGAATTCCCACAAGAGGCTAATGGCAAGAGTATATCCGCTTTTCAGCTCCAGTAAGGGAAATTCCACATTTATAGGCACAGAAAAAAACGGTATTCTCATTGATTGCGGCGTAAGCTTTAAACGGCTTAACGCCGCACTTGATTGTAACGGCATACCCCTTTCCGCTGTCAGGGGAGTTTTCATCACTCACGGTCATTCCGACCACGTAAGCGGACTGAAAATGCTGACAAAGCATACGTCAATTCCCGTATATGGGCAAAAACGCACGTTACAGCAGTTGTGCGATGAGGATAAGATTTCTCCAACATCTCCTGTTATTGATATGACAGGGAAGAAGATTGCCTGCGGTGATTGTGAGCTGACCAACTTCAACACTCCCCACGATACAATTCAAAGCTGCGGCTACAGAATTACAGCCGCTGACGGTAAAGTATGTGCTGTCTGCACGGATTTAGGGCATATCACACCCGAAGTCGATGCGGCATTGTACGGCTGTCGGCTGGTACTTCTTGAGGCAAATTACGATGAAGAAATGCTCCGCCGAGGTCCCTATCCTCTTTATCTGAAAGAGCGAATTTTGTCACCATTCGGGCATTTATCCAACGTAAACTGCGGTCAGCAGGCGGCTAAGCTTATCCGACAGGGTACAACTCACATTCTTTTAGGGCATCTCAGTCAGGACAACAACCGCCCTGATATTGCCGACAGAACGGTGGAAAATGAGTTGTCGTCATTCGTCCGCAGCCGTGATTACCTTATGGGAGTTGCCCCTGTGGAAACTACGGGAGGAGCTGTAATTTTTTAGTATGAATATTAATCTTATTGTTATTGGCAAGCTTAAAGAGGACTATCTCCGTTCAGCCTGTGCCGAATACATAAAGCGGCTTGGCAGGTACTGCACCTTTGAACTGCACGAATTAGACGAGTGTCGTTTAAGCGACAAACCCTCAGAAAAAGAAATAACTGCCGCCTTAAAAAAAGAGGCAGCAGCTATAAAAAAGTATGCCAAAGGTTTGATAGTCCCCATGTGCATTGAGGGGAAACAGCTGAGCAGTCCCGAATTATCGGAGAAAATCACCTCCGCAGGTGTCAACGGTATGGGAACGGTGACTTTTATAATTGGCAGTTCCTTTGGTCTTGACGATGAAATCAAGCAAATGGGCAGTTTAAAGCTGTCTATGTCGAAAATGACTTTCCCCCACCAGCTGGCACGTGTTATGCTTTTAGAGCAGATTTACCGTGCATTTCAGATTGCCGAGGGCGGAAAATATCATAAGTGATTTAAGCCTTTAGCCGTTAGCCTTTAGCCATTAGCTGTTTAGAGGTTAGAGGTTAGATGTTAGCTATATCAAAGCCGTTAGCCTTTAGCTATTAGCTGTTAGCTATGTGTTCGGCTGATATATTGTGTAGGGGCGGATATTATCCGCCCCTACTACGCTGTAACATCTTAAACTTTACTTTTCTATTTTTAATAAATACAAAAGGATAATTTTTCACCAGAGAGGAACACCTACGGGGCAAAAGGGAGGGAAAAAGAAAACTGGCACAAAAGTCGGCATTTCCCTCCCTTTTTCCCCTACGGTTTTCCTCTCTGG
>JAFSBM010000184.1 GCA_017437285.1 Ruminococcus sp. | reverse complement strand
GCTTTCTCACGCCGATGAGATAGGCTATGGTTGTGACGAGTTCTTTTGTATCGACGGTCATGGTAGTGCCTCCTTGCGGTACAAATCAATTTCCTTCATTCAATATTAATCGCTTTCCTTAGCATCCCCATATATTCATCGCACACCCACTCCGGTGCAGTAATTCTCATCTGTCCTGTAAACTGAAACAGCCATCCCCAGAATGTCGGGCTGAGCTGCACCTCTACATTTGCAGTGAAGCTGTCATCCTCGCACGAACGGATTTTTGTATCCATTCCAAACTTTTCGTATATGTAATCAATCATCCGTACATCGAACACAAGCGTCACCTTGACGGTTTCACCGCCATACATCTTGAACACCTGTGCGTTATACTTGGCAACACTTCGGCTGCGGATCTTTGCCTTGCTGCTGATCGGTTCGTTCAGGAGCTCTACCTTTTCAATGCGGTCAAGTCTGTAATTGTAATTCCTGTCAGCCTTCGGATTATAGCAGGTGAGGTAGTATCTGTCATTGTTGTACACCAGCGCAATCGGCTCTACTGTGTGGATACCATTCTCGGAACGGTACACCTTTTCACGACGTTCATTCAGATGGAAATAGTGGATTGTCACTTTCTTCTTTTCACGGATGGCTTCTTCCAGTATCTGAATGGTATAGTAGATACACTCGTTTGTTGGCTTGACGGTATTGAAACGGACAATGTTGCTTGTCAGCACCTCTGCCTGCTTGCTGCCGCCGAGAGCCGCAATCTTTTCAATCAGTTCCTGTGTCTTTTTCTCTGACAGCAGGTGCGATGCCTCAACAGCATCAATCAGCATTTTCAGTTCCGGTATGCTGAATCGACGGTCGGCAATGTAATAACCTTTTGCTTTGCACACCTGACAGGACTGTATTTCGTATCCTTGTTCATTGAGCAGCTTGATGTCCGTTGCCAGTGTACGACGGTCGCAGACAATGTCCATTTCCATCAGACGACGGCAGATCTCATTTGTCACCATTGGGTTGTTCTCATCTGTTTCCTGCCGGAGCAGTTCCAAGAGCTTTAACAGCTTCAGTTTACGATAATTTTCGGGGTTCATACATTCACCTCCGTCAGATTGGTTCATATTGTTTCTATTATACCATATTCTGACGGTTTTGTAAATGGTTTCATGTCCTGTTTCTGCGACAATAAGCCTATGTACCGATTCGTTTCCGAATCGGTTATTGCATTGTCATTCCGTGATCATCTCTGATGCCAAGCTCCTGCTTATGCTTACGGATCATACGCTGAATCTTACTGTCAACCTTGGATTGCAGTTTCTTATGGCTCTTGTTATAGTCATCTTCAATTGCACGACTCAAACTGACAAACAAGCCGAAGATAGTTGATGCGAATGCGGCATTTTCTCTCTGTTCCATATTATCAAGAAGTTTCTGTGCGTACTCGTTACCGTCCTCTGCGGACTTGGCGAGCCATTGCATTGCCTGCTGTACATCACGGTCAATACCATCTGCACCAAAGAGATATAGTTTGCCGAGCTTGTATGACGCAAGTGCTTTACCCTGATTCGCAAGGATTGTGAGCCTATCAATCACATCTTCAATCGTAGGTTCTGATGGTTCTACCCCAGTTTCAAACACACCGTCGGGATTCCATGCGAACTCCTCCGGTGAGAGTGTATCATCTGTGTCCATTGGAATCTCTATTTCGGAGATGAACGGCTCTGCCTGCATTCCCAGCACCGCACGGATGATCATATTCTTCACCGACTTAAACTGCGGATTATCAACAAGTGACGGCGTTGTAATCTTCACGGAAGAATACACATCATGCTTCTGCTGTTCCATCTCGCACCACAGATCATACATCTTCTGAATAGATTCGTTTGATGCAAGAAGTTCAAAGATACGATCCACAGTTCGCTTGACTTCTGGTTTCAGATAGCCATATACTTTCTTGCCCTTGGATTCCTGCAATTGTTTTCGGCATAGCTGAATCATTTGGCACAGCTCCGGCTCGAATGAAGCATTGCTCTGTACCTTTGCCGAAAGCTGCTGCATCAGCTCTGCGGATTCTTTCTTCAGCAGATCACGCACTTCTGTTTGTCTTGCGTAGAGATGATGCAGTTCATCCTGATAAATATCATTTGCAAAGCCACTTCGGATTTGTTCGATGCCCTGCTTTGTCAGAAAGCCCTCACGCTCATTGGTAGAATACACCACAATATGCACATGTGGATTAGTTTCCTTATCATGAAACGCCGCATACCAGCGCAGATTCTGCATATCAATCTTCTGTGCTTTTGCAATGTTCGGAATCTGACGCTTTACAAGCTCACGCCATGCAGTCAGATTGTCATATCCCATTTGCTGTGCATTGTCACGGCGAAGAGCAACAACATGCGTCCATACGTTACTGCCATGATTTGCAATCTCCTTTGCAACTGCGTTCAGATCAATCGGCGTATCCTCCTGCGAGAACAGAGCGTGTGTATCAAACTTCACAGCACCGGGACGGTTTGCAAGGTAACCGATATAGTTTTCACGCTCACCGATTCTGTCGGCGTTGTTTTCAATGATTTCAGATATCAATGCAGACGCATTCTTCTGCGTTGCGGCTTTGCAGTAATCCCTATACGCAAAGCTCTGTGTGCTGTCGGGGAACTCCCGGAGCAGAGAGATAATGAGTTCACATTGCTTTTCAGTTGCAGGTTCATTTCCGCTGTTTTCTTTTACAGGAACAGAACCTTCACGAGTTGCAATGTATTTCACATAGTTCTGCAGTTTTTTTACTGCACCTTTTTTCAGGTATCGGCTTGTTACGATTAGCTTGGGCATAGCGTTCACTCCTTTCGGTGGGGATTGTTTTTTCTTCGAGGATGTGGTATAATATGACAAGCAACATCTGACTAATTTCGTTTATGTATAGAGGTGAACACTTTGAGGTTTTGCAGTATCAACATTTATTCCGGAGAACATACTGATGGGAACAGGAAAAAGGAACTCACAAAGCTGTTGCGCAATGACAGTGCCCCTGTTGTTGACGCATATCTGAAATCTCTTAAATACTATACTAACGAGATTTGCATCAGTCTAAACATCTCCTGCGATGAAGATATGGATGAATGCTTTCTTGAAGAAATAGCAAAAGGTTATCCTATACTGCACATCCCATTCGATTTAGATCGTTATGTGCAGATACCAAAAAGCTGCAAAGACGAGTACTGGCTTACCGTTATTCGTAATGCAATAGAATATGTGTGCAATATTTGGAATTGGGAACGTGCTTTTTTCGATAATGTTTATCTAAGGTGCCTCAACATTCTTGATAAAGAATAGTTCAGCGATTAAAGGAGGAATATTTCATGAGTTTATTTGGTGATATTGATCTGACTAAGCTGTTTGATCATGAAAGTGAGTATGGAAAACGATATGTATTCGGCGAGCTGACAGATGAGATGATTGCAAGAGCCGAACAGACTTTAGGATATAAAATGCCTGCATCATACATAGAACTGCTGAGATTTCAGAATGGCGGTATGATTTCCATTGAATTGGATGAGAGCTGGCTGACAACAATCTACGGAATCGGTCCCACTGCTGATGCATCCAACAGTCTGGAAGAGATGTTTGACAACTGGAAGGAAGAATGGCAGTATCCTGACATTGGTATTCCTTTCGGTGAAACACAGTCAGCAGGTCATGATATGTATTACATGGATTTCAGATCTGTTGATAAAAACGGCGAACCTCGCATTGTCAGAATAGACAACGAGATGGATAATGAAGTTTATTTCGTCGCTGACAATCTCGTGGAGTTTATTAAGCTAATCATTGCCAATCAGGAAATTGAAGAGAAACGTTTGGATTAAGGAGATTGTTATGGGTTTATTTTCTAAAATAAAGGATTTTCTTAGAGGTCCTATCTATCGGATAAACAGAGAAATTCTGGCAGATTATATGAATAATGAAATTCAGTTTTCGGTGGAGCATAATTTATCTGCCTGTGGAGAATTCTATTTGTCACCATCAGAAGGTGAAATCGAAGAGCATATCATCATAACCAACAACGATGCTCCGTGTAAATGTCCGATGGAGTCAGAGAAAGACTTTACAGGCATTACGATTTACGCCAACAGAAGTTCATATTACGATCCTGAAAAGGATGAGATTTATCGCACTGTTGATGAATTTATACGATTCAAATTGGATGGATTTCCTGAATGGTTTATTTTCAGAGGTGAAACATCAGATTTAGATAAGTATATGATTAAGAAGTAAAAAATCAAATCCGAGAATTATGTACAAGCCGTAATCAGACACACTCTGATACGGCTTTTCCTCTACTCCTTCTGATACCTGACAGCATCCTCGCAGTCAATAACACCATTGATTTTACGAACCTCATTGATGCACATGACATGAAGCTGACGGAGCGTTTCATCGTCAACATCATTCGCTGCTGCAAGCAGATGCGTCAGTTTGCCAAGCTCAACTGCAACCTTGAAGAGCAGACGAGCCAGTCGCTGTTCAGTACCATTGATCTGCGCTTTCACTGTTTCGGTAATCATCGGAGAGATATAGTTGACGCTCTTTTCTTCATCAAGATACCCGATATAAAATCGGATTGCTTTTTCGATGAACTCACTTTGCGATTTACAATTGTCATACTGATAGTGCGTACCCACATCCTTCAGCGTCTGCGGATATACCCACAGTGCAAACTTCGTTTTATTCTCAAATCCTATAGAAACCACCTCCAACTCCTGTGTTTTTGCCGTAATCTCGGCTCAATTCGGTATTACAACCCCGAAATCAAATATTTCCCAATTTCACAACCCCTAAATGCAACTGCCCGAATTGCTCAAAATACGGTCGGCTTTGCCGTCCGTTGTGAATGCGGCGACCCCGACGCTTTAACTAGCAAACCAAAGACCTACCCCAAATCGGGGAAGAAGTCGGTGAATTCCAACCTCTGCGGACTTGCCCACAAAGCCCTCAAATTCCGCTTGACGGCTCGTGGGGTATCCTTTCCCGACTGCGACTCCCAAACCGCCACACAAGCGATTCTGGAGCGAACTGTGGTGCTTCAGTCCTCGGTCTGCTGTTCCGACTGGATAGGCTCAGTCGGTTTTGCCTTGCGTCCTGATCTCCTTTCCGGCTTCTTGTCAGCCATCATGTCGATGAAATCTCTGACGTTCTGCGGCACGACCTTGGTGTAGGTCTGCTCGACGAACTTGTCAAGCTCTGTGGCAAGAGTCGTGTCCTTCTGACCGAGGTACATCTCAATTGCCGAGAGCTTTTCTTCATTGACCGTTACTGTGATTGTCTTTTTCATTTTCATCCCTCCTGACTTTCTTCTGTTGTCGGTTCTTCCTGTGCTGCATATGAGATATACGGAATCTCAAGCCAGTGCGTCCAGCCACTTGGGAGTGTGGTTTTCACAACGCCTTGCTCTGTTCCCATGGCTTCGATGACTTCACCGTTCCCGATATAAATCCCGATATGACCGTCCTGCCACACAGCAAGTCCGGGGACTTCGGGGATGGTATCAATCGTTCCTTTGACTGTTGCCGCTTCAAACATTCCGTTTGCGGTTACATCAGCCATGCCGTTAGAACCAACAACAATTTCACCGCTGTCGGGATTGTACCAGCCATAGCCTTTGATGAGACCAACACAGTCTGCGGTTCTTCTCCGCATCCAGTTCTCACGAATAAAATCTTCAAAGCCTATGACCTGTTCTCCGAACATGGAGGCTCTGTCCTGCAGGAGTTCCTCTGTCAGGATATTCCCATAGGTGCCGTACACATAACCCCAGCCGTTTTCGTAAGCTTGCCTTGCCCATATCACAAGGTCAGTTGAGTTCTTCGTCTGTGCGTCCGTGAACATATACGGATTGATGATAACGTGACTGATGAGAGCATAGCTTCGCATGAAGTCCTCGTACACAATTTCCAGCCCGTAGGTCTGATTGATGCTGTCGATGAGAGCTGCATCGTCTTGGGAATCCTTGAACAGATTCGCATAGGCATTGAAGTCATCCACTACTACATCATCGAAGCAGGAGATATAAATGAGCTGTGCCTTGATAGTCTGCTCACGAACACCTGCCAACTCCATGGCAGATGCAATCTGCTGACCTGCGGATTCCATTTGTGTGATTTTATCCTGCTGCTCGCTGTTAAGTGACTGCATCCACGCCGCCTGATCAAAGTTTCCCGATACATCCGGCGGTTCAATTTCGCCCATGGTCATCAGCACAGCCACAGGTGCGAAGAGCAGAAGAACCACACCCACAACGATACTCAGAATCACAATGCCGATCTTCTCTCTGGTTTCCTTGTCACCGAGGATATCCAAAGCGAGCTTTATCAAAATTTCTTTTATACAATCACCCCCAAAAAGAAAAGAGCCGACTGCTCTTGCAATCGACTCATGTTTCTTCTAAATATTCAATTGGCACAGCCTTTGTCAGCCATACACCGTTTTCCGATAGCCAGAACCTATAGCCCTGTCGGAACATTTCTCCTGTATGCACCTTGAAGATGTGCGGCTTTCCGTGTCTGCTGCCTACATTCACGGCCGTTTCCATGTCCTTTGACAGATGCACATACAGACGGGATTTTGGTTTTAATCCTTCACTTCGAATGGACTCCACATACTTTTCTCCAGTGCCGTGGTAGAGAATCTCAGGCGGCTCCGCTTCTTTCAGTTCCACATCCACCTGAATGGAATGTCCCTGATTTGCACGGATTTTTGTTTTATCCTCGTTGAAGCTGTAACGCTGTTTGTTGTCCGTCCGCACGATTTCTTCGAGCATCGGCATATCAATCCGATACTTGCCTGTAGCGTTGATGCCTGCAATTAGTTCCTGCACATCAGCCCAGCCGTGAGCGTCAAGGGCAATGCCGATGACTTCGGGCTTGTGACGGAGGATTAAACTGATGAATACACTTGTCTTTTTCATTCCCTGACACCTCTTTTCTTTTTTACATATTATACCACAGGACAAGGAAAAAGTCCAGATATATTATCTACCTCCTGCTGAACCAAACAGCGTTGCCTTGTAGCTCGGTGCAATCACCTGCAGGAGATATCTTTCATTACCACAGCGATAGAGACAGGTACCACGCTCCGGATAGCGAATGAGATTGAACTCAGATTCTTCAAGCTGCAGTGCGTCCATATACTCCTGCGGATTGATCTGACCTGCATTGAACAGAAAATGGTGGGACGGAATACTGAACAGCGGCTTTGTGAACTCTTTGATTTCGGGCAGGAGGAAATCCTCGATATTTTGCGACGCCAAGATAAAGGAGGACTCCTTTTTACGCACACGCTTCATGCCGTTGCGGATATATTCAATTGCCGTCATGTTGGTGAGGAAGAGGTACAGCTCATCGACGGCTGCAACCGTGTTTCCCTTACCCAAGAGCTGATTGCTCATATAGCTGAGAATGTTGAAAAGAAGCGTATCCTTGAGACGCTTATTGGTATCCATAAGACCTTTCACACCGAAACAGATAAACGCTGCATCACGGATATTGGTATGCCCGTCAAAGTATTTCGCCTCCGCACCCTTACACATGGAGTTCAATCCGAGACAGATATTCTGGAGCATTTCCTCGGTGTACAGGTGCTTTTTCTCACTGTCAAATGCCATGAATTCTTTTTCGATAAGCTCGTAGAGGTCGCTCATGGTCGGGTAGTCCTCGGCTGTGAACTGATCAAAGTTTGTACCGTCATCCATACCGAATCTGCCGTAGAGCTTCATCAGCATAATTTCGATGGTGTCGATTTCTGCATCGGTGAAGTCCTTGTATGCTCTGAAAAAGTCCTTGAGGTAGGAGATATGCTGACTCAGTCTTGTGACCTTTCTGAACACTTCGGGAGCGTCGATGTTCTTTTCCGCTTCACCCCAAGCCTTGGGTTCCAGCGGATTAATCATATATTCTCCCGACATCATGTCGATATAGGTGCCGCCGAGGTTTGCACACAGTTCCTGATACTCACTCTCCGGATCGAGTACCAACACACTTTTGCCTGCCTCACGATGATTGCAGAGGAGCAGTTTCAACAGATGTGACTTGCCCTGACCGCTGTTGCCGAGAATAAGAACATTGGAGTTGGTCTTGTCCTCGGTTCGCTTGTCAAAGTCTACAAGCACATTACTGCCGTACTTGTCACGCCCGATATAAAATCCGTGCTGATCGGTCTTGCCCGAATAGTTCAGCGGATACAGATTTGCCACACTTGATGCAGGCAGGACTCTTTCAAACTGGCTTGCGAACACATTATTGCCGCAAGGAAGCACAGCGAGGAAGCCCTCTTTCTGGCGGAGGAGCAGTCTGTCAACAGAAATCTTCGATCTGGTAAGCTCCATCTGAATGTCCGCCTGCAGCTCACGGAGCTTATCCTCCGTCGTCGCTCTCAGCTCAATGAACACAGCCGTGTGCAGGAGAGGTTCTTTGTTTCTGCGAAGTTCAGACAGCAATTCCACTACATCATTGATGTTATCCTGTGCCTTGACCGACTCGGAGACATCGTTAGTTGTGGTCATCATGTGGTTCTTACGCATTGCCTGCTGAACAATCTTACGCTGTTCCATGCTGTTGACCAGGCGGTTGTAGATACGCAAGGTCACGCCGTTGCGGTCTGCAAGGTGCGCAAGGATTGCTGTTTCCTCCGTGGTGGGAGGATATTCCGTCACAGCCCAGCAGGATTTGTAGAAGTTCCCACAGATATAGTGGTCGGTGTAGAAACGCACAACGCCCGGTGCAATGCGGTCAAAGTATTCTTTGGTTACGATGCGTTCCTGCTGCTGTGGGGTTAATTCCTTTTTTCTTTTCTGCTTATTCTTCATTTTCAAAGTCCTCCTTGTCGAAGTAGTTTTCTCCCTCTACATCGGGGATTTCGTCACCGGTAATGCTCGTGCCGAAGTACAGTG
>JAFSBM010000021.1 GCA_017437285.1 Ruminococcus sp. | reverse complement strand
TTTGAGAAAAAACAGCTATGCACGTCATCTGCTTCGTCAACCTCCCTTGGAGTGCGACAGCACGCCTTCGGAAGGTTTCCTTGCAGCTGTCATACCTATCTGTTTTTTCTTTAATCAAACGAGTTTTTAGAGATGCCCTTGTGAAAAGTTTAGTTATGGGTTAAAATCCGTCTTTCCAACGGCGGATATTGTTTTTGGAAAATCCGAAACTGTCAATTGTAAATGATTCCTGTTCAAACTGTTCTTGTGTAAACCAAGGAGTAGCAGCATCACCGTTTGTGGTTGTAACGATATGAAAGCAAACGGCAGGGATAAAGCTTTGCCCGATAAGGTAGACTTTTTCGCCCTTTTCATTGACCGCCTCATCAACTATGAGAACAACGTGGGTTTCATCGCAGATAATATCGCCGATACGCATTTCATCGGGAGAAATCGGCTTTGATTCGTTGATAAGGGAGAGAGTTCCCGCATAATTCATAACGGATTTGAGATAATTTCTGTAACCCTGTTCGCTGTCATCGGGAAAACCAGCAGGAATTTCGCAGGAAAAATCGCCAAGAGCCAACATTCTTTTTCCCTTTCGCCAACGATTGTAATTGCAGACATCGCCGTTTGAAAATTCAAAGGAAATTTTGTCAAACTGCTGATTTTCGTAGAAATAGTCGCTGTAGAGCCTTATAATACTGTCGGCACATTGCTGATATCCCTCATTGCCAAGGCTTATGTCAAAAATTGCAGGGGAGTCGGTATTGAGAACATTTCCGTTGAATACAGGCAGCATAATTTTGTCGGGGTGCAGGGGATAATTCCGCAGATATTCGGCAAAACTTCCGCTTTCAACAGGAACTCTGCTGTAGCCTTCGGGGGGAGTTATACGGCTTTTTAGCGTCATTCCCTCTGAATTAACACATTGCACTTTGTAATCAATTTTTGACGGTTTTATGGTAATTTCCGTTGGTGTCCATTTGGGATTTGCACGGATATATACAACGGGAATGACAGCGATAATCAAAATCAGTAATAAAATGATGAGTTTTTTGCCTCTTTTGGGGGCGGTAGTTAAATTCTTGTTCATATAATGCTCCTTTCAATCATATTATAACATTTATCCTTGCCGCCTGTCAAGTCATAAGTTGCCTTGTAAATTATGCTGTTCTCACAAGCTGAATATTTTTCCATAAAACGCAGATAATACGGCTGAGGTGATATTATGCGTAAACGTGGGGAATACGGAATACTTATACTTGCGATATTTTTCTTTTTTGCATTTTTCGGCGTAGCTCTCAACTTTTTTTCACTTTCGCAAAAGCGTGAATATGTCCGTACAGCGGCGGATAGTGCCTATGTAACTATACACGCAGGGGAAAGCGGCGGCACGATATATGACAGGAATTTTCAGCCCTTTGTCAATACTGAAAAAAGAATTGCGGCAGTTGCAGTTCCATCTGAAAACTCATTGGAGGAACTTTTACAACTGGGAGTTGACAGAGATTTTATTGAAAGGAAATACGAAAAAGGTCAGCCTTTTGCCTTTGAATGTGTGAGAAAAGGTGATGAAAATGAGGGGTTGACTTTTTTTGAAATCCCTGAAAGATATGGTGAAAAAATTTCTGCTCCTCATATAATCGGCTATATTTCCGACGGAAAAGGTGTAAGCGGACTGGAATATGCCTACAACAAAATTCTCCGCACAGGCTATACAGAAAACAGCGTCACATATTCAACTGACGGCCACGGAAATATTCTCATAGGCGGCGGAAAATCCGTTATGCGGAGTACAAAGGATAAAAGCGGAGTTGTGACAACTTTAGACAGCGAAATTCAGGCTATATGCGAAAAAGCAGGCAGTTCCCTTGAAAAGGGAGCAATTGTAGTATCGGATGTGAAAAATGGTGATATATTGGGAATGGCAAGCTTTCCGCAGTATGATATGAATAACCTTTCAGCCGCTTTTGAAGATGAAAATTGCCCTATGATAAATCGCTGTCTTTACTCGTTCAGCGTAGGTTCAATTTTTAAGCTGATAACCGCTTGTGAGGGCATTGATGAGGATTTGTCGGGATTTATGTGCAACTGCGGCGGTGAATTTTCAATGGGGGAGCTGTCATTTGGCTGTCACAACAGAAGCGGTCACGGCACACAGAATATGAAAGAGGCGATGACAAATTCCTGCAACCCATATTTTATAAGTCTGAGTCAATGCCTTGACATGAGTAAATACCGTTCCCTTGCCTATAATATGGGATTTGGCAGGGAAATTCATCTTGCATCGGGTATTATTTCATCGGCAGGAGTTCTGCCCTCTGTTGAGGAATTGCGTGTACCGGCTGAGCTTGCCAATTTTTCATTCGGGCAGGGAAAACTAACCGCTACGCCCTTGCAGATTAATCAGATGACCTGTGCAATTGCCAATGGCGGAAAACTTCGTTTGCTGCGGCTTATAAGGGGAATTACCATTGACGGAGAAACAGTTAGCAATGAAAAATCAGCCCTTTCTTCCCGTGTGATTTCGGAGGAAACGGCAGGGGAATTGCGAAAAATGATGATAGGAGCAATTTATGACAATGAAAATTCCAAGGCTGCTCCACAGTATGTCCGAGCAGGGGCAAAAACATCAACGGCACAGACGGGAATTTTTGACGAAAACGGCGAGGAGCTGTGCCACGGCTGGATTACGGGATTTTTCCCTGCAAGCAATCCACGATATGCAGTAACAGTTCTTGCAGAGCATGGCGGTTACGGCAACGATAGTGCCGCCCCGATATTCAAGGAAATCGTAGACGAAATGATGAACAGAAAATAAAAATATCTTTAGAGATGCCCTTTATTTATTGATTGGTATAACCCCTTAGAGTAGACATTCGAAACTACACTAAGGGGATTTTATGTTTTTCATAATAATTAAACTCCGAAATTACAGATAAAAAATTTTTTTTTTGAAAATTTTCAAAAACCCCTTGACAAATTATTATTAATGTGATATTATTAAAATAGAAATAAGGTAAGGAGGTGTTCATATGGGAAACAAAATAACATACGAAACAACATTGCGTTATCTGACACATCACTCTTTATATGCAGTATAAGCTCCTGAACAAGATGAAATGCTGGTTGATAAACGTGAGAGGTTAAATACCAAAAAAAGGCGAGGAAGCGCTGAGTGAATACTTCCATATGAAAGAGGTAATTATGGCTTTTATTAATGAATGGGTTGAAGAAAATGATGAAAGAGAATTTGCAATTCCTGGTTATAATAAGACCTATACACCCACTATGTGGACAATAGATGATGAGCGAGATGTAATCCTATTCACTTATTTTCGTGGAGATGATTATTTCCCTAATCTTTATAAATTTGCTCTTGTAGTAAAAGATGAGGTGTTTTGCTATAAAATGAGCAGAACAGTAACAGATGAGAATATTATCTGGAAAGGAGGATTCGGCTCTAAGGATAACAATATTCAATATACAGAAGAAGCAGATAAACTTTTTAAAGAAGCATTGAAAGTTTATGGGCATTCTGGCAGTCCATTTGATGAACCAGAAGAAGTTGTTGTAATACTTTAAATATCAAATAAAAAGCGAGGAAGCGCTGAGTGAATACTTCCATATGAAAGAGGTAATTATGGCTTTTGTTAATAAATTTGTAAAGATTAGAAATCGAAAAGAATTTTTAATTCCTGGTTATAATAAGACCTATACACCCACTATGTGGACAATAGATGATGAGCGAGATGTAATCTTATTCACTTATTTTCGTGGAAGCGAGTATTTACCAAATTTATATAAATTCGCTCTTGTAGTAAATGATGAAGTATTCTGCTATGAGATGAGCAGAACAGTAACAGATGAGAATATTATCTGGAAAGGAGGATTCGGCTCTAAGGATAACAATATTCAATATACAGAAGAAGCAGATGAACTTTTTAAAGAAGCATTGAAAGTATATGGTGCTTGTGGTAGTCCATTTGAAAAACTTGAGGATGTTGACGTAATACTTTAAATATCAAATAAAAGGCGAGGAAGCGCTGAGTAAATACTTCCATATGAAAGAGGTAATTATGGCTTTTATTAATGAATGGGTTGAAGAAAATGATGAAAGAGAATTTGCAATTCCTGGATATAGAAAACCATATACACCCACTATGTGGACAATAGATAGAGAACGAAATGTTATTTTGTTTGAGTATGCTAATGGTGGTGAATATCTACCGGATTTGTTTAAATTTGCTCTTGTTGTAAACGACAAAATTTACTGTTATGAAATGGGTAGATATATAAAAGGTAATAATATCACATGGAGAGGAGGTTTTGGAACGAAGAGAAACGATATTCAATATACAAAAGAAGTAGATGAACTTTTTAAAGAAGCATTGAAAGTATATGGTGATTGTGGCAGTCCATTTGAAAAACTTGAGGATGTTGATGTATATTTGGATAGAACTGAAGAGTTTGATTTGATAATTTAATTATTGATTGTAAGGTGAGATATTGTCAGAAAGCGGTGCTGCCAATTATAATATTATTGGGGGAATGGGAAAAGTTCTTGAAATAAGAGGAAAGTCATACTTATATTGGAGAGGATATGAAATAATGGGACTTAATGAATTAGATAGCTGTTTAAAAAATAAAGAAGAACAGGAACAGAATGAACGAATTCAACAAATACTTGAAATGTTTAGAAAACAGTTAAATGAGCAGACAACAGCAGAGTATGAGGAATATAAAGCTAAAAGCCGACGTGATCCTAATGCTTTCACTATAATGTTTACTGATCCCCTTGATGATTTAGATGATCCTGATGAAATGAATGATTAATATATCAGTTCTGCTTAGAAAAGGGACGTTCTGTGTTTTTCAGAACGTCCCTTAAATTTTTATCTATTCAGAATTTTCTTTGCATTTTCAAGTGCGTCAATAACTTTATCGCACCAGCTGTCAAAATCGGGGTCCTCAATCTGACATTCGGGGTGGGAGAGTACGTATTCCACAGTTTTGCGGATTCCCTGCTCAACGTGAACAGTTGCCTTGAATTCGGGAACAACACGCTTTATCTTGGAATTGTCAAATACAACGGATTGTGCCTTATCACCTGTAAGACTGCCTGTTAAGTCGTAATCGCTTACATCTGCAAGGAAGTCTGAGGAAACGTGATAGGGTTTAAGCTCAACACCGAGAGCGTCAGCAATTGTCTGATAAATCTGATTCCATGTGACAGATTCATCAGATGTGATATGAAATGCCTCGCCGATAGCGTGAGGATTGCCCATAAGTCCTGTAAATCCCACAGCAAAATCGGAATTGTGAGTGATAGTCCAAAGGGAAGTGCCGTCACCGTGAATAATAACAGGCTTACCCTCCATAATTCGCTTAATTACCTGATAACTGCCGTTATTTCCGTGAACGCCCAGCGGTACGCTTCTTTCGTCATAGGTATGGCTTGGGCGGACAATAGTTACAGGGAATCCGTCCTCACGATAGTGCTTCATAAGGAGTTCCTCAATGGCAATTTTATTTCGTGAATATTCCCAGTATTTATTGGCAAGGGTAGTTCCTTCGGTAATTCTGTAATCGCATACAGGTTTGTGATAAGCAGAAGCGGAGCTTATGAAAATAAACTGTTTTGTTCTGCCGTTGAAAAGGCGGAAATCACGTTCTGCCTGTTCGGGGTGGAAGCAGATGAAATCGCAGACAACATCGAATTTCATATCTCCAAGAGCAGCTGCTGCTTCGGATTCGATGTTGATGTCAGCGGTGATAAGCTTAACATTTTGGGGAACATTGCCGTTTCTGTTTCCACGGTTAAGGAGATATGTTTCCCAGCCGATTTCAGCCAGTCGCTTTGTGATTGCGGAACTTATAGTGCCTGTTCCGCCGATAAGTAGTGCTTTCATAGTAGTTTTCCTCTCATTTTCTTTAGGGAACCTCTAAAAACCTCCCTCACGGTGAACTTTCTATGACAAACATCATTTACTGTGTTAACAAACCTTGCAATACACAAAGTATTACTGCGGTTTGTTGCCTTGTAACTGATATTAGTCATGTACGAAATTTCACTCGTGTTCCGGTTTTTAGAGAACCCCTTTTTCAGAGAATGTATCTCACTCTCTGATGTTATTATATCATATTATTTTGCGGATTTCAACATAATTATTGCTGTTTTTTCAACAAAGTTATTTCTATTATTTTGGCAGAAACAGATTTGTGTGAACTAAAAGGAAATCATAAATTCCCATAATAATTGCGGCTATTGACAGGCAAAGGGGGAGTGTAACAAAATATTTTTTCCGCATTGCAGCAGTAAT
Source organism: Ruminococcus sp. (assembly GCA_017437285.1). Lineage (GTDB taxonomy): Bacteria > Bacillota > Clostridia > Oscillospirales > Ruminococcaceae > Ruminococcus. The sequence goes on along the minus strand of JAFSBM010000021.1, from coordinate 17,295 downwards.
GATAATAGCAATTATGCCAAGAATAATTGGAACATAAAAATATGGCGGAAACAGCCAGCCTGCAAGTATTCCTAAAAAAGCAACGACAAGTGCTGTATTGTTGGATTTTTTCTCAATCATAATTAACCTCTTTCCAAAAGTATTGTTGTGCAATAAAACAGCGGAGAATGAAATTCACTCTCCGCTTTAATTATATCATATTATTTTGTATCTTTCAATATATTTATTGCTGTTTTGCTTAAACAGGGAAAAATAAGTTCGTGTGGAATAAAAGTAAATCAAATATTCCCATAATTATTGCAATTACAGACAGAAACACGGGGAGTTTTACAAGGTGTGTTTCTCTCTTTTTTATGGAAATGACAATTGCAATTATGCCGAATACAAATGCAGGTATGCTGAACAGTACTCCTGACCAGCCTGCAATAAAAGCAAGTGCCGAAAAAATAATTGCGGCTTTATTGAATTTTCTCTCTATCATAATTAACCTCTTTCCCAAAGTACATACTCTGTGTCTGTGTTCTCATCATAATATTTTACAAATTTATATTCTTTTTCATTTATGTTGAATAACGGTGTGCGTTTTTTCTGTCCAGGCATTTGAATCATTGCAAGTTCATTAACTTTACGGTGATGAAATGTCACATTGAAGCTTCCTTTATTGTTTTTATCAAAGCCGTCTTCGCCCATTTTTATGCCGTTTGCGTCAACAGGCATAGGATAATAGTAATCGTATGTTGACGCTTCGTTATCAGTACAAAGCCACAGCAAACCGTCCTCGTCAACCTCAACTTTTACATTTTCAGCTAAATTGTATTTCTCATAGTCCATAGCACAGTCCGTATTAATAAGAAAAAATTGTGCAAACCACAAAGCAGACAGTACAAATACAATACTGACAATTGAAATAACAACTTTTTCAATTCTTGCACGCTTTTTTATACGCTTGAACATTGAAACATCGGAATCAGCCTGAATGGCAACATCTGTATTGATTTTTTTCAGTTCATTGCGGCAGCTTTCACATTCAGCGATATGCTCCGCTACAGCCTGCCTGCTATCATCGCTGCACATATTTTCAGCGTAGAGGGGGAGCAGGTCTTTGATTATGTCACATTTGTTATTCATAGTTTTCCTCCTGTTTTTGAATAGTGTCGATTATTTTTAATTTTGCACGGTGGAAAGTCACCGCCGCCCAGTTTTCGGTTTTGCCGAATAGTCGGGCAATCTGCTTAAAGGAAAGTTCACCGAATACTCTCAAAGTGAACACCTCTTTGTAAGGCTCTTTCATATCGTGGAGTATCTGATGTATCAGTTCGGCTGTTCCCTCATCTTCAAGGGCATTTTCTATGGAAACTCCCGTATCAACCGTATCTTCGGGGAATTCCTCAAAGTCACGGAGTTTATTTTTTCGGCAGTAATCATAAAAAGTATATTTAGCAATCTGACACAGCCACACTCTGACATCGCAGTCACCCTTGAATTTATCAATGGATTTCAGGGCTTTGAAAAAGGTTTCCTGCGTCAGTTCCTCTGCAAGATTGTCATTTTTGCAAAGGGATTTTGAATATAAAAATATATCGTGAAAGTATGTTTTGTAGAGCTCTTCAAACATTTCATTTCCTCCTTTCTGTCTATAAGACGTATGATTTTCGGAAACATTACAAGATTTTCAAAAAAAAATTGGATTTTTTTACAGGAACAATTATATCACATAATACGACATAATTCAATGATTTTTCTTCAAAAACCCTTGACATTTAGCGGAAAATATGGTATAGTATTAACATACACTTTATTAATTTAAAGCTTTCAAGCTTTACACATTTGAAAGGACGTGATTTTATGAGTTCAAAAGCCGCTACCTTTATAATACTGGGCATTTATGTAGCAGTAATGATAGGTATAGGTTTTTACACCTCGAGAAAAACAAAATCCGCCAATGACTTTATGCTTGGCGGAAGAAATGTCGGCTCATGGCTGACAGCATTTTCCTATGGTACAACTTATTTTTCAGCTGTTGTATTTATCGGTTATGCAGGACAGTTCGGCTGGAGCTATGGCGTATCTGCCGCATGGGTTGGTATAGGCAATGCGATTATCGGAAGTCTTATTCCATTCTTCCTTATCGGACGACGTACCCGATTGATGACAAAGCATATGGGTGCAAAGACAATGCCCGAATTTTTCGAGAAGCGTTTTGACTCCTCAACTCTCAAAACGGTTACATCACTTATCGTTTTCATCTTCCTCATTCCTTACACAGCGTCAGTTTACAACGGCTTGTCAAGACTTTTCGGAATGGTATTTGACTTAGGCGAAAACGGCGGAACAATTATAATTGTGCTTATGGCACTTCTTTCCGCTATTTACGTAATTCTCGGCGGTTACAAGGCTACAGCTGTAAATGACTTTGTACAGGGAATTATTATGCTTATCGGTATTGCAACTGTAGTAATGCTTACAGTTCAAAAGAAAGACGGACTTTCAATGGCACTTGATTCTCTCAATGCTATTTCCGATAAGAGTACACCTGCAAACACTCTCGGTTCACTTTTCGGACCTGACCCCATAAATCTTCTCGGAGTTGTAATTCTCACATCTCTCGGTACATGGGGACTTCCACAGATGGTGCAGAAGTTCTACGCTATCAGAGATGATGAGGCAATTAAAAAGGGTGCGATTATTTCCACATTCTTTGCATTTGTAGTTGCAGGCGGTTCATATTTTATGGGCGGATTTGTACGCCTTTACTGCACAACAAATGCAGAGGAAAGCGGCAAGACACTTATAGAAGTTGTAAACGGCAAGCCTGTATATGACACAATGGTACCTGCACTTATTCAACAGGCACTTCCGAATATGCTTATCGGACTTGTAGTTGTACTTGTTCTTTCAGCATCACTTTCAACTCTTTCATCGCTCGTTCTTACATCAAGTTCAACTCTTACAAATGACCTTATCAAGCCAAGAGTCAAGGATTTCGATGATAAGAAGCAGATGCTCTGTATCCGTATCTTTATTGCAGTATTCCTTGTAATTTCCGTAATTATTGCCTGCAATAAAAATGCTTCAATTTCAACTCTTATGTCATACTCATGGGGTGCATTATCAGGTGCATTCCTTGGTCCATTCCTCTACGGCTTATTTATGAAAAAGGCATCAATTGCCGCAGTTGTGGCAAGCTTTGTAACAGGTCTTGGAATTACAGTTGGTCATATGATTCTGTTCAGCATGAATATCCCTGCATTTGACGGATTAAAGCAGGCAGTAATTGAACTCAACTGCCCGCTCAATCTTCTTTCGCCTGTAAATGCAGGTGCGGTGGCAATGATAGTTTCACTTATTGTTGTTCCTGTAGTAAGCTCATTTACAAAGGCTCCTGCCGCAAAGGTTGTAGCTGATGCGTTCGGCAGCCTTGAAGAAAAATAAAACAAAAAAATTCCCCTTTGTCAGGCAGTTGATGTCAGACAAAGGGGAAATTTATTGTGAATTAAAAACAGACACAAAAACAATCGCCACAGATTTCTCCGTGGCGATTTTGAATTATGTGATTATTTGCCTGCCTTGAAAGCGTTCTTGAGGAAGTTGTACATCAAAGGATTGATACAGCTTGTATCGTGACCGCCGCCCTGAATTTCCTGCCAGATATGAGGCTGACCATTAGTTGTAAGCATTTCGTGATATTCCTTGGGGAATGTACCAACAACAGTATCATTTGTGCCGCCTGTAATCATAAGGAAGTATGGGTCATATGTGTGATCCTGAATCTTGAATTCGGAGGGCTGCATATTTCCGGGATGAGTCATAAACATATCCTGTGCAGGTGTGATACCTGGAGCAGGGGATGCTGCACCGATATATCCGAAGTACTGAGGTCTTGTAATACCGATGTAGAGGGATTCTCTGCCGCCCATTGAGAAGCCGCAGATACCTGTATTTTCTCTGCCTGTAGCTACGGAGTAATTCTCCTCCATATAGGGCATGAGGCACTCAATAAGGTCTTCTCTGAATGCGTCGTACTTAGCACATTCCTCAGCTGAGAAGCCTGCACACTGGTCGGAAGTCTGGCTTGTGTACATAGCACAGCTAACGAGAATCATTTCCTCAGCCTCGCCTGATGCCATAAGATTTCCGCCGATAGATTTGCAATAGCCTACCATATCGCTTTCAGTACCGAAAATACCGTGGTTTACATAAACAACAGGGTATTTCTTGCTTGTGCTGTAGTTAGGAGGAAGAATTACAACTGCCTTTTTATTCTTCTTGGCAACAGATGAATAGTAGGTGATTTTTTCTTCCTTACAGCTGCTGTTTTCACCGCCTGTAATATTTGAAGGTACATTAGCTGTAATAGAATTTCTCAGAGAATCCATATAAGCTGCACCGTCAATATTGCCTGTGTTGGGCTTTGCAGTAGTTGTAGTAGTAACAACTGGTTTTGTAGTTGTTGCAGTTGTTGTGGTTGGCTTAGTGGTAGTTGTTGTAACTACAGGGAATTTGTCAATTTCGCCAAGGAGGAATTTAGAGAGAAGAACGAGATCGTTTACATTAATAGTACCGCTGCCGTCAATATCAGCAGCATTATTGTTAACAGAGCCTGTAAATGAATTTACCACTGCTTTTCTTTCCAGAATAAGATCGAAAACGTCAACAACGCCGTCACTATTAAGGTCACCGATAACCACCTTGGAAGAAGGTGGCGTGACACTCCCGTTGCCCCCGATCACCCCCTTAATACCGCCTGCGGCATTATCAATAAAGAAATCCGTTGTGGTGTCAACTGTTTCTACATAGATAGAGCAGTTTTTAGCACCTTCGGGAATTGTGTAAGCATCGTTTGAAAGTGTAACCCATTCACCCTTGGAAGCTGAACCCTCTGCAACACAGAGATACTGTTCTTCACCGTCAAGAGTGCATTGTAATGTGAGCTTGAAATCCTCGGAAGAAGATTCGTTCTGCATTACATCAACACCAAAGCTGTATGTTTCGCCGGCCTTGAATGCAGCAGGGTCAAGATATGTAGTTGCACCGTTCCATGACTCAGTTCTGCCTGTAACAGCAAGAGTACCATTGCTTGCCTCTACAGAAGCAGCACCTCTGCCTGACCAATCACCGACACCGCTTTCAAAGGTATCGTTATAGTAGTAACCGTTTTCATCGGGTTCAACAGGCTCTGTGGGGATTTCAACTTTTCCCTCATCGCCGTCGCCCTTGCCGTATGTAACAAGATTTGAATTTACCTTAGCTGAGCCGTTAGACTGATAGCCCTCAACATTGAGAGCAACCTCGTACATAACACCGCTCATATCCATTCCTGCTTCTTCCCATGCGTCAAAGTGCTTGGAAATACTGATTCTTCCTGCGATATGAGTTTCAGCATTGTTTCTTGCAGGATTATCCTGACGAACACTCCAATACTGGTAGAAAGTTTCTGTACCGTGAATTGAAGGCTGATTTATTCTTTCTGTTCTGTAGATATCGTAAGTATTGCCGTTAGCCTCAACAGTTCCGAGAGGATTATTTGCTCCGGGCGGACGCCATGAACCCCATGCGTCAACGATATAATACTCAACAGTAGGATGAGTTCCCTTGCCGTTTTCAGTCCAGCCGTAAACGCACATATAGGAGTTGCCCTTTGGGAAATAATCTACATCGTAGTCGAGGTAAATGCCGTCATACTGGTCATAAGTCTTTGTACTTCCCAATTTCTGACCTGTACGGAAAAGGCAGTTTTCGATACCGCTCCAGCTGCATGAGAAAGAGCCGTTGTCGCCCACATCCATACTGACTGTACCTTTGCCGTCCTGATTCCACAGCTCCCAGTCGTAACCGTCTTTTTTGCCTGTTTCCTGATAAGCGTTTGCGGTAATAGATGCAGGAATCAGCACAGTACCGACAATTGCACTTAAAAATCCGCAGGCAGTTTTTCTGAATAATTTGTTCATGTAAAACCCCACTTTCTTTAGACGGGAATCCGAATTGAATGTTTAATATTTTTACTTTACATTCGAGGATTCCGTTAAACAATTTAAGATTTTATAATCACCTTTGTCCCCCTAAAGAACAACAGCAAGAAGCAGGAATCAGCTTTTGCTGTTGTTCTTTAATTATATTTTATTAATTTTTTATGAATTATACAAGTCGATTATTGCTATTTCAGCTTATTATCAACCATTTATTGTGATATATTTGTTTTTTATAACAAAAACTGTTGAAATCAGTTGATAAAATCGGTATTTTTCTTTATTTCAACTTTATGTTTGTACATTGCCTTATCACTTCTTGTAATAAGAGTTTTTATGTCGGGACCGTCAAGGTCGATTTGTGGGTCGTAGTGAGCGATTCCGGCGGCAGCTGAGAAAGGATAGCCTTTATAATCAAGAGCTTCTCTTGCAAATTCTACTTTTACAGCGTCAAGGAGATTTGAATTTGAGAAACACATAAACTCATCGCCGCCGATACGGTAAACCGTACCTTTTTTGCCATAGACTCTCAGAAGAACAGATGCACAGCGGATAATAGCTTTATCGCCGCAGTCGTGACCGTAGTTATCGTTGATGTATTTGAGGAAATTTACATCACAAGCCATAACATAAAGATTCTTGCATTTTTCGGGATTTTTTTCAAGTTCCTCAACATATTTTTCGTAAGTGTTGCGATTTTTAGTACCTGTCATTGCGTCCAATGTGGAAGCAAGAAGTGTCTTTTTAGTTTCACGCTGTTTGTTAATGAAAAGCTTTATCAGGAATACATTAACCGTAATAATTACCAATAAAACTACACACATAATTGCGGTGTGCTGTCTTCTTGTTTTCAGAGCTGCACTGCTGTCTGTGATTTTTACGTTGTCTACATAAAATGCAATATTTTCTGTGAAAATGCCTTCATCTTCATCGGTTCCTATATAAAAGTATACATCGGTAGCGTTATGGGGAAGAATGTAATCTCCTGAAATTTTAGACCAAGTGCCATTCTGAAGCCGCTTGCTCTTGATTGTGGAGTAGACTTCCTCGCCGTCGAGGTTGTACTGAAGTCTTATTGAGAAGAAGTGGTCGTCGTCGCAATGTTTGTCGATATACATAACGTAAGCCGAATAGGTATAATTTATACCGGGATTGACTTTAGTAATTCTGACCATAGGAGCATTCCAGAATTCTTTTTTATTGGCAACATACAGGGATTTGTCACCTGAATATTTGAAATCTTCGCTAAGTTCCAGAGAGATTTCACCTCTTGGAATCCAGCCGTCCAGTCCTGTTTCAAAGTTGAATTCCAATGCGTCCTCATTTTCTTCGTATTTTATATCAGGCACAGCTTTATAGCCGTAAATAGAAACATCATCTATATAGAACTCATCAGTTCCTTCCATTGTTTCTGTATAAAAAATAATATCCGTTGCATTTTCGGGTATAGTTGCGGTAGCTTCAATGAACTCCCATTTCTTATTAGTTACTGTAGCAGTTGTCATATTGACATATGTTTCCGCACCTGCATCATCTACATATTTAAGAGTAAGGGAAATTTCAATTTCGGGTGCTGTATCGCTAATGGCATAGAGTCTGAAAAGGTATTCGTGGCCGCTATCTATAATATCGGTAATATTGAGAGCAGGGCCGCTCCACGGAACTTCTCTTGTATGTGATTTAAGGGAAGAAAAACCGCCGTATGCTTTTGCGTTGTCTATAGAGATTTGCGACCTGTTGCCAAAAGATGACCAGCCTTCAAATTCTCCTGATTCAAAACCTGTGTCAATGAGTGCTTTGTAATTCTCATTGGAGGAGTTATCGGCAAAGGCACAGACAGGGGCAGAGATAAGCATTAAAATAGTAATCAGAAATACAGAAACTAAAAGATTGAATGTTTTTTTCACTTAAATCCCTCCTTTTTGATTTTCTTCCAATAGTTGTAAAAATCAAATAAAAATAGTTAACCTATGGTTTTCTATATTTATATTATATCAGAAAAATGCACAAATTTCAATTAACATTTTATAACAATTGTTGGTATTCTTTTTGTACATATTATACATACGGTTAAAGTGGCTTTGGTAAATAATGATAATAGTAGTTGAAATACAAAATAATAATCCGCAGAGTATAATTATGCAGATTGTATTTTTTATACATATTATGAAAATTTAACTATCAGACTGTGCGTTATAAAGTAAAAACCCCGATTACAGTTTGTACTGTAATCGGGGTGAGGGATAGTATGGAAGAAATCAATTATTTTGTGGGAGTGATGGTATAATACCTGCATCGAGTTTCTGAATAGCCATAGCATCAGAAGTTGTAAGACCGTCGCCGGGATTATAACAATCAGCATTTTTCTTTCCCTGCTCAGTTAATGCGTACTTATCGGGATTTCCGATGTACTGGAGGAGTGCAGCTGCGTCAGCGATACTTACCTGACCGTCACAGTTTGCGTCACCGTAAACAACATTTGTCTGAGGTGGCTGTGTAGGAGCTGTTGTTGTAGGCTGAGTTGCAGGCTGTGTAGGCTGTGTGGTAGGCTGAGTTGTGGGAATTGTTGTAGGCTGTGTTGCAGGCTGTTCATTAGCTGCTGCTGCGAATACTGTGTAGTTTACAACATTTCCTGTCATATTGTTGTTTCCGAGAACAACCTTTTCGCCCTGATTGATAGTTTTCTTATAAACTGAGAATGAAACTTCATTGCTTGTTTCAGCTGTCATATCAGTTTTTGTCCAACTGCCGAGCCAAGATGGAACATTGTTTTCAGTTTCAACTCTTGTATCGAGGAATACATAAACATCTGTCTTTGCACCTGCTGTGAATTCAGCGAGGTCACCTGTTGCGTTCTTGGAATCGCAGGCTGTAAGGAGTGATTCTGCACCATTGAGCTGTGCGGGGAACTTTGTATAAGTGTAATCTCTGTCACCGAATACAAGACCGCCCTGTGAAGCTGTAACTATCTTCCAATCAGCTGCGTTGTCAGTATCCTTAACACTCATATTAGTGATGTATTTACCCTGCTGAACAGGAGGATTTGTAGGTGGCTGAGTAGCAGGCTGAGTTGTAGGCTGTGTTGCAGGCTCTGTAGCAGGAGGAGTTGTGGGATTCTGTGTGGGAGGAGTTGTTGCACCATTGATTGTAACAGCCGGTCTTTCAGGAAGTTCCTCATCAGAACCGAGGTAGAAGCTGGGATGTGCAGGCTGATTGTAGCAGTTCTGCTCGCCGGCTGCCTGACAACGATACTGAGGGTCGTGCATAAGAGTTGTAAGACGAGTATTTGTTGTATACTTTGTATTGTAAACTCTGAGGTACTTGCTGTCAGTTGTTCTTACAACAAGTTCTTCACGCCAGTCACCCATGATATCTGCTGCAAGACCCGGGTTGTTCTTAGAACCGTTGTTAGCAGCACATCCGTCAGCTGTAAGAAGTCTGTTAATCTTTCCGCTGTCTGTAAAGTCATCAATCTTTGTACCGTCGAGGATTTCACGCTCAAGGTCACCGTCCCAGTAAATCATGAAGTTCTGAGCAGGCTTAGTTGTAGAAATAGTCTTACCTGTGCCGTCGAAAATATCATTGCCTGTAGCACCCCAGAATTCAGCACCTGGATTCTTTGAATAGATATTACCGCAGCAAGCACGTCCTGTATCCTTTGTATGGTTCTTGTGGAAGATATTCTTACCTGTCTTAGCGTCTATGAGAGATACGCCCCAAGGCTTTTCTTCGTGACACATCCAAAGCTCAAGTCCCTCTCTGTTGGGGAGGAAATCACCGAGGTGCATAGCGTCACCGTGTCCCTGTCCGTTACACCAGAGAAGCTTTCCGTTGTCGTCGATACAAGTTGAACCGAGTACGAGTTCCTGTTTGCCGTCGTTGTCAACATCGGCAGGCATACAGTTGTGGTTACCGTTGTGGTAGCCCTTCTTAGCGTCGTTGCCTGAGTCGTACTTCCAACGCTCAACAAGCTTTTTGTCAACAACATCATACGCAACAACTGTCATACGTGTGTAGTAACCTCTGTTTGAAACAGCTGAGGGCTTCTGACCGTCAAGATATACAACAGCACCATTGAAACGGTCAACACGGTTACCGTAGTTATCACCCCAATCGCTTACCTTGCCTCTGGGGAATGCGTATTCAACAGTATCAAGTGCCTTACCTGTAGCACCCTCGAAAAGAGTGTAGTACTCAGGGCCGTCTAAAACATATCCCTTGCTGTTGCGGTAGTTCTTGGAACCGTCGCCGATAACCTTACCTGTACCGTCCTTAGTACCGTCAGCTGTCTTACAAGTCATTTCAGCCTTACCGTCGCAGTCGAAGTCAGCAACGAGGAACTGAGTATAGTGAGCGCCTGCACGGATATTTCTTCCGAGGTCAACTCTCCAAAGCTGCTTTCCTGAAAGAGTGTAGCAGTCGATGTAAACATTGCCTGTGTCGCCGTCCTGTGAGTTATCCTTCTGGTTTGAAGGGTCCCACTTTACGAAAATTTCGTATGTACCGTCACCGTCAACGTCACCAACGGAGCAGTCGTTTGCACTGTATGTGCAGCCTGAACCCTTAGGAATGTTGAGGGGAATATCGAAATAATCCTTGTTGGAAATAAGAGAACATTTCTCGGAATTTATAACTTTTCCACCCGAAATATAGTCAACTCTGTACTGTGAAGAACTGCTGCCGCCCTTATCGAGATAGCAGGTAGCCTGTCCTGTTTTACTTGTATAAATAAGTTCATTTCCACGGTAAAGCTTGAATTCTGCATCATCTGCATCATTAGCAAGGAATCTCCAGCTTACGAGCATACCATTGTCTGTGTTAATTGCAGAAATTCCTCTGTTAAGGTATTCCATAACATTTTTTCCTGTTCCGTATTTAGCTGCGGCAGACATTGTCTGTGAAGCGGCAGGAACAATAAGGCTTGTTGCAGCTGTCAGAACTGACATAGCAGCTGCGGCTGTACGCTTAAATTTGTTGTTCATAAAAATGACCTCCCAAAATAATTTTTTCCGTACATCTGAAAACACCGCCCCTTGTGTTTTCAGATGTCAGAATGTGAATAGAATTCATACTTCATTCATTCTTTCTTCATATTTTCTGTCTATATTATAACCTGTTTATATGAAAAAAACAATGATATTTTTGTATCTTTTTATGATGAATTTGATTATCTTATCATTGACAAACGGAAAAAATTAAGTTATAATTAAAGTATAGAAGCTAAATGATACAAAAGGAGGCTTTTTATGTATATTTCACTTGCAGGCTACCATTGGAAACACGATGCAAATTTTAAAATTGAACGAAAAGACGGCTATAACGGTATGCAGCTTCTGCTTATTCAGACTCGTGCAAAGGTTGTAATATCAGATGTTAACTACGATATATTCCCGAATACCGCCATACTTCTTGATAACTCTGTACCCCATTGTCTGTATGCGGCAGGGGAGGAATATATGGATGACTGGGTGCGTTTTCAGCTGTCCCGTGAGGAAAGGCAGGAAATGGAGGAAATGAATATACCTTTTAATATTCCTGTTTATCTCGGCGAAGATGATACGTTGGAGCTTCTGATAAAGACTGCCTGTCAGGTGTTTGACAATGAAAATCTCGATAAAAAGAGGATTCAGCATAACTTGCTTATGGCTATGCTTCTGTATATAGGCGGAGTTGGCAAAAACGCCCGTTCAGAGAAAAAAATTCCCTATGAAGCTGAATTGAAAAAGCTTCGAAAGGAAATTTATGAAAATCCGGGACTTGAAATGTCAGCACCGATGATTGCAAAAAAGCTTAATTTATCTGTGGGTTACTTAAATAAAATATATAACGATTTGTTTGGCACATCTTATATGAAAGATGTATTTTCAAGCCGTATGGAGCATGCACAGACGCTGTTAGCAACAAGTGATAAGACGGTAAATGAAATTGCGGAGCTGTGCGGATATAATTCCTCGGAGCATTTTTCACGCTCATTTAAAAAATACAGCTGTATGTCGCCCTTGCAGTACAGAAATACAGGGGGCAAACAGGGAACAACAACGGCTAAAAAGGTAAAACGATAGCATAGGCTAACTTTTATTTTTAAAAATATTCATATAAATAGCTTTTAATTTTCGTTTATTTATGATATAATAAAAAGGTATACATTATTATATCAGGAGATGAAAATTATGACAAAGACAATCAAGAACATTTTAAATCAGCTGAGCTGGCGGAATTTTGTTGTTCTCTTAATCGCAGGCTGTATCAATGCCTTCGGAGTAACTATTTTCCTTGCTCCCGTAAAGCTGTACGACAGCGGTATTTCGGGAACTTCAATGCTTCTTTCGCAGCTGACATCGGGAAATGTTTCCCTTTCAGTATTCCTTGTAATCCTCAATATACCGCTGTTTTTGGTTGGTCTGAAGAAGCAGGGGAGAGCATTTACAATTTACTCCCTTTTTGCGGTTGCGGTCTATTCCATAATGGCGTGGCTGATTACCGATGTATTGCCTGTTGATGTTACAACTGCATCGCCCCTTGCGGAACAGGATTTGCTCCTTTGTGCGTTGTTCGGCGGTATTATCTCGGGTGTGGGAAGCGGTCTTACAATCCGTTTCGGCGGAGCGATTGACGGAATTGAAGTTATGTCGGTTATCTTTTCGAAAAAACTGGGAATAACTGTAGGCACATTTGTTATGATTTACAATGTTATTCTTTATATAATCTGCGGATTTGTAATGGGAAGCTGGATTTTGCCTCTTTATTCCATTGTTACATATATGGCAGCCCTGAAAACCGTGGATTTCATTGTCGAGGGTATTGACCGTTCGAAGGGAGTTATGATTATCACCGAAAACCCTACAGAGGTAGCGGAAATTCTTATGACTACGTTTGAAACGGGAGCAACAATTATGCCTGCTATGGGCGGTTATTCAAAGGCAGAAAAGCATATTGTTTATTTTATTGTAAACCGTTTCCAGATTTCACGAATGAGAACGCTTGTTCACGCTGTTGACCCGAAAGCGTATATGACGATTTCAGAGGTTGCGGACGTTTTCACAAGCGTATAAATGGGGGAGATATTTATGAATTGCGAAATTTATATGCACGGACAAATTCTCGGAACTCATTCCTTTCTGCTTAAAGGGGAGTTCTTACAGCCTGACGAATATTCTGAAATCAAGGCTAAATATTTTTTACCCGGCGGTGAAACAGGCACAGCGGCTACTGTTCTTTCATCTTTGGGAGCAAATGTAAAAATTGACGGAACTCATATCGGCACAGAGGTTGCACCTCTTTTAAAGGAGTTCTACAAGGATAAATCCGTTGATTTGTCGTCACTTTATTTTGACGAAAATTATGAGGGTTTAATGGATTATGTGGTAATTGCAGGACTTGTCCGTTCACCTATGGGAGTGTTTCAGTCCCTTTATGAGGAGGGGGCGAAAAAACGCTGGAATATGCCAAAAGAAGCTGATATAGCGGAATGTAAAGCTGCGGCAATTGACCCGTTTTTCCTTGAAGAAACACAGGCGGCAGCAGAACTTTGCGTTAAGCACAATAAGCCATTTGTTACCATTGACAGCCGTCACGACAGCTATCTCCACCAGCATTGTGAAATTAATGTTGTATCAAAGGAATGTACAGGCTGTGAGGAGTACAGGGATAAGTCAATTGAAGAAATATATCAGCTTCTGACTGATACCACCGAGGGACTTGTAATTATTACCCGTGGAGAAAAGGATATGATTTACGGCAGAAAAGGTCAGCCGATGAAGTCTATGAAGCCTTTTTCCGTGGAGGTTAAAAGCACACTCGGAGCAGGAGATACATTCAAAGCAGGCTGTGTTTACGGACTTTTAAAGGGTATGACTGATGATGAAATTGTTCGTTTTGCAAGTGCCTGCTCTGCAATTGCAATTTCAAGATTTCCTTTGCCTCTTAATCCGCCAACTTTAGAAGAAGTAAACCGCATTTTAGGAGGATAAGATGGCAGTTGAAGTTAATCCAAAGGATACATCAAGGGCATATGCCTTTCAAATGTGGATGAAAGCTCCGAATCCAATGGTTACACTATTCAGAACCATTGACGTAACAAGGCTTGTTAAGATTTCAAAGAGGAAGAAACTGAAATTCAATATGCTGATGTGTTATTGCATCGGTAAAGCCGCAGCTGCAATAAATGAGTTTTATACGCTTCCTGTTGGCGATAAATTAATAAAGTATGATAAAATTGCGGTAAATTTAATTGTAAAGAATAAAAGCGGCGGAGTTAGCTCCTGTGACATTCTTTATACTGAGGATATTGAAAAATTTAACGCCGATTATCTGAAATATACGTTAGAGTCAGCGGAAAAATCCGAGGACAGGGATTTATCCGCTGACTGTATGGTAATCGGCACATCAGCTGTTGTAGTTACTGAAATTGACGGAGCTGTGGGAATGTACAGCGGAATTTTCAATAATCCTTTTATCATATGGGGCAGATACCGCAGAAAATTTTTCAGATATAATCTTCCTGTTTCCTTTCAGTTTCACCATACCCAAATGGACGGTGAACAGGCAGGGGAATTTCTTGAAAATCTTACGGATATCTCTAAAAAACCTTTTTGAGAAAAAGCAGCTATGCTACCGCATTTCAAGTTTTTCTGACGCAGAGAAATTTTCTTTATGCCGAGTATTTGACGGCAAGGTTTAGTTGGTGGAGCAATAATCAAACAAGTTTTTAGAGATGCCATGAAATCAGCAATAATAGGGTGCTATAAATGAAAAAGATTAACAATAAAAATAATCCTGATTTTCTCAATGATTATCTTAAGCATCTGAAAGTTGTGAAAATGCTTTCGGAGCGTACAATTGAGGAATATTATCTTGATATACGGCTGTTCCTGAAATATTACAGAGGAAATCGGCTTGATATTGGCGGAGATGTGGAGGATATAGACATATCGGCAATGACCGTTGATGATATGCGGAAAATTACCGTAACCGATATTTACAACTTTATTTTCTATGCCGCAGATGAGCGAAAAAATGCGGAAAAAGCACGATACAGAAAGCTTTCGGCATTGCGGAGCTTTTTCAAATATCTGACAAAGACAACTCATTTTCTCAAAGAGGACCCCACAAAGGATATTGAAGTGCCGTCACCGAAAAAGTCCCTGCCAAAGCATCTTTCACTTGACGAAAGCGTGAAATTGCTGGCAAATTCCAATGACAGCGACTCTATTCGTGACTACTGCATACTGACGCTGTTTCTCAATTGCGGAATGCGATTGAGCGAACTTGTGGGAATTAATATCTCCCACATTGATTTCAGCGAATCCAGTATGACAGTTCTGGGCAAGGGCAACAAGGAGCGAATGGTGTACCTCAACAATGCCTGTATAGACGCATTGACAAAATATCTTGCCATTCGATGTGAAAACGAAAAGGCGGCGGATGAGCCTGCACTTTTCATAAGCAACAGAAACAAGCGTATTTCAAAACGCCGTGTACAGCAAATTGTGGAGGATGCAATAGAAGCGGCAGGTCTGGGCGGAAAGGGGATAACTACCCATAAACTCCGCCATACAGCGGCAACTCTGATGTATCAGTACGGCGGTGCGGATATGCTGACTCTGAAAGAATTGCTGGGGCATGCCCACGTGGCGACAACCGAGGTTTATACCCATATATCGGGAGAAAAAGTGCGTGATACCGTGGAAAGTCACCCCCTTGCAAACATTAATAAGACAAAGAAAACGTGACGTTCTACACATAGAGCGTCACGTTTTTATGTATCATATGGAAATCATAAGATAATTGAGTGCCTGGTTATAAAGTCGGCAGGGGCGAATTCTCGCCGTTATGAGCATTTCCGCAAAATCCACCGCATCTTCAATATTCCTCGAAAAATCGGAGATAATTTCCTTTTGCCCCGTTCTGGAATCCTCAACTTCAATGCCATAGGTAATTATTTCGGAATCATCGTAATACATTTTCCCCGAAGTCACCCGATATGATACCTTGTTGCCGCCGTAAATCTCCATGTAAACCGTCCTGTCCCTGACTTCCTGCTTTTTCTTTCTGATAAGTCCGAACATAAGCTTGCTCCTTTCAATTTTACACTAATGTCTTGTGTATCAATTATATCATATGTCGCAAATAATTTAAAGAGTGAAAAAAATCTCTTTTCAATATATTATAGCGATGAAAGTCGAGAAAACCGTCAAGATTCGGACAAAATTTCCATTTTTATTTCCGCAGTCATTTACTGATTTTTAGGAAAATTTGAAAAATAAAAATTTTTTGTTAATAAGGTATTGACAAAACCAAATACATTAGGTATAATATTAATGTATTATTATATTTTATAGGGGGAATTTTTATATGAAAAAGAAAACAATTTCAAGAATTGCCTGCCTTATGGCTGTGGGATTGGCAGCATGTGTTGCAAAACCTGTGTTTTTTGCCCATTCCGAGAAAAATGAGGACGGCACGTACAACATCACCGAGGACAACCGTGAAACTCTGTTGGGAATAAAAGATCCCGATGACTACTTTCTCGGAGCTGCTTCTCAGTTCTCCGTCTTTCTGAACGGCGATTTCGAAGCGGATCAATCGGACTGTGAGGGACGACTTGCGGCGGCAGGAAATGCCAATATGGGACCTGAAACTCCATATTATTCCGTCGGTGCAAAACTTGAAAATGCAGGTGATATTGCCCACGTAGTTATCGGCGGCGATACGCTGATTAATTTCAGTGCAGGCAGCAAAAACTTCGTAATGGGCGAGAAACTTACAGTTGGCGGAGAAATTGCCACATACATGGAAAATGGTAACTGTAAAGTCTATGTTGGTGAACTTTTCGACTTTGAAGAAGAATTCCAAAGACTGAATGACAGAGCCGAATTCCTTACAGAACAGGATGACAACGCTGAGCTGATAATTGACCAGTATTATGAAAAAGGCTGGACAATCAAGGGCGAAGATACAAATCTGAATGTTATTAGTCTTGATGCGGATCAGGCAAAGATATTCACTGACGGTTACATTGACCTTACATTGGATATTCCCGACGGTTCATATATTGTAATCAATGTTCCCGGAACTCACGTTGAAATGCCAAGCACACAGGTTTCAATAATTGATGCGGACGGACAGAAAACACCTACATTTGAAAATACACCCCTTCTTTACAACCTCTACGAAGCAACAAGCTTCCATTATACAGGTTCAATTCAGGGTTCAACACTTGCTCCAAATGCTGATGCAACAGGTGAGCAGGGCGGACACGTAGCAGGTGCAACAATTGCGAAGACCTTCAAGGGCGGAATTCAGTTTGGTTATTCCAAATTTGACCCTG
>JAFSBM010000020.1 GCA_017437285.1 Ruminococcus sp. | reverse complement strand
GTTTTCACCGAGTGTTTTTTCATAGTAGATAATAGCATCTTCTTTTTTGTTTAACTTGATTGATTGTATTGGCTTTGACATTTTATCACCCTATTACATTATATCACACTTTAGGATATTTTGCAATAGAGGATAGTATAGGTCTTATATCAGTTTGTGGAAAACTTCTATGTGAGTACCGAAATTCGGTACCCTTCGTCTTATTCGCCCATTCTTGCCTTGATATAGCACTCAAGGAAGTCAATAGTCTTTTCAATTCCAAGGCGGCTGCTGTTTACTGTAAGGTCGTAAAGTCTTGAATCGCCCCAATGAAGCTTAACGTGATAGTTGTGATAACGCTTACGCTTCTTGTCCTTTTTCTCAATAAAATCCTCAGCCTCGGACTCATTCATATTGTAGACTTCCATTACACGCTTGATTTTGCAAGGCATATCACCAATGATGAACAGAGAGCAAAGGCAGTCAAAATCACGGAGTTTTGACTCAGAGCAGCGTCCTACAACTACGAAAGATTCGCCGCTTTCAGCCTTTTTGCGGATAAAATCAAACTGCATTTCAGCGATATTATCCTCAATTGAGTTGCTGTAGCCTCTTACTGTACGTGAGAGAATACGTGTTTTAGGAGCTTCATCGTGTTTTGCAATCTGCTCTGCTGACATACCTGTCTTATTTGCAATTTCTGTAATAAGGTGTCTGTCGTAAATTGGCAGGTCAAAACGCTTTGCAAGTTCCTGTGCGATAAGATGTCCGCCGCTTCCGAATTCACGTCCTACTGAAATAATAATCTGTGACATAATGAACCTCCTTGAAAATTAAAGATATCTGAAGAAAATATATGCTGTTGAAATAGCAAGTACAATAACAGTAGCAGGTGCAAGCTTTGCACAGTAGCGTCCCCAGCTGATTGGGTAGCCGTTCTTTGCTGCAACTGATGTACCTACAACGTTTGCAGATGCACCGATAGGAGTTGCGCTTCCGCCTATGTCTGTACCCATTGCAAGTGTCCATGAGAGGGTATTAATGGGAATACCTGTGGAACCTGCAAGGCTCTGAATAACGGGAACCATTGTAGCTGCGAAAGGAATATTATCAATAAATGCACTTGCAATTGCTGAAATCCAGAGGATAATAGCAACTGTGACATATGGATTACCACCGCTTATTGTGCGTATGAATTCAGCGATATATTCAAGAATTCCTGTTTCTTCAAGTCCGCCTACAACGATAAATAAGCCGATGAAGAATACAAGTGTCTTATAGTCAGTCTTTTTGATAAGTTCAAGAGCGTTTTTGCCTGCTGTGAGCAATGTGATAACTGCAATTCCAAGACCGATTGCAGCAACTGTAAGGTGAGTCATTGAGTGAGTTACAAGGAGAATTACAGCAAGAGCAAAAATGAGAGTGCTTACTATAAAATCCTTTTTATTTGTAATAGCTGATGAAGGGGAGGGGAGTTTTGAAATATCAACAGCCTCACCATTTGTTGATACAAGTTCTTTTCTGAATGCAAAATAGAGGAAGAAAATTGTGAAAACAAGGCTTATTGCTGCACATACGCCTGTATTTGTGAGGAAGTCGAAGAATGAGAATCCAAGAGATGTACCGATGATGATGTTGGGCGGGTCACCGCACATTGTAGCTGAACCGCCAAGATTAGCACAGAATACCTCAGCAAGAATCATGGGGATTGGATTGAATTTGAGAAGCTGAGCAAGCTCAATTGTAACTGCTGCAAGGAACATAATAACAGTAATACTGTCAATGAACATTGAAAGAACAGCAGACATTATCATAAATGTAATAAATATCGGTATAGTTTTGCACTTTACGAGGAAAGCAATTTTCATACAGAGCCAGCGGAAAAATCCAGCCTTAGCCATACCCTCAACCATAACCATCATACCTGCAATGAATACGATAGTTGCCCAGTTGATACCTTTGCTTTCGCTTTCAGTAACCTGATACCAGAAATCTGATTTTGCGAAATCCTTGATAGCAAGGATATTCCAGATTGATTTGCCGTCCCTCAGACAGATGCCGAATACCACAACAAGTGTGAGAATACCGCTTCCGAGAGTAACTAAGTGTCGTTCGATTTTGTCAAGCACGATAAGTACGAACATCGCCAGGAATATTATCACAGCGAATATCTGTGCTGCTAACATAAAAAAGACCTCCATTTTAATATAGGTATTTCCTATATAATTTATGTATGCTGCGCCGCCAATTAACCCCTGATTTATTTTACTCAGGAATTACTTGGTGAAGCAACACCAAATGTGATTATAGCACAATTTTCGCCGAAATGCAAGGAAAAAATCGATTTTTCGCATTTTCTACTTATTGACTTTATTTAATACGATTTTATCATGATTTATGTTCATTTTGTGTATAAAAAGAGAAATATTTCTCGATTTATATATTCCATTATCACTTTATATACACCAAATTATCACCAATAAAAAAGTGGGACGTAAGAAAAATGCAGGTTTCCTCTTGAAATTTATGTGAATTTGTGGTATAATTGAAAAAGTTTCTGTTCAAGTTTTTCTGATAATTTTCGGCGGTTTGATGAATTACTTGTGACAGAAATAAAAATGAAAAAAGGGGTTATTAAGTATGATGTATGTAATTCTGATAGTGGGTTTTGTCCTGCTTATCAAAGGTGCCGATTTTTTTGTTGAGGGAAGCTCTGCCGCCGCAAAGCTTTTCAAAATTCCTCCGCTTATTATCGGTCTGACAGTTGTTTCAATGGGTACAAGCCTTCCGGAAGCTTCTGTAAGTATCAGTGCTTCATTGGCTGGTAAAAATGAGCTTGCTGTAAGTAATGCCGTTGGCTCAAATATTTTCAACCTTATGGTTGTATGCGGTGTATGTGCTGCTATTTGTCCTCTTGCTATCAATAAGGACACGCTGAAACGTGACTTCCCGATTTCAATTGCAGCTGCGGGACTTCTTATGGGACTTGGTGCTTTTGGTGCATCTGTAGGTCATCTTGATGGTGTAATTCTCCTTGCAGTATTTGTAGGCTTCCTTTATCTTATGGTTACATCTGCTAAAAAGGCAAGACAGGAAGCAGAAGATGAATACAAGGCAATGCCTGTATGGAAAATCCTCGTTTACGTTGTTGCAGGTGCTGCGGCAATTGTTGTAGGCGGTAAAATGGTTGTAAGCGGTGCTACTGATATTGCAAAATCATTCGGAATGTCAGAAAATCTTATTGGTATGACTATTGTTGCATTTGGTACAAGCCTTCCCGAACTCGTTACATCAGTTGTTGCGGCTCGTAAAAAGGAAGTTGATATGGCTGTAGGAAATGTTGTAGGTTCAAACATTTTCAACATTCTGTTTGTACTTGGTGCGGCTGCTGCAATTTCTCCCATTGCGTTCTCAATGGAAAATATCATTGACTCAGTTGTTCTTATTGTAATGTCAGCACTTGTAATGCTTATGTGCTTTAAGAAAAAGGAACTTTCAAGACTTCACGGCTGGATTATGCTTGCATTGTACGCAGGTTACACAGCATATATCTTTGTAAGATAAGGGAACCTCTAAAAACCTCCCTCACGGCTTGACGCTCGTGTTCCGGTTTTTAGAGAACCCCATAATAAAATTAACTTCCGAGGCTCGACGCTTCGGGAGTTTTTTTAGATGCCCTTAAGTTATTGCAAATAGAATTCTATTAAAAAGTCGGAATATTCCTTGGGGAGTTTATCGCATATTTTCTCAGCGTAGTTCTGTTTCATATGCAGATAATTTTCGTAAAAAGCTCTGTCGGGGAAAAGTTCCGCACTGCTTCTCAAAACATCAACTGCAAGCATAATTTTATTTTTCCTGCTAAGCTGTATATGGTTTTTTCTTGACCAGTAGAAACAATTTGAATAGCTGTCGATATTTTCGCAGAAAACCTGTTTGAAAATTCCGCTGTCGAAAAATTCAAATCTGCCCTTTTTAATTCTGCCCGAAAATGCATTCAGCAGCTGCACGTGGGCGGCTGAATGAAAGCCTTCGCAGGGGATATAGACGAATTTTCCGTTGAATTCCACCTTGTGAAGATTATAACAGGTATTTCTGAATAATCTGCCCTCACCATAGAGCCTGTCAATTGAAAAACTCTGCAAATTCCAGCCGGATACTGCATTTTCGTAAAATCGCACAGGCTTATCCGACATTAATAACAGGCTTTTTGTCTGGTAATTATTAATGGAAAAACTTGGCAGCTTATCGGAATTAATCTGTATTATTTCTGTGCCGTCATCATCGGAAATAACATCGAAAATCCCCTTATATTTCGTTCCGTCAGCATATTTTGCATTTACAAAGTCGGGAAAATAAATGTGTGAATTTTCGGGCATTACAAAATTGCATATGGGGTATGAGCTGATAATTCCGTGTTCATTTCTTTTTAAATGAATAGAATTTTCGTCTGTTTCCACTCTGCCGCATTCCGAAAAATCAAGACTACAGCCGCTTGCAACGGAATTTTTGCCCATATATACCGTTGTGCCTTGGGGGAATTTCACTTTGACTAATCTTCCCACAAGTGCAATATTGTAGTCGGAATTGCAGGAGTTCTGATTATCCGAATAGGGGAAAAGGATAAGGGCGGAATTATGATGCAAGGGTGTTCCTCTCAACGCACTTCCGTCAAATAATCGGAAATCCTGCTGAATATTTTTTTCAAAAAAGAAATTTTCAAGACCGCTGTAAGCAAAAGCATCTTCCCCTATATCGCAGCATGGAGCAATGATATTGGTCAGATTTCGGCAGCTTTCAAATGCGGAATTGCCGATTTTTTCAAGGGTATTTGGCAGATGAACGGAATTAAGATTATCACAGCATCTGAAAGCGTTATTGCTGATTATTTTCACACCTTCTGCAAAGGTTACTTTTTTAATATCAGAACATTCAAAAGCTCCCGTGCCGATTTTTCTTATGGTATCGGGAATTTCCACGGTTATAATATTTTTTCTGTTGAAAACTTCTTTTCCTATTTCATTTACAATAAATCCGTCTATTTCGGCAGGGAGTGTTATGTCTTGTTTTTTCCCTGTATATCGGGTAATTCTCAGACAGTTGCTGGATTTACGCTTATAGTGCCAGCCCATTTTATAAGCCTGTTCCTTGTTGAGGCTTACACGCTGAACTTCCACAGGCTTATTTTCTGTGAATTGTATAATGTGAATTTCAGCATTTTTCTGCGTTTCCACAGGTTTAATGGAGGATTTCGGCATTTCGATTACTTCAACGTCACTTTTGAAAGGATAGTCCTCCTCTGCAAGTATGGGCGTATATGTATCATTATCATCATTTTTCTTTGCATTAGTATTTTTTAATGCAGCGGATAATTTATTCAGAATTTTCATATTTCACCTCTTTAAATAGTTGGGTAAGACGGTTTCGGTTGATGCTTGAAATACAAAGCCATTTGTGATATAATATGAGCATAAGGGGGGGATTAAATTGAATCACAACAAAAAACAATGCGGAACTGTGGTGATGAATCCTATTGTTCCTGTTTTGGGTGCGATTGGGCTGATCGGCTTTGGTATCTTTCTCGGCATTTCAGTAAATTCAGGTTCAGGAATACTTGCATATGCCTTTTGTGGGATTTTTTTGCTTCTTTCGCTGTTTATGCTTTTGTATATCAATCAGAGAATCGACTACACTTCTAAAGATTTCATATACAGAGATATGTTTTGTATCAAACATCACTATGAATACGCTCAGATAAAGAAAATCAAATATGGCAAAGATGTGGTAATCTATGTGGGGCATAGAATCATTTTTATGGATTCTATGGCAACCAATGGGAAAAAGTTTGCAAGGATAGCAGGACAGTATGCTCCTAAGGCGGAATTCATTACTGACAAAGAGAAATCCATTAATAATCATGATTCGAAATTGTTTAATGGAAATATAAGAAATCCCAGAGAATTTATTTTTATCTATGTTTTGATTGGACTATTGCCTGTTTGCTTATCAATATTTATTATCGCAATCACAAAGGAAGTCAATCTAAGTGAGCTTAATAAGCAATCTGCCGTAATTTCATCTTATAACTTTGATATGCACGAGGATTCATCCGATAGGCTTTCTATAAGAATTGACGGAAATGAAAAGTGCTTTGTCACTTGGAAAATGAGTGAATCCTCAGAAAAATATGCGGACTTTACCGAAAAGGCAGCACAAAACAAAGAATTTGATATTTACTACTTAAAAGCTGATGAAAACGAGGGAGAGGTGCGTATTTATCAGATGCAATGCGGAGATACGACATACATATCTATTGAGGACGAAAATAAAGATAATCGTGAAACGAGAGCTGTTGGTTTGATATGTGTTTTTGTGATACTTCTTGTATGGCTTCTCTATGTCGCTGTATCAACCTATGTAATGTGTAATGCTGAGCGATTCCCGAATTTAATAAAATTATTTGTAAAACCCAGCTATATCATATCAAATAAGAAAAAATGACAATTACACCTATAGCCGCACTTTCGCCAAATCCTGCCAATTTTTATATGACACTAATACATTGTAATATCTTAAACTTTACTTTTTTCTAATTATAATAAATACAAAAGGGTGATTTATCACCAGAGAGGAACACCTACGGGGCAAAAGGGAGGGAAAAAGAAAACTGGTATAAAAGTCGACATTTCCCTCCCTTTTTCCCCTACGGTTTTCCTCTCTGGGCTCTCCTTTCCCTTTCCCCTTTTTCCCTCCCATTGTCGACTTTTGATGAGGGGGATTTTTTGTATAAGAAAATTTCAAGTCTTTTCATTCGTGTCAATTAGTCTTTTCAAATGAGTTTTATTTAAGTCCTCTGCCATTTGCTTTTATAAAGTTTTAGTTGTTACAAAGTACTAACCATATTTAGCAAAACATTGACAATTTATTTTTTCTGTGGTATAATGTGATTGTCGGCAGATGCCCTTAAGTATATCTGAATGTGGTTTTACCACCCGACAGCCCGTATATTTCAACGTAAGAAAAGCCGTCTTTCTAAGACGGATAACGGACAGTTTAAGGGCATCTCTAAAAACCCCTTTTGAGGAAAAGCAGATATGCACGTCATCTGCTTTGTCAACCTCCCTCGGAGTGCGACAGCACGCCTTCGGAAGGTTTCCTTGCAGCTGCCATACCTATCTGCTTTTTCTTTAATCAAACGGGTTTTTAGAGATGCCCTAAACTCTGCCAACGGGCATTTTACAAAATCTAAAAAACTGATACAGTTAGCGAAATACTGTATCAGTTTTTGTTATTGCTCCACCAATTATACCTTGCCAAAAAAGACGAAAGCAGAAAGGAAATTTATCAAGGAAGAAAAATGTAGGAATGCTGTCGCATTTCAAGTTTTTCTGACGCAGAGAAATTTTCTTTATGCCGAGTATTTGACGGCAAGGTTTAGTTGGTGGAGCTATTTTAAGATAGTTTGAAAAGCTGTTCGCAATGAACAGGGTCGAATTTTCGCAATACAAGCTTGCCTGCGGAAACTTCAAGAACTCTGCCCTCCTTGTCACGGGCAGGGGAAAGTGTGTAAAGACCGTCGTGGCGATGTGCAGCATAGAATGTGCGTTCAGTTACATTAAGCCTTGATTCGGGAGAGGGGTTAACTCCGTGGAGGTGAATTCCCTTTTCTGTAACCTTTACAGTAAGGGGAGCAGTTCCACGCATAATGCGGCATCCCGAATTATTTGTGATAAAATGTGCATCTTTTTCAAGGGATGTTATATCCTCCATAAATCTTATAAGCAATGCAGTAACAACACGTTCTGTACGCTGTAAATGGGCGGTAATTGCCTTTACAGGGTCATTGCTCATATCCTTTATTCCCTTTGCCGTATCAAGGGCAAGGCGGTTTATAGACTCTCCAAGCTGATATTTCTTGTCGAAATAATCGGGCAGTTCAACAGCTGTCTGACGGGGTACAAGTTCGGGATAAACAGCCTCAGCAAGATTTTCATAGCTTTTGTGAAAATCACTGGCATTGGAAAAATATGTCATTCCTGTAACATGAGGAATACAGCACATATCGGAAATCATATGAATTGCCCTGCCGAGGAATTCAGCGGATTTCTGCTGAAAACCAGCTACATACATAGTGAGTGCCATAGTGTAATCTTCTTCGAACATTGCCCTTGCACTTTTATAGCATTTGCCTTTTCCATTGCGGAAATAGCCGTTTATGGGATTGTTTTTCTTCATAGCCGTGTTGACTACGCAATAATAATGCCTGCCGGGACCTTTTTCGTAATCTCCTTGTCTGTCTGGACGCTTGGAAAATGCTATAAGAGCCTTTGCCATTGGCATAAATATTTCCTCGCTGTCAGAATTGATATATTTCAGCATAACAAGACTGCGGAGAGTGAGATTTTTGTGAACGCAGGACGGTTCTTTGTTCTGCTCCGTGAGAATTTGTTTTGCAAGGGAATTCATTTTGCTTGAAATTGATTTAAAACCCATAGCTGTCGCCTCCTATTATGAAAAAATCCCCGTTGCCGAGGGCTTGAAGATATAGTGGAGCATAGGGAATTTTTCCCCTTGCCTCCCACACTATTGGAATTAAATAATTTGATTTCATTGTTTTTTACGTTAGTTTCCTTTATATTTAGCCGTGTTCAAATATTGATTTTTTCAAGATTTTTTTCAATTGCACAGATTGCAATATCAAATGCCCTTAATATTATAGCATATTGTTGATACTATGTCAACATAAATTTCGTTATGAAATTGTGGGCGGATATTATCCGCCCATCTTTGCCACCAAAAAAAGCGAAACCCCAAGAAAATACGTCACTTGGGGCGTGTTTTTTAATAATTACGATGTAGGTACATCAAAGCACCTTTACTGATGATTTCAATTTTCGTAGGTCTCCACTTGAAAACAACTT
>JAFSBM010000019.1 GCA_017437285.1 Ruminococcus sp. | reverse complement strand
TTTTTCAGTGGAAATGTCAATCCTTATAGTGAATCCAAACGAAATCAAACGATGTCACCGGATATTCTGTAAAAAGTGTAGGGCATCTCTAAAAACCCGTTTGATTAAAGAAAAAAACAGATAGGTGCGGCAGCTGCAAGGAAAGCTTCCGAAGGCGTGCTTTCGCACTCCAAGGGAGGTTGACGAAGCAGATGTCGTGCATAGCTGTTTTTTCTCAAAAGGGGTTTTTAGAGATGCCCTGTAGTAAGTGGGCGTTTGACGTTCGAAGTTCATGTTTATAGCAACTTAAAGGCACCTCTTTCAAATTCCAATAGTCCCTCATCCCGCATTTTACAAAGCTCATTGGACATGGCACTTCTGTCCACAGAAAGAAAATCCGCAAGCTGCTGGCGGTTAAATGGTATGGAAAATTCACTGCTGTTCTGACGTTTAGCTTCTTCAGAAAGATAGGCAATCAGCTTTTCTCTTGTGGTGCGTCTGGACATATAGCCGAGCTTCTGTACAAGCTTTCGGTTCTTTTCGGAAATGGCAAAAAACAGATTCTGCACAACCATTGAATGAAATCGGCACGCCGAAGAACAAACAGTGATGATCCGCTTTACATCAAAGAAGATCACCGTGCAATCTTCCACTGCCAGTACATCATTCAGAAGCACACCGCTTTCTGGAGCAACATACGCTTCGCCGAACATTTCTCCTGCACCGATCATCTGAATGATACTGCGATTTTCCCAGTAGTCATCTCGCTGAACATGAAGTTTTCCCTCTGCAAGCACCAATATTGTGTCGATGTGTTCTCCCTGACGGAGAACATATCCAAGGGATGATTCTTCATCTGTTCGAACCTCTTACCGTAGAGGGGAATGACTTTCTTCACTTCAACCTGCATCGGCTTATAGTTATGAGCCTTGTGATTGAGCAGAGCATTGAATATGATTTTCTTCATGGCATCGCCGTCCTTTCTTCTTAATGGTATAAGGAAAACAAAAAATGCCGAATCAATCGAGAGTTTACTTCTCAATCAATTCGGCATAACGAACAAGAAACTGTTTCAAACTTTGTGAAAGTTTTTCTGGGTAAAAAAGAGCAGACTTCGGAATTTTCTCTCCAAATCTGCTCTGGGTTCTCTTGAAAATGAAAAAATGCCCGTTCAAGTCCCAAAAACACTCGAAAAAGTCCTTAGGGGATTCACGGTTTTGCAAATTAAATTTCAGTGTCCATATACGCAAAAAAGTCCGAATAATCGGACTTTTTTGGCATGTGATCTTTTTCGTCAATATAGTTGTCTGTCTTGCTCAAAATAGATGACATTTAGAACCGATATGTAATATTATTCAGTTCGATAAATTAGGATTAACTAATAGAACCAATTAAAACACATGAATTTGATTTATGTATATGCGTTTCATCTCTCTGCCATTGAATTCGGCTGTACAGTCCATTGATAAATCGCTTTCCTCGTCATCAAACCAGAAGTATGCCATACAATCTGCGTTCCAGCCGTCAAATGAATTGATTGTGACCGCATCAGTAAATTCATCATATGGACATTCTGTCATACTTCCGGGATATGCTTCTATCTCTATTTTTGCTTCTTCAATCGTTTCATCTGAGATTACGGCAACACGTTTTAGTTGTATCCAATTCTGAGATAAAATCAAGCCGTGAATCTCAATCAGTTTTTCCCATAATAATTTGATTTGATAACCGTGCATATGACACCTCCATAAATTCTTATTTTCCTAACTGTTCGACATATTGGAATTTATCTAACAATCTTATGAAATCGCCATTAAATATTTCTTTATTTTTTCTTGAGCTGAATTCCAATCTCTTTGCGGATTATTGATTATGAGTTTTCTCACAGGTAAACCATTCAAAATTCTTAATTCTCGTTCTTGCCTTTCCTCTAAACAGTGAATATATCCTTCGAAACCTTTCGCACCAATCTGTTTTCCATAACTCCCATTCACATGGTAATTGATGACACCATCAAGCCAGCCAGGACGTTCTTTTGACGCTTGCTCTACAGAATCAGCAATATCCGTATTTTCCAAGTAAATTACAATTGGATTCATTGGCTGAATGATATCAGCTATTTTGCGAATATATGCTTCAGACTCCTCTTCCGAAAAACCAAACCTCATCATGGTTTCACACATAGGATTTTGCAACAACACACAATTAAAAATATAGGTTGTATTTTCACTGCTGGTCTGAACAAACTGCTGCCATTTATCAAGCATAATCGGCATCTCTATTTCCCAAGGAAGAAAATCATATATTTTATATTGTAAAAGTTTATCAAACATCTCCCCTGTGAATTTGGATAATGGTACAATCTCTTCCTTATCTGACACCAAGCCTGCTGGCGCAAGTGCATGAAATTCATAATCAGCAGGATGATTTCCCGTACCCTCGTCAATTAAACGAATATCTCCTTTTGCCCCAAAGAGTGATGCAACAAATGATGATGTGGTACTTTTCCCTGAACAAGGCAAACCCTCAATAATAAATAATCTATTTTTCATTTCTTCTCCTACAAATTCTTATTCATCGAACAGTTTCTAAAATCAAACCATTCATTTAATAATATTATACATCGTTTTCTATTAAAAGTCAATTGATGCCATAAGATAAGTATTTATCTGAACATCATAACAAACTCTTAATAAAGTCTGTATATTGACTTGTTCAAATAGGTGTGATATACTTATGATGTATGCAATATGATTGGCGAAAAAAAGTAGCAGGAGGTAAGCGTATGGCATTTGAAATTAAAAACGGAGTACTGAACAAGTATAACGCAGAATCGGGCGAAATCAGAGTAATAGTTCCTGATGAAGTAACAAAAATTAATGAAGAAGCGTTTAAGAATTGTACAAACGTAGTAAGCATAGTGCTTCCAGACAGTTTGATTTGTATAGAAGAATATGCCTTTAGCGGCTGCACAAGCCTCATTGAAATAGTCATTCCCGAAAGTGTAACCAGCATCGGAAAACGAGCGTTTGAAAAATGCAAAAGTCTTGTAAAAATAAAAATTCCAAATAGTAATTGTACTCTTGATAGCTGGATATTTTATGATTGCAGCAGTTTGAAAGAGGTTTTACTTCCGCTTCATTTAAAGGCTATTGAAAACTCAATGTTTAAAGACTGCATAAGTCTGACAACTGTAAACATCCCATCCAGAGTAACAAGTATTGGAATGTGGGCGTTTTTGCAATTGCGAGAGTCTGACTAATTTGGTTCTTCCGTTTCATTTAAACTATATTAGCAGAGAAGCTTTTTGGGGATGTAAATCGCTGACCGAGATAGTAATTCCTGAATTTGTAAAGAGAATTGAATACGGTACATTTGCCTCTTGTTCACGTCTTACAAGTGTTAAAATTCCTAAGAATGTGAAAATTATTGGCACATGGGCATTTTCTTTATGCGATAAATTGACTTCAATTACTATCCCCGACAACGTGGAAATTATCTGCAATTTTGCATTTTATGAATGTAATAGTTTGAGAAATGTCACATTGCCTGATAAACTCACAACTATCGGAGAAAGAGCATTTCATCGCTGTACTCAATTAAGTACAATAACTATTCCTGCAAGTGTTACCTATATTGGTGATGAATGTTTTATGGGCTGTGATTCTCTGCGGCAGATTATCGTCAGCGAGGAAAATCCGAAATACACATCATTAGGCGGTGTGCTGTATAGTAAAGATTTAAGAACATTGATTCAATACCCTCTCGGCAGACCAACGGACTTTTATGCCATATATGACAGAACAAGCTGTATCGGAAATAGTGCATTTCGATACAGCACCATTCTAACTCGTATTGTAATTCCCGATAGTGTATCGAAAATAGGAGAATACGCATTTGCATACTGTACATCATTAAGAGAAGTACGGTTTCCTTATAGCTTAAAAATCATTGAAAATTGCGCTTTCAAAAATTGCCCTACATTGATGAGCAGACCTGTTCTAAAAAGCATTATAAGCATGGGAGATGATGTTTTTGGTTAATATTAATCGCCGTTTATTCCCGCTGCTCTATAAAAAAACACCTCTGTTGGATACATTCTCCAACAGAGGATTTGTTATATTACAATTGGTTTCATTTACGGCTGATTATGTGATTATTCTACATTCGCTATAAAATTATATACTCACCAAGAGAATTACATATTTTTTTAGGTTCAGTATTCGGTGCAGTTATATAAATCTCACCCGTTGAAGACTGCCATATAACGATACCGTCAATATTTGCTTGCTCTATAACATACCAATTATCAGGTACACTTGGATTGAGATTTCGTTCTTCTATTGTTACATTGACAACATTAAGTCTTTCAAAATCACAAATTCCTGTTAATTCGTGTCCATAATAATCTGCACAGCCGAATTCCTTTAGAGTTATTTTAACACATATTCTACGTTTGCGGTAGTCACTGGATTATTGGGCGGGTACGATTATATAGTATAAAATATACGATTTTTAAGTTTATTTCAAGAATAAGGATTTATAATCAATATAAGGGCATCTCTAAAAACCCCTTTTGAGAAAAAACAGCTATGCACGTCATCTGCTTCGTCAACCCCCCTTGGAGTGCGAAAGCACGCCTTCGGAAGCTTTCCTTGCAGCTGCCACACCTATCTGTTTTTTCTTTAATCAAACGAGTTTTTAGAGATGCCCTATATTTTAAGTTTAACAAATTCATGTAAAACTAATCAGAGTAAAAGAATTAATCCCATGTAGGTTCCTTACCTGTCGACACCATTGCATAATATGCAAGAATCTTTGAGGCATCAGACGAGTCAACAACATTGTCTTTGTTTACATCAGCGGCTTTATACTGAATATCAGTAAATTCGCCTGCTCCGCCTGTCTGAATTTTTGCATATTCTGCAAGAACACGGGAAGCGTCGGAAGAATCAACCATACCATCATCATTTACATCGCCAAGCAGATATATCAATTCAGTTGTTGGAGGTGTAGTAATTGTTGTAACCGTAGTAGTCGGAGCTGTGGTGGTTGTAGTGGTAGTTGTTGTCGTTGTTGTAATAATTTCTTCGTCAAGTGATTCAAAATCTCTATTGTATTTTTCAGCGTATGCTTGAGCTGTTGAACCATTATAACCGTAAATCGTAGCAGCTTCATATATTGTACTTTCTGAATCATAAATTACGCAATCAGGATTTTCAATTGTAATTGCTTCTAAAGACTGGCACCAACCAAAGGCTAAATTTTCAATGTTTTCAACACTTTCCGGAATTATAATATTTGATAAATCCATACAATACGCAAATGATTCTTCACCTATACTTACAATGCTTTCTGGAAGTTCAACATTCTTCACTTGACTTGAACTAAATGCACGGTCTCCTATATTAGCAATACCATTATCTACTTTAATTGCATTATAAAAACTATTGTGTCCATTTGCAAAAGGACTTGAATTTTCCAAATACGTCCAATCATACATTTTACCTGTTCCGGTTATTGAAAGAATACCTGCACTGCTAATGGACCAATCAATATTATCTCCGCATTTTCCATTTGCTAAAGAATCAACAGGTTCAAGAAGAATGAACTCATTGCCAAATTCTTCTGCATATTTCTGTACAGTTGAGTTCTCAAATCCATACAGTGTTATATTTGATGGTATTGCACCGTACCCAATCTGGAGTGCAGGATTCATAATTGAAAGCTCTTTTAAATTTGAACAACTTGTAAACATATCATCCAAAATATATCCAATACTATGTGGAAGAATGATTTTCGTAATTGAATTACATCCTGAAAAAGCATTCGGTTCAAAACCACGTACAGGCAATCCTTTAATTTCAGCTGGAATTGTAAGAGTACCACTGATTGATGAATCAATCTTAGTTATTCCAGCACTTTCAATATACGAGACATATGTAATTTTATCATATGTTCCTAACGATATTACCTCATCTGCTAAAACAGTCATAGGCTCGGAATGCCATATTATGTTAGTCTGAGGCAAAGTACTGCTGCTCATAATCAACGCTGATAAAGCAATTGATATAACTTTTTTTAATTTCATAACTCTTTTCTCCTTATTTTTTATTTCACTATAGGGAACCTCTGTGTATAAATCAATCCCACGTTGGCTCCTTACCTGTAGACACCATTGCATAGTATGAAAGTATCTTTGATGCGTCTGACGAGTCAACAACATCGTCTTTGTTTACATCAGCAGCTTTATACTGAATATCAGTAAATCCACCTGCTCCGCCTGTCTGAATTTCAGCATATTCTGCAAGAACAAGGGAAGCGTCGGAAGAATCAACCATACCATCATTATTTACATCACCGAGCATTGCATCAACTTCGTCAATAGCATTGACTGTTTGGTCGATTACTCCGTTATTATCAAGATCACATTCTAAAGCAACTGTCTTATTCCCCTCAATAACTTCATTATATACTGAACCAGCAGTTACAGGAATTTCTTCAATATTTGATATCTCAATTACTGTTCCATTTTCAATTATCGCTTTTTCAAAAGACATAGTGCCGTCAGCAAAACCTGTGACTACAACATCGTAATTTTCAGGTATAAGCAAAAACTTCGTAGCATACTCTGAATCTGTTGTATGAAGGGTTTTTAAATAAACAGAAACATCATCTGTATAATATACAATATTTTCTTTTTTTATTTCTGCCACCTTGAGACCGTCTTTTTGTACTTCAACGTTTACTGGACATCTAAACCAATATAAAAGTGCTTTATAAAACGTTTCTGCAACGCCCTGTTTGATAATCGTTAGATTTGTATTTTCTCCATGACATTCCCATAAATTCACTGCAGAATTCTCAACTTGCATATTTATTATATTCGACTGGTCTGCTTTTTTTAGAGTACAATATTTTATGCCGTGGTCAGTCGTCATACGAAGTATCTTTTTATAAAAACCAAAGCCATATTCAAATGTTTTAACGGAATCCGTAGTCTGCTTTTTTTCCATTTCATTTGCCAAATGACGAACTGTCTCGGTAGCTGCATCTTGGAAAACCAGAAGATTCAGATACATATCTCTTTCCAATACACGCTCATCAATCTTGGTAATGGATTCAAAAACTTTAATGCCAATTTTTAATGTAACACCTGCAATTTCCAATGCTGCCGCAACTTGTGGAAAGCTTGTCTCTACACATTTATTTACGATAAAAATCATAGAATTTTTTGCTGCTTTTTCGCCAAATTTTAGTCCATCTTCTTTTATCAATTCTGCAGTATATTCATAGTATTTTTTATCATTTGTATTCGTTATTTTTTCATATTGTTTCGCACACTCTTCTGCAACTGCCCACGTTCGCAAATTATTTGATGATAAGCTTGCTTGAACAATCATTTGAGCAGTTAACACGCCCAATGCATCTTTCATATACTGGTCTGCGGCTTTATAAGATTCAGATGTAGCATAAAAATTATAAAATTCCCTAGCATCTTCGAAGACCATATCTGTCAAATCTGCAATATATCCGAGGTCTTTCATGGCAGTCTCGAGTTTTTTTAAATCAAGCGAGTCAATTGAATTTTGAAACCACTCTTTTTTTGCATTAAGAAATTCAGCCGAAGAACGATCTTTGATGGAGAGAACTTTTTTCAATTCTCCCTTCACATCATAGTCATTGACAATTCCTATAATCTCATCTGGATTATACGCTACAGCATCAAGTATATTGTCTGCTCCCTCTTCGCCACCTTTTAAAAAGCTTGTATATGTGTTATCAATACTTTCCTCACTGCATAAAAGTTCTACCATTATAGTTTGCACAGTCATTTCTTGATGATAAGCATCATCTAATTCAAATATACTATCCATATCAAATAGAATCTTATACCATAATGCTCCTTCGTCTTTTTCCGCCTCGTTCTTCAAATTATAAAATAAATCGTTGCTGGATAATAGAAAATTAGATTCATTTGCATTGTAAAAATTAATATGCTCCTGTACCTCGTCTTCCTCTGGCATTTTGGAATTATAATGAATTGTCACATCAGAATCAAATAATCTATCATTTCCACTTCTAATGGTTATAGAGTTCCATTCTTCTTCAGTACCGGAATAGCAGACATCTGTTAAAGCATCACAATCGTAAAATGCATCGTAGCCTATGGTAGTTACATTATTACCTATGTAAACATTTGCCAAAGCATCACAATTTCTAAATGCATCATCTCCGATACTTGTAACATTGTCGGGAATTGTTATTGAGGTTAAGCTGTCGCAATACAAAAATGCATAACCTCTGATAATTATAACACTGTCTGGTATAATAAATTCTTCCGCAGTCTTTCCCGCTGGATACTGAATAAGTATACTTTTATTCTTGTTGAATAATACACCTTCATCACTTATATAATATTTATTTTTGGAATCAACATTTATAGATGTTAAGCTTTTGCAACGAGAAAATGCACCGTATCCGATATTAGTAATGCTATCTGGAATTGTTATTGATGTTAAGTTGTCGCAAGATTCAAATGCACCACTTCCGATAGTCGTAGCACTATCAGGTATTGTTACTGAGGTTAAGCTTTCGCATCCATAAAACGCATCATCTCCAATACTTGTAACACGATCAGGTATTGTTATTGAGGTTAAGCTTTCGCATCTATAAAACGCATCATCTCCAATACTTGTAACACTGTCAGGTATTGTTATTGAGGTTAAGCTGTCGCAACTATAAAATGCATAATCTCCGATACTTGTAACACTGTCGGGAATTGTTATTTAGGTTAGGTTTTTACAATCACAAAATGAATAATCTCCGATACTTGTAACGCTGTCTGGAATCACTATCGAGGTTAAGTTGCAACCATAAAATGCAGAACCACCAATACTTGTAACACCTTCTGGAATTAAAACATCACCTTCACAATTGATTCCATCAATTAATATTCCATTAACAATTACAAGTGGATTTTCTTCCCTTTTTTCATAAAGCCATGGAGTGAGATAAAATGTATACTTTCCGATACTTGTAACGCTGTCAGGAATTGTTATAGACGTTAAGCTGTTGCAATTATAAAATGCATAATCTCCGATACTTGTAACACTGTCGGGAATTGTTATTGAGGTTAAGCTGTAGCAATCATCAAATGCCTTGTCTCCGATGGTTGTAACACCTTTTTCAACAATAATGTTTAGAATACTCTTCTCATAATAACTCCATGGAGCAAATGAGGCATCCCACCAATTTGACATTTCACCCTTACCACTAATAGTAAGAGTACGCTCGCTGTAAAGTGTCCATGTGAGGTTATCGCCGTCTGCTCCACATTCTCCTGATGCAACAATATCTGAATCCGCCGCACTAACACTAAGCATAAAATCCTCAACCGCATCTCTGGGCAAAATACCAATATTGCCAACAGTAAACACAGCCATTGCAATTAAAACTGCTGCAAATTTCTTAAAAAATTTCATTTTAAAACGTCCTTTCATCTTAAATTCATCGTAAAACATAACTACCTATGCCTTTATCGCCCACATATTAACCACCAACTTTCCAAAAACATAATAAAAAAATGTATATATTTACACATCTATCTTATCACAAAACTACCACAATTTCAAGGAAAAATACAAAATTAACACTCTCAGAGACAAAATTAACAAAAATCGACCCCCGAAATAGTCAGGAGCCGATTTATTTCTATTCATTTTCTTTAAGTTTCAATGCAACGGTGACGGAGAATTTTCCGTTTTCGGATTCGATATTCAAATCGCCGTTGTACTTGCTGACAATACTTTTGATTATCTGCATACCATATCCATGACCTTTCTTTCTTTTTGTAAGAGAAAAAGTCTTTTTCGTGTCAACTATCTCCTCACAGCTGTTTTCAATTTTGACAATGAAATAGCAGCCGCTATTCTTACTTTTGATTTCAATAAATTTGTGTTCATTATCGCCCATTTTCTTACAGGCTTCAATAGCGTTATCAAATAGATTTGAAAATAAGCTGCACAAGTCATACTGCTCAAATGGAAGATTATCGCAGTCGTTGAGTATTATCTCAGTTTCAATTCCCTCATTATTTGCCTCATAAGATTTTGGCATCAGAACAGCATTCAGTACAGGATTATTACACAAATGACCGTTTTGTAAATTTTCAAGCTTATTATGAAGCTGATCAAGCAGATTTTCCGCTTCTTCATTCTGTTCAGCAAATATCAGATGTTTTATCGCTTGAACCTGATTATTTATATCGTGACGAAGTTTCGATATTTCGTGAAATTTCTCATCTGCGAGCATACAATACTGATATGTATGCTGTATCTCTGATTGTATCTGTTCCATCATTTCTTCCGCTTTTAACAGCTCATGACTACGCTTTAACGCATAAAATTGGATAATTATCAGACTTATCATTATAGACTGATATACAAGGTGAATAAATACCGTTTGCACATCAAGTCTTTCCCTGACATATGACATATATGCACACATAAACACAAGATGAATCAACGGAAAGCATATTAAAGATGTAATTGTTCTGCGATTTTTCTTGTAAAAATCGTCTTTTCTATTCAAGAACAAAGATACAAGCAAAGCTATTATCAAAGCTGTATCAGACCACACCATCATTCCCATATTCTGTTGAAAATTTGCAACTTGCATTTCATCAATCTTTTTCTGAAAAAGCATAAGCATAATCGGAGTTCCTATCAAGCTGCCTAACAAAAGAAACAGATATATTGCCACATAAGTTTTTATCTTCTTTAATATACCGCCCTCATAAGCAATCAACACTCCTACTATCATAGGAAGATTACGCATAATATTAAACAGAACATTACTCAATCCAAGTTCAAGCTTTATAGCACCAAATAAATATATTGCTGCAAAAGGAATAATAATAAGCAACTCAATAATAATAAATTTCAGTTTAGGTTTTAATAGGTTATTGACAAAGAATATTATGACTGCTATTTGTACCATATTATTGATAATATACATTGCATGAGCCATTATAAATCCATCCCCATAAATCCAACAAATCGCTGTTTGGTATTTTTGTATTTATTCTGACTTACAGGTATTATTATCCCTGAATCCAGTAGTGCGTAATAACGCTGAACATCGCTTGTACATGAGAAATTAATGCAAAAGCTATGATGACATCTTATAAAGTTCGGCGGAAGTTTTTCTTCTATATCATTCATTGACTCGCATGTTGAAAACAACTTCTGCTTGTCAAGATTATAGAAAACCTGCTTTCTGCCGCTTGTTTCTATAAATGCAACATTATGTAAGAAAACCTGTGCAACCTCATTTTTGGATATTTTCACTCGCATTGTAGTCGGAACATCGTTTTTTAGCTTTGAATAAATATGTTCAAGGGTTTTCCGCAGCTTGTCCAGCTTGAACGGTTTAACAATAAAACCATCTGGATTTACAGGACAAATATCCTCTGAATACCACATATGAGCAGTAATAAATACTATTTTTGTATCGGGATAATTCTTTCGTATATATTCAGCAAACTCAATTCCGTTATTGAAATCATCAAGCTCAATATCAAGGAAAATAATATCGGCATATTGTTTCAGCTTATCTTTTGCATCGTTCATCTCATTAGCTATTTCGATTAAAGCTTTACGCTTGCCGATTTCTTTTATTAAAATGGATTTTAACGACTCGCAAAGTTCCTCGTCATCGTCATATATCAAAATTTTCAATTCATTCATACTCATCATCCGTTTTCAGATTTTTATTTGACTTTATTATATCATATAAATTCGAAAATGTATATAGGAAATGCAAAATTAACACTGTCAGAGACAGAATTAACAAATCCTAACAAAAAGTTCAAAATCATCACAAATAAAATATACCCTTACCGCCCCAAAATATTTAAGGGTACGGTAAGGGTATAAGACTTTTATAATTTCATAAAGGCAAAAAGATAACCTCAATTTTTTGGCTATAAATCGAGGTATGTTTGGTTGCGGCGGCTGGATTTGAACCTTACACCCAACGCCTTAAATGGCTGTATTCAGCGGTTTTAAACCGTATTCGTGTGATTTCGTGTGATTTTTTCGGAATTTCAGCATCAAGCTGATTCTGCATTTTCCGATTCTTTGATAATACCATTGAA
>JAFSBM010000183.1 GCA_017437285.1 Ruminococcus sp. | reverse complement strand
TGTGAGAACAAAACCAAGCTTAGCGTTAATTGATGCTTCGTAATCCTCAACGCTGAGTCCGTCTGTGAAGTATATCTTGTTGTCGCCCTTTGTATCTCTGATTACATCATTGCCGTGGTTTGCGTCGATATAGTAACTGTCATTACCGTCGCCGCCGTTCATTGTGTCGTCGCCAGTGCCGCCGTAAATAAAGTCGTTGCCGTTTCCTGCGGTGATTGTGT
Source organism: Ruminococcus sp. (assembly GCA_017437285.1). Classification (GTDB taxonomy): domain Bacteria; phylum Bacillota; class Clostridia; order Oscillospirales; family Ruminococcaceae; genus Ruminococcus. The sequence goes on along the minus strand of JAFSBM010000183.1, from coordinate 4,993 downwards.
CGTTGCCGGAATCGCCCCAGAGAATGTCTGAAGAAATTGTACCATTAAGTTTATCATCTGATTCATTGCCGAAAGTTACCTCAGCTACGTTGATTTTGGCTTCAATATCGCTGAAATAATTTGTTAAGTCATTAAAGATGTTGGAATAATTCTCAAGTGTATTTTCTCCGTATACAAGATCATATCCTTTGAGCCATGAAGCAACACCATAAATAGTATCATCAATATCTAAGCCATAATACATATCTAATCCAACCATGTAATTAAACAATGAGAAATCAAGTTCCCTATCACCTTCTGAATTTACAGAAGCATGTATCATATTAAGGTAACTGCCAACTTTTGTTTCCTGGTTAAGAAGATTAAAGTACATATTTTCAATTTTATAATATACATTTTTAAGTATAGGAGCAGCAACACTATTCGGAACAGATGAGCCATCAGCACCTATAAAACTGTCTCCCATAAACTGCTCAATTACATGAAGATCACGAGCATCTATATTACCGCCTCTTGATTTTGCATCAATGGAAGTTGAATCTGTAATGAAATAGAGGATTTTCTTGATAAGAACTCTCTTTTCAGCATAGTTATTTGAAGCTTTGAAATTATCAACCAGTTGTGCAAGGGTACCTGTTTCGTCTTCCTCGATAGCAGTACTGAGGTTTTTTACATTACCAAATGATTCAACTGAATCGGCGATAATATTATTTCCGTTTTCATCCTTTTCAACAGTATCGTTTGTTTTAACATCAAACCAATGCTCACTGATTTTTGTTTTCTCTCCGTTTATATATTCCACTTCTGCATTGAAGAAATTTTCAGACAACTTCTTTTTTTCACCATTATCTTCTGAATTATCATCTTCCGGCTCAATTTCAGGTTTTTTCACATCAAGACTGATTGATTTAATATTATGATATTCAAGAGAATGAAGTTCTCCTTCATCGGTAATACCCTGATTTTTTTCATCAATCCAAACAAGCAGATCTTTAAATCTTGAATCTTTTTCATCAATGATGCCATCGCCGATTTTGCCTGTTTCTTTAACTAAGTTGTCATCAAAATCTTTTAATGCATCAAAGCCATCTACGGCTTTTGTTCCGTCTTTCTTTATAACGTAATCGCTGAAAAGCTCGCCACCATCATCAATGATTCCATTTCCGTTTCTGTCAATAGCAAGAAAACCGTCTTCTTTTTCTACCCATGCAGTTTTTTCAGCAAAACCATTTTTATCAAGATCAAAATGAGCACCGTTTTCTACGTCTGTTATATTAAGATCTGATGATCCAAAGTTAATTATAAGCGGATCACGTGGTGGAAGAACCTTTTTGGCTCCACCGTATTCTTCTCCGCCAAGGTCTGGATACTTTTCTAATAGTTCCTCCATTGTTTTTTCCATTTCAGTGAAAAAATCATCATCCTCATTAATTCTATTTCTTTCATCCTTGTAGGCATCCATGAAATCTTTGAAAAGTTCAGATGCAGCTTCAGGATCTTCAGCATATTTTGCCTCAATGAAAGAATAGAACCCCTCTGGTGTTATATCGTGTGTATTAATTTTTTTAGGGCTATATGGTATTGTAAATCCAAAACTACCCGTTCCAGGGGTTCCTGTTGATGGAGGTGAAATGCTTGGAGGGGTAGTCACTTCACCTTTATAATAATATGGTTTTGTTTCACGTGGTTGATAGAATTTGTTTTTTTCTTCTTCTACTTTTGGTTGTTCTCCCTCGAGAGGAATATTATTTTCTTTCATAAACTGAGATATCTCAAGAAATACAGAATCAAGAAATCCTTGTTTTACCCTAGAGCGACGTAACAATTCCAATTGCCAAAGATAATCTTCATATTTTTCAATTGCTTCCTGATATTCATAAGCATAACGCCATTCGATATATGCATCAAAAAAAGGTATATCACATACCTTGTCAGGGTATTCTTCCATTATACGGATAGTTTCGGCATAGGTCGGACCGCATGCTAATACTTTACTATATTCGCTATCTGAAAAGTCTTTATCCCATTTTATTTCTTGGGCAAAGTACCAAAGCTTATCAGCGAGTTCACTATCTTCATCCTCATAAAACAACGCAAGACCAGCAAGTTGTTTGGTCTGAATATTTTCTCTTGCTGCGTTTATTACACCTGGGAGAGTGTCTCTAAGAATATCAATCAAATTTCCCATGACACTTCCATAAATTCCAGCTGCTGGTATTTTGTCAATAAGCCCACCAACACCACCAAGAAAATTATCAAGCATATCTGCAAGCTTTGTCTTACCAGCTGCAGTAATCCTTCCATTATCATCTGTAAGATTACTAAGTTCATTTAAATCATTATACCATCCTACCGCACTTTCTACCGTTTCTTTTATTTCGCCAACTTTTTCATAGATTTCAATTCCCTTAACAAGTTTCTTTGCTACAACACTATCCTCGGGGATATCAAGATGGTCTGTATAATTGATACCTTGCCCTCCATCGGTAAGAAGATAAACAGTACGATATGCATCTTCTCGTCCATGTGCTTTTTCGTTAAGAAGTTCGATAAAATAATCAATCACAGCTTGATTAATATCTTTTACACCTTTTTCAATGAGTTCTTCAGATTTATTGTTTAAAATTTCACAAATTTTTTCTTTGTTCGCTTCAATGTACTCTTCAAAGCTTTCGGCTTCTTCAAGTTCACGTAAGTCTTCAGCTGCTTTAATAATATCCATCTTATTTATTCCTCCATATTCTTGTTATTTCGAATGTTTAAACCTACAGTAATTAAACTGTCATTATCATTAAAAGTAAATCTATATTTTCCTAAATCGTTTTCATAAATGATCTGATTGTATCCAACTCCCTCTCTATAATCATCGCCTAATGTATTAAAGAGTTGCTTATGATTAGCACCAAAGCATAAATCATTTACAGTAATATCAAGCACATCAGAATTGTCGAAATTTTTTATAGTCAGCGCTGAAATTGTTGTGTTTTCAGTTATATCATCAATAGAAATACATTTATTAAATATAAAATCACCTATTACATATTCTTTATATTTTACTGTAGCCACGATTATTTCCTTTTCTTCGACAATGTAAGGCTCAGTATTATCAATCGTAAAATCCTCACCAAACTGTCCCCATGTAATTGGATAAGACAATTGTTGCCCACAGATGTAAGTAGATTCAACGGTTTTTATAAAGTCAAATTCTGATTGTTCTTCTGTCTGTGGTTCGGTTGTAATTTCTTCTGTTGCATTTGTCGATACGGAAGTTTCACTACTTTCTGTTGTGCTGATAATATCATCAACGCTACTTTCTGACGACACATCTCCACTGCAGCTGCATATTGTTCCAGATAGAACCATCGAACATAGAAACAGACTAAGTATTTTTCTCTTCATTCAATCTCCCCTTATAAATAATCGTATTATTAGTTAACATTATATTATCATAATACCACTTTAATACGTTATCTTATTATACCAAATACCCGCAAATAAATCAATACATTTTCTACAACTTAGCATTTTATGATAAAACATTTGTAAATCATTAACAAAATACGCATTAAATCAACACAGACCATTTGTTATTCGCAAACACCAGAAAAACACATTCTCCCAATTATTGTCATGAAATCCCATTTTATACTAATCCCTAAAACAACAGTAGACAAATCTAATGGCAGAAATACTGCCTGTCGTCGTTGGACTCCTCACCATACGGCAGTATGCTTTCGTCGTCCGCCTTGACATACATCATTTCTGCTCATCATCTTTGTCTACTAACATTTTAGGGATTGGTATTACTATAAAAAATCCGCTGACAGATTTCTCTATCAGCGGTAATATTTTATTAATTGTGATTATATTCAAACCTTTCAATCTGACAAGTATGCACCTTTTCTTTCTCATCATAATTAATGCCAACAAGAAGTATATCTCCACCGTAGCCTGAAATTGCATCGCAGTAGCCTTTTTCTTTGATTTGCTCAATTGCTCCGCCTGCTGAATGATTCCATTTCAACTCAATGAGAAGTGCAGGTTTTTTTGAATTTTTCTTCGGAAAGAACAGAATATCCGCATATCCCTTGCCACTTGGAAGTTCCTGGAAATCGCAGTAATCGTCAACACGACTCACATAAGCAAGCATTATCACCATACGCAAAGCCTGCTCATTGTTGTAAAACTTTGCGTTGGCATAATATTGATGTGCCATTTCAATACGTTCTGCAACCTCATCGCCGTCCATGCGGAGGGTGGCTTTTAGCAGGGCATCAGAGTTTCTGATGACTTTTGAAAGTTCTTCACGGGAACTGTTTTTCGTTGCTCGGATGAACTCAGCACGAACCTCTTCATTTGGAATATATACAGCTCTATCATTGCCATCGTAAGCAAGATAACCAAGGTGTACGAGTAGTGTCAGCACATCATCTCGGTTGTGAATATTCACCATGTCATTTTGGAATGTCTCGGGGTCAATTTCAATCATTTCTCCTGAAAGCATTGCAACAATCGCTGTTCTGACCTCATCAAAATTGGTGTCGATATAAAACCTGAGTGAATCGTAAGTTTCAGTTTTCGTCCAGTAGCTACCGAATTTTCTTTTCGTCACAGCATTTATCACGGAATTTGGGCTGTAAACTGAATGAACATCGTCAAAGGAATAACCATCATACCAACGTTTGCATTCTTCAAAGTCCATGTTGCTCTGCTCACAGAGAATTCTCACTTCCTCTTCAGTAAAGCCAACGTATTCTGCGAGTGTAAATGGTTCTACCATTGTATATTCATCGAAATTATTCAGAGCTGACTGTGTGCCATACTTCTTGATTGGAAGAATACCTGTGATATAGGCAAGCTTGATGAAGGCATCAGCTGCTCCACCTTTGAACATTCCACGCAAGAAGTTGACATAATCATCCTGCAAAGACTGATTATCCTTTGCCTCACGGAATAAGCAATCCCACTCGTCAATAATGACGATAAACTGCTC
>JAFSBM010000182.1 GCA_017437285.1 Ruminococcus sp. | reverse complement strand
TTGCTGCCATACTTTTCACCACCTGTTTTTTCTTTAGTATAGCACATTTGAGGACTATTGTAAATTGACAAATTCACGATTTTTTCTTCCACCCTTTTACTTTCAACATTGTTGAATTCTCTGGGGGACTGAATAGTTACGTTCTTTTTATTCTTTTTACTTTATCTCGTAAAGTACATAGCTTCATTTTTTCATTTTCAAGGATAGTAAATGCTTTATGTAATCTGATTGAGGGCTCATCTAACATAGTCTGCGATTTATATATGATACTATTTTCACTTATAAGTGAACGTATCGCATCAATAAACGCCTGGTAATTTGAAGCTTCAAATATTAAGTCATCATTTTGTTCTATACCAATTTGAGCTGCCAAAAGGAATACAGGGACAACCCTCATTAATTTATCATAATTATGCGATACAGCATTTCGAGTCAACCTGTTTATATATCCTGCTAAATTAGATTCTCCGTTTGTCAAACGCCAATCATTAGGATTTTTCATGAAGGTTTTGAAATGACTTTTCTTCCTTATATCTTCCTTATGATTTAGAACGATAAGCATAGGCTTATGGTACTCAGCTATCTTATTAAGAAGATCAAGCACATCATTTTGTATAGTATCATCAATTACCACGAAGCAAATCATATCGGCGTGCGATAAAACACTTAGTGCTATCATTTCGTCTTTTTTACCTTCTTCTTCAGCTGCACCGATGCCTGGTGTATCTATTATCTTTAGCTTATTCCAACTAAATACTCGATTGTATCGAGTTGTTCTTTGAGATCCCTTACCTATAAACTCTTTTCCTTCATTGCACATTATATAATGCAAAGTAGATTTACCTGCTTTTGTTCGTCCCATAAGTGCAATAGAAAAATTCTGAGCAGCGAGTTCTTTTTTTGATGAACTCTCTTTTAAATCAGCTAATGTATGCAATACTTTCTTTTTGTATTCGGACAAAAATTCTTCCAATGTGGATTTTAACAAAGGCATTTTTATAACGTTCAATCTTGTTTCTAGCCGAGATGATAATATATTACACTCACTAGATATTTTCTTGAATACTTTCTCGTAGACATCAAAATCATCAGATGCAACCTTTAACAATGAGCTAAAATCAAGATTGAAAATATTTTTATCCTCATTGTTATTAAAGTATCTAAACTCATTTAACTCCTTAATACATTTACTTCTTATAAAAGATGTATTGGAATTCTCCATATACATTTCAAGATTTTCAAGGATTTTTTCTTCTTTACTATCGGGTTTCTTTATTTTTACATTATCATTGTCTATAACAGCGAGTTGAAAACAAATACGATAAATAATCTGCTTTATTTCCATATTTTCTCTCTGAAAAGCAGTAATACAGTCGTTATATGATACCTTTTCCTCTTTATCATCTAAAATATCTTTTATAATCCCATCATCTTCAATCTTGTATTGCAATAATGAAGAATTCAACAAACTAATTTGTCTTGAATGAATTTCATCATTAATTACAATAATGTAGCCAATCAGCCCTATTGTTTTTATATTTTTTAAATTCATACATTTTCCTCTTCATCATCCTTCAATTTTACATAAAATCAGTAATCAAATCAACATCCATTATCTACGATAATACAGTATATATCCTATTAATTGTAATGTATGATACAATATAGATTTATAGATACAAATCTCATACATGAACTTGTTATTTTTATAAATACATATCAACCCAACAAGCATTTCTTAAACTTTCAAGAAAAGGAATAATATCCGCTGAATGCACATGCTTTTTCGGGAGAATCTCTTTTTCCTCAGAATTATTATTAATTCCTTTTATACGAGATCTATGCATCGCATTATCAACTGCATTTTTGGATTTATGATTTTTAAACTCAATTATATTAGCAAGTTCCATAAATGTTATATCAATCCGTGCTGAAGGTTTATAAAAAGAATGTATCCCTTCACTATCAATCACGAAACCTCGTTTTCTATCTTTCAACGAATCAAGATGAACAAGATAGATATCACTTTTTTGATTTATTTCAAGCCATTTAACAATCCTGCTATCCTTAATTATACCATGATTATCCTTTGGATTAAACTCATGTTCGGAAGCAAACTGAATACATAGTTTTTTTATATAATCAAGACATTCAGGGGAAACAGCATCCGATTGACTAAAAATATTATTACAATGATTTTTGCTATACAACTCTCTTATTTTTGCTTTGGCAAAAACGGTATCTTCTTTAAATATACTTTTGTCTGCATTCTTTTTTATGCTTCTTTTTTCCTTTCGAAACAATTCAATGTTTTGTACATCCAAAAGAATTCCGGATATAATATCAACTGTTTTTACCATTGTATTAAAGTTATACGTATAGCAATTTTCATCATTTCGCATTTCACAAATTATTTTCGTATATATACTAACATCTTTACATTCGTATGATAATACAATATTTTCAAGCCACAAAACCATATCACCTTTGAGATGATCCACCAAATCATTCATTGACATTTCCAAAGGCAATCCAACATTTTCCGTGATAATTTCCAATTCAATACTATCAATCATATTATTACTGCCGACAATCTCATAAAGATCATAAACAATATTTAAAATCTTCTCGCAATTAGTAAGCGAAGTATACAGTTTCCCGTTATTATCACACTTTCTATTGCATACCATCATATATCTATTAAGTTCGATATCATATTGATGATATCTTAATTCATTACGAATATTATTGAGATCGCCTATTACATCTGAAATGATATCACGTGTAAATATTAATGTATGTGTAATTAACCTGTCTTCATTATCGGTTTTAAAACGATCAATGTTTTTATTAAGCTCAATAAGTAAATTATCATAAGATATATTATCGGGGATATAACCCTTCTTTAAACTCTCAGCCAATAATCTAAAATAAGCAATATTCTCATAATATCCTTCATCAATTCTCCTTTTGGCATTTTTCTTGTTAAAGTCGAGAGTTCCACGAAGCCCGCCTTGTGACTGCTTGGGCCAAATTTCTATAACAGTAGAATCATTAAATCTGTCTTTATCCACGATAATATCGTGTGTACCAAATGTATCATTTAGATGTACAACAATTATAAGCTCACATTTCTCAATATCATGAAGAGGTTTGACAGGAACATTATCCGCAGTGCCACCATCCTCATACCTTACTTTTCCGATTCTTTGTTTAGGAAAAATCACCGGTAACGCTGATGTTGCAAGAAGAACTTTTAGTCGTTGATTCTCTGTATATTTATTATCTGATATATCAAAATAATGAGCCTTTTCCTTCTTTTCAAAAGTATTATTGTCCTCATTTGACACTATAACATTTTTGATATCATTGTCCTTACTTGCTGCAGTAATATAGCACTTTATATTTTTTTCAATATTCTTCCAACTTAAATCAATACATCCTCTTATCATTTTGGCAAGATTACCATTTGAAAAAAGGCCGTTTATTGGCTTATGCACTTTTAATACAGCACCATATGAAACGTTTTCCCACGTTTCTATTGCTCGTCCAAGATCCCCTTGTGCAAATAGAGCTGCATTGAGGCCACCCACTGACGTACCGGCAACCGCTTTCACCTGGTCTGCGATACCGGTTTCAACTAATGCTTTCCACACTCCAATCTGATAAGCACCTTTTCCTCCTCCGCCAACGAAGGCAAGTCCAATTTTATAAGTCATAAAAAGCATCCTCCATTTCCGAACACATATTATTACTATTCATTATATTTCTAATGTTAGACTCGATTTTAAAAATTCAAGATATCTTGTATATTAACTTCCAAGAGGGCTTAATTAATTTCAGATTTCAATCTTTAACCGATACATACTGCAATTTGAGTGAGCAAATGTATCATGCCCTTTTTTAATGCAACGACATTGAGCGGTAGTTTCATAATACCACTGATTATTGATATTAGGCATAATATATTTACAGGTCGGATCCCACCAATATTTGCAGAATGCACAGCACTTAGTATTGGTTATATTTATAATCGCTTTAGACATTTCTTCATCTCCAAACACAGTTACTATTGTTTTTCCAAAATAAATCGGAGCAAATCAACATCAATACTTTACAATAACATTGGATAAAATATCAATTAATCCATTAACCTGATGTGATTCGTGTATACCTGTTTTGCACCATATTGCAAAATGCTCACAATTATTTACGATCAAATTGTACTTACCTTCTCCTAATCTACTTCTGGCTCGTTCAATTGTTTCAGAAGGTGTATATAAGTGATATGCTAATTCTTTAATCTCTCTTGTAATATCAACGGGATAAGCAGTGATACTTTTTTCGACTGGCATTTCAACTTTAGCAGGTGTTCCATAGTTTTCCGGAAATTCAAGTACAAAATAATTTCCGGATTCTCCGATAAACTTTTCAAGTGTCGTAATATGTATGCAGGCTTTGCCAAAATCTCCATTTTCAGCAGCATAATGGTATATTACCTCATCACTTTCATACACACCATAATGATCGTACAGTCCTCTATGTACACCTATTATATCCCCATATTCAGCGTGTCGGTCGGGATCAACAAGTTCACGAAATTTAGCTCGCATCTGAATTTCTGTTCCCCAAGCAACTCTTATATCATCAGAGTCAAGGATTCTACAATGACCTTCAATAACGTGTTTTTGCAATGTATATCCTTTTTGACAATCAAGTTCTTCCCAGAAAAACAATCCGCCCATTGTAGGAAAAGGAATATTTATAGGCGATCTATCACCATCGAAAATCGACATATTAACCTCCACTCATGTTCCCTGTCTTGTTGTAGCAAGATGTCCAGGCATTGAACCTATAAGTATTTTCTGCCGTTTTTCATCCCAGCAAAAATATATACGTAAAAGTTCTTCTGCTTTTACTCCATGTTTTATATGCAAATCAAGAATATACTGCTCATTCTCATATGTTACTGTATAATCTGATTTTCTCATCTTTATAGTTTCCTTGCCACAGTTTTGAACTTCCCAGTTATTTCGTTCAGCATATAACTGCAACTCAATTTCAGAAATTTCGTGCTTTCTGTATTTTGCATAACTGTTCATATATACAATACCATCACAGAATGAGGATATATCGAGATTTCCGCTGAATTTTCGCATTTCTGCTCTGGCACGCTGCGTTAATACTATATTTTCAGCAAAACTATTTTCAATCCAATCACAAATCTTATCTTTATCGGTTGGAAATAACGATGCTATTTCTATTTGCTTTTTATAAAAGGAAATCAATTCAGCACTTTTTTGATACGCTGATTCTTTTTGTTCATTGTTGGATAGAGCTTCTTTGTATAATGTTTCACAGGTTTCAAGTTCTTTCTGCAATGAGTCAATCTTTTTCAACGCTGTTCTGAGAGATTCAGCTGTCTGCTGCATATCCGTATGATACTGCGATATATCCTTTATCTGCGATTTCAATTCAGCATTTTCAAGACGGTATATACGACATTCTTCCTCTAATGATGTTGTTTCATGTCTCTTTGTATGATATTCTTTTAGCTTAGCGTCAGAATGAAAAAGCACATTTCCAAAATCATACTGTTTTCTCTTTGGCATAGCATTTATTTCATATCGCAGAGATTTAAGAAAACCACTCATATTATTATAATAATCTTTATACGAATAGCGTTCAATAATATTTTTTCGGCTTATAACAACAATATCGCCATAACTGAGATTAATATGAGTTTTGTTTGAAATCTGCTTGAAATACCTATCGTCAGCAAATACAACAACTGCAAAACCTACAAGTCCTCTTGCCAATTCAACATAATCAAATACAGGAAGTTTTACTTTCTCAGTCCTTATTGTTTCTTTTGGCTTATCCTTGGACTTTTTTCGTTTGTCAGGAATAAATTCGGAAATATTTTTAAGGTTTGGATTACTATTTTCCAATGTAACATTAACAGCTGAAAAATAATTCATAGCACTAAACGTCTTATTTAATGTACTGATCTTTTCAATATCAATTTCTTTTATCTCCGTTTCGCTGTCAGCAACAAGAACAATTGGAAAGTTAAGAGAATTATCCTCATAAATTCCGAAAAACCTCTCTAAATCAGACTTACTGTTTATTTCAAGAGGCTTTTTATTAAGAATAAAACCGCTTTGCATTAAGCGTACATTTGCATTATCAGCAAGAGCTTTTACAACAGTCGGACGAAAAACCTCGCAATCTGCTGTAGTATCCGAAGGTTCAGAACATATAGTTCGTACTCCTGCTTCTATGTAATCTCCCTGCTTTAAAAAAGCAATTTCAGTACTGAACGTTCTTCCCTGAACAGGTTTTCTTTCGTTTTCCTTACCAATATTAGCACCTATATCCGATTCTGTCATTCTGAATGACCATACCCCTTTTTTCTCGATGTATACAACATCAACGCTTAATCCATTGGAATAGCTGAAAGAAATTATGGATTCATCCAAAAAATCAGCATAGTTTTCAGGTTCAGGTGTTAACATTCCCTCAGGAAGATCACTAAACTTTTTAAGTCTTGCTCTCAGCCATTTGAATGTTTCAAGAATACATATCTTGAATGTACACTGCAAATCCAATGACTTTGAATCAACCCTCGCATAGAATTGATAAGTCGGATAGCTTTTTAATGGCTGTAATTTTGTTGTTATGTAAGGCATTACAACATATCCTTTCGCACTCTTATGTTATATTATAACATTTTTATTATTCAAATTCAATAATTTTTTATGAACTTTTTTGATACTTATAAATTTATATTCAAATAAAAATATCGGAACAGTTAAGCTAACCGCTCCGATGTGTAAAAAATCTCCTACTCTTAAATCTTATTAAAATTTCATTATTCGATTAATCAAATACTCAATTTTGTATTTTTCCATAAAACATGAATCATATTTACATAATGATGAATTTTCAGCTGAACACCCTCCAAGACATCTCGGGAAATATGCACAGTTCTTACACTGTAGTCTTGTATCTGGGATTGTCGAGCAAGGTTTAGTTATGTCTTCAAAACTGCATATATCATATATCGAGCATATCCTCGTATTTCTTCTACCTATATCTCTTTCACAGCATAGAATACTTCCATCATAGTCAATTACAAAAGCATTTTTCTGTTGAAGATAACAACTGTTAACTTTAGGAATTTCCGTCATTACATTCTCATTTGGTGGAAACAAGTCATATATTCTACAAGAACATAAAATTCTTTCATTTTCATCTGAAACACTATCCTTGTTGCCTGCAATAAACGCAGGATAAACATTCAAATATGAGAATTCACCGAATCTATTATACAGATATTCTGCAACATTAACACATTCATCCATATTATTCTTATCAATATTCAATCTTATACTAACATGTATTTCATTTCTAAGAAGAATCTCAATATTTTTTAAAAGATTTTCGAATAATCCTGATGTATCACAACAATAACATTTCCTACGTAAATACTCCTGCTCCAAACCATCTATCGTAATTTGAACCCATTTTATATTCCACAAAGGAAATTTATTCACTATCATATCCTCTGTCAATAAACTGCCATTTGTAATAATACCACTACTGTATACAACATCTGCCAAGCATAGCTTTTGAGAGATTTGATCAATCAAATCCACCTTAATAAGCGGTTCACCGCCAAACCATGTAATATCAAACTCCTTATTAGTCCTTATTATTACATCAGCTATTGCATCGGCAATTTCTTCTGTCATATTCTGTTGTATCACACCATCCTCATAACAGTAAATACACCTTGCATTACATTTAGTCGTTGGGACTATAGTATAATGAGAGTGGTTATTCCATTTACTGCTTAGTATTTCCTTATAATACATATAGTACTCATATTCATACACTGAACACGGAATGATAAATCCATTATCCACCATTGCTCCAACAAGATCGAGTTCAGAAAATTCAAGTGTTTCATATTGCTCATATTCTGACTTTGATAAAGCAATCATGCTGTTAAACAAAGTATTAAAAATAAGATATGTTTTCCCTCGACTTTTCACTATATTATAAATCGAATGCTTCATAGGAACATCCACTCGAATGGGAACATATAACTCATCAGAAAAAGAATCAAGATAACACAAAACACTTTCTGCTTCTAATTTCTCTTGCTGAAACAAAGATAATACAGCCTTATGCGCTTTCATCATTACAATCATTTTGATGATTTCGCTCCTTCAATCAAGCTATTCTCAACATCACCTAACATCATATTTGTCAATATTAATTGCAACGTTTCCATTATGATTGCAGTATCTTTCTGTAAATTTGTAACACATTCCAAAATACATCTGGAGGTATTTTGCATCTCTGTATGATTCTCATCAAGTTTATCATTAAATTCTGTTCGTATAGAATCTATCTTTAAATCATAGTACTCAATAATTTTCTGAATAGCAACCTGTGTATACCTCGTTACTGTATCGGTAATCTCGTTTTTGATTTCATCGTGTATCTTTACTAATCTGCTATCAAATTCTGTTTTCAATTTAGAGATTTGATCGTGCTGAAATTCAGCTAATTTTCGAGCCATCGTCTGAGATTCATCTATATTTGTTTCAAAATGCTTTCTGAGTTGTTCTCTTAAACTCTGGTTATTATCATTCATATTCTCCATGATCATTTCACACATTTTCTTATTCGTAATCATTTTTATTCTCCCATATTAAGCTAATCTAAACATGACAGACCTATTTCGCATATCGATATTATATTTGCAAGACGTAACTGTTCCTGTTCAACTTCACTTTCTCCAGCTTCTTTTCTTAAACGAATCGTTTCAAATTCTTCAGTTTTCGACTCACATACATCAATAATACTATCAATTCTCTGGTGAATACGATCACAAATATTATCAGTCTGTTTTTCCATATTCGAACTAAGCATATCACTTAACTCAATAACAGCTTCTTTAAGAACCTTTTTATAAAAAGCATCTAAGCTTTTTTCTTTTTCTTTACCAGGATCCATTTGAAGAATTTTTAAACATTCATTATCATCAAGTGAAATACGCTTTATAATACGTTTAACAATAAATCCATGTATCTCATCTTCATTTTTTCGATTGTCACGTTCAATTTTAGTTAGATTAATATTCAGTCTTCTGTTTCCATAACGAATTTTATTGTATTTCTTCATGTCCTCTAAAAAAGAATCAAGATAAATACGTGATTCTTTTATTATTTCATTCTCTAATTTTGAACTTCTGCTCTGTGTATCTATACGAAATTCCGTCAAAGCATTCTGAACTTTTATTGTCGCCTGCAAATCAGCTGTATCTGTCTGGTAGCTCTCTGTTTTTCCGCCGCTTGAGCTTCCTTTAGATTTACCAAAAAAGAAATCTTTTATTGCTTTTCCTACACAGCAATTCATCACACAACAGTCGCCGATACAGCAACCTCCTCCACCCATGGTCAATCCTCCTCACATAGTAATAATTCAGCATACGAACACATTGCAAGCAAATAGTCAGTTTTTAAAATAACCGTTTCTACTGTCCTTGCATCGTGATCTGTTACTTCACTCAAAGTTTTAAGTACTTCTGATTTTTCACGAACGCATTCTTCAGCACGTTCAAGATGAGCATCAATACAGTCTTCAACTGTATATAAAAAATCCTGAACAGCTTCATTCATCTTATTGATAATTGCATTATGCGCCTCTATAAATGCTTTTTGTTTCAACTCCTGAAGCCGCTGATTTTTCAAATCACCTGATGGAAGTTTTAGTATTTTCATACATTCTTCATTATCAAGAGATATTTTTCTTTGAATGTATTCCTCAAATGTCCCTTTTAATTCCTTGCCGATGCGGCTAAATTTTCTTTTAATAGTTTCAGAGCGACTAATACTTAATTTCTGATTATATTCCTCATAAATAACCATAATATCCTGAAACATCATTGAACACTCTACAATCATTTCACGTTCAAGTTCTTCCGCAGCTGAAAAGATACTTTTTCTATACTCACTAAGATATTTATTCATTTCAGCAATTTCATCAGCTGTGCTTTTCTGTGGATCAATTGCTTTTTTAGATGCTATGACATCTTGAGTTTCATCTTTTCCTGTAATAACATCCCACGCATATTTTACCACCTTTCCGATACCTTTCACAATTTTTCCAATTATGGTTGGATCAGTAGGCGGTAACGGAAAAGGTGAACTAATCACTCTCATTTCACTTCACATCCTTTTATTTATTTCGAAATAATTTTCTTAAATAAGCTTGAAACTTCATTTCCTGTTTATGTTCCTGTGCAGGGAAACCCGAAACAATCTGATTTTCTTTTACATCTTTATCTACTCCTGTGCGTCCCAATAATACAACATTATCATTTACTTTTGCACTATTACACACCGCTGATTGTCCATATATTGTAACGTTATTTCCTATTTCAGACCATCCAGCCAACGCAACGCAAGCAACAATATGACAATTAGTTCCAATCTTAACTTCATGTCCTATCTGTACAAGATTATCAATCTGCGTGTTGCATTTAATTATTGTTTTTCCTATAGTTCCCTTTTCAATTACTACATTGCCACCGATTTCAACACAATCTTCAATTAAAACACTCCCAACAACGGGAATTTTAATCCATCCGTTATTAGTTTGCTGATATTCAAAATTTTCTACTCCAATATTACAGCATGCACCAATTATAGTGTTATCACCTATGGTTGTTTCATCACCTATAACAGTGTTAGAACCTATTCTGCAATTTTTCCCAATTTTAACATTTCGTCCAATAACTACACCATGAAATAGTTCTGTATTTTCATCAACAACAGAATTGTTACCAATAGTAACATAATTACCGATTTTACACATAGGGGAAATATAGGGTTTATTATTATATGAAAATTCATACACTTTTCTATCAATTAAAAACTGAATTGTTTTTGCAAGCATCTCATATGGTTCGTGTTTGGTAATAATATAGTTTCTATGTATTGGCAAACCTATAGATGCTCTTGTTAGAATCGCACCTGCATCTATATCATTTATTTTATTAATATCTTTCCATGGAATATATGTCAACGTTTCATCTGTAGAATCTTGAAACAAAGAAATGCCAAAAATTTTCTTATTACGTTCACCTATCATAGGACATCCAAGAAAATCAGCTAATTCTCCTACAGTTACAAAATTATTCATCAAGCCGTTTTTGTCATTTCATCAAGGGTTTTACAGAGTTCTGATACACGAGCATCAGTATTTACTTTAAGCTGATTCATAGCCATTTCTAATTGCTCACGGTATGCTTGTACATCTTCAAGTTCCTTCTCTGCTTTTTCATAACTTTGACGTATTTCGTCAGCACTTTTTCTTGACTCCTGAAGAACTTCATTCAATGAATCTCTCTTTTCCTCAAAGAACTGACGTATTTCTTTATTAATTGCATCGTATGACGAAACTATATCTTTCATAAGGAATTCTTTATATTTTGGAACTATATCATGAGTAATACGTCTATTAACTTCTGAAACATTTGATTTTTCCATAAGTTCCTCAAGATGTTCTTCTATTTCTATTGGCATCATGATATCCATATTATCAAACTTCATAGCAATAGAAAGAAGCTGCTTTATTTTATCTCTTTCTAATTTTGCATAATCTCTGCATAGATTCATTAGATAAGCAGCTACATGAACAATATTTCGCTGTGCAACTTCAACATTACCAAAGCAGTTTGCTGTTGAAAGATATTTTACCCATTCAGCTTTCTGAACTTTCCAATCTTTTTCCGGATTATTAAGACTATCCCACTGAGTACCAAGAATAAATACTTTTTCCGGATTATCACTACTATTTGAAAATACACGATAAAGTGTATTTAATTCGCCTCCAGTTAATGAATCTGAACGTACACAAGCAAATACAGCATTTGCCCTGTCTATGTATGCTCTTGTAACGTCTGAACGATACTTAACCGCATCGTCAAGACCCGGTGTATCTACAAATACAATTTCTTCGGGCATATTGAAATCTGATAAGCCAATTTCCACTTCTTTTACAAAATAATGCTCAACATGCTTTGAAGAAGTCCAACGCTCAATTTCCTTTTCGATATCATCATTATTTATGAATTTTTTTATACTTTCATGATTAATCCATTCACTTTTTACTTCATCAGCTTTCAAGGTAGCATACTCTTGCTTAAAAACATCAGCATTAGTTGAAATACTTTTCCAAAGCTGCTCCCATTCAGCAGATGTATAGAAATTAACCTTTACATAATCTTTTTTAGAATTTCTAAATTTAGTCAGTACAGCTGTTTCCGGTGTAACAGATGTTGAAGCAAGATTTCTTCCAAGCAAAGCATTAATTAGTGTAGATTTACCTGCTTTAATTGTACCAACAAAAGCGATATGAAATAAAGGTTCTTTACAACGTTCTATGAAATTTTCTATACGTTTTATCAAGCGTTCTCCCGTATTTTTGGATATTTCAGGTTGGGAAAGAATATATTTCACTTTTTCCATTTTTTTAACATATTGTTCTACGGTTACATCCCATGCAACCTTAGTATAATCCAAAGAGCCTACTGATGAAATAAGAGAACGCATTTTATCTGCATATTCCTGAAGTAACCTCTGATTATTTTGATCTGCTGCTTCTGCTACAGCTTCACCACAATGCCAACATATGTACGCAGAAGAAGCAATCTCGCTTCCACATTTTGGACATTTTAAAGTATTCATAATAATACCATCCTTCCATATAATATTTTTATATTAATTATACACTAAAAGTTATATTTTGTCAACCCTTGTAGTTTATTTTGTTTTTTTACATTTTCCTGTACAATAATAATATATATTGAAAAACAGGAGGATTCCGATGATATGAACAATCTTGATTATAAAGAAATAGGTATGAGAATAAGAGCCCAAAGAGAACTTTTAGGGTATACCAGAGAACAGCTTGCAGAAAAACTTGATGTTTCAACCAAGTTCTGCTCTGATATTGAGTTAGGAGTAAAAGGTGTATCAATTCAAACTCTCGCAAAGCTGTCCGATCTGCTCAATCTCCCTACAGATTATATTCTTTTCGGAGAAAGCGGAGCAGGCAATTCAGTAGAATTGAATATGCTTGAGCTTCTCTGCCGTAAATGCCCTGAAAAATCACGAAAAGAACTGCTTACCATTGTGAATGTATTTATTACAGCTGTTTCTGAAGATTAAACTGCTGTCGTATTTCTTCCTCGGTATATTCAGGATTTAAACCGAAAATCCTATAAATCTCACACAAAGCTTTAGCGTTATGAGGAATTTCCTCTATTTTATCAGCTATATGCCCTAATCCTGCCCGTCTTAGTTTAATTGCAAGTGCACCACTGTCAAAATCATAAAGAAGTTCCGTCATATTAAATCTTTCGAAGTACTTTTTTATAAATTCCTGCTCTGTCATTTTGTGACACCTCCGTATATATATTCACTTCATTTTACCACATACAGATAAAAAGTAATATCCGAATTAATTCCGAAAAAATTTATTTTTATGGAATTCGTTTGTATTGACAAAAAGCGTGTACCGCATTGCAGTACACGCTCGTTTCATTTAATCCAATTTCCAGCAACAAAAATAAGTTCATCAGTAAGTCTGTTTTCAACTTCACAATACAAGAGAATTTCAGCAGCTTTATAAGCAGTTTTCATATCACAGAACTTATAGGCATCCACATTCTCGCAAAGCTGGACTATATTTCTACTTACATCGTCATTATTATATATAGCAGTTGAAAAATCACGTATCAATTTATTATCTACTTGAATTTCTTTTTGTATTTTTCTTACCAACACAGGATATTTTATCTCAAACTCGTCAATATCAAATCCCTGATATATTTCATCTGTCAGAATTATTGGAAACATTGGTGCTTTAAATTCTGATATTTTTCTCAGAAGTGTCATAGGAACTTCCTCATTTGGTTCACAAAACCTATAATACCAGTCACTGAGATTAGTAATATTGGCAAAGCAATAATCTGAAAGCGGAACATCTACTGTTTTATCTTCCATGTAAAAACGCCTTAAATGCTCATACAATTCAACACCGAATCCATAATCGCTGAAATTCTTGCCATTATCCTTTTCAATGCTATAATTCACACATTCAAAAAGATTTTCAATATTTGCCTGATATGCAGCCCTTTTCATCAAGTAACCGCTTTTACGGAACAGAACTGAAAACAGCAAATACGGCTTCACTTTTCTCATATATGGATTTCCGTTTATCTGCTGAATTAAAGCAGAAACATTGTCCATATATATTGTGTTGCCCTCCCCTGCTTTCAGTTGCTGATGCTGTAAAGTCATTTCGTACACAGCATTTTCTTCATCATCGCTTTTAACCATTTCAGGCTTTAATTTTGCTTTACTCCTAAGAATTTTCAGCTGATTTTTTAATGCTTTATCATCTGCTATTGCTTGCAGAAGCTTTTCAGTATTTTTCTTCTGACGAAGATAACTGCGGACAGTTATTTCCTTTCCTCGTTTTCCTTTTGGAAACAATAATCCCGTATCAGTAATAAGCATACAATAAATCTGCTGTATATTGTTATTTTCAGGATGTTTCTCAATTAATTCTATAACATCAATGCAAATTGAAAACAGATTATTTCTGCAAATATTATGCTTATCAAGAAGATTATAGAAATTACTCCGCCACTTTTCAGCTTCGGAATGTGCTTGATGAAAAGTAATTCCGTGTATACTCAACAACTTTTTTGTAGGAATATATTTGTCAGCCATTTGCGATATACGCTGAAAAAGATACAGTTCTTCTTCAGGAGTCATGATTTCATCTCCAATCTGATACGTTTTTTCAGCTTTTGCCCCTCTGCTGAATCAAGATATTTCATATCATTCAGAACTAAAACAGCCAACTCAGCCCATGTAGGATCATCTGCCGCTTCGGCAAGTTCCAATGCTATAATTATCTTTTCAAGTTCAGGAGATAGTTCTTTTTTGAGTGAAACAGTACGTTTTTTCAAATCATTAGGCTTTGTTTTCATTACTTCTCCTTATTTATACGCTCTGATCTATGCACAAATCGCTTTAGAACGGATAATCCTCATCAAGATTTGTAATAAATCTATGCCCGTCAAAATCGTTACGTTTCTTTTCAAACAGCAATCTCAATATTTCAGCTGCCTCATAGGAAGATAATGGAGCAGGATTATCAGGCTTTCCGTCAGTACGAATCCAACCGGGATGAACGCAGAAGATATTGATTGATTTATCGCCCTTAAATGTATTTACAAGATTCATAGTCGCCATATTCAAAGCAGCTTTAGCCATTCCGTAGTCAATAAGATTTGTACGATAACACTTTGATATACTTCCTGCTTCCGATGATATATTCATAATTAACGCTGTCATTTCACTTTTTTTCAGTAAGGGATAAAAGGCTTTTATAACTCGCATTGCTCCTACTGCTGTAATGTCAACTGTTTGAGCGATATAATCAAGATTTGCATCGAAAAAGCCCTTATCGCAGTCTGGAGATACTGAAACTGCGTTATTTATCAACAAATCAAGGTTTGATAGTTTTTTTGAAAGTTCCTCCGCTGCTGTCTGTACTGACTCCGTACTTCCAATATCCATAGTAAGTATTGTCAGCTTATTTCCGTACTTTATTTTTAATTCTTCAAATTCTGCACAGGGCTTTCTTACTGTTGCCACTACGTTATCCCCTGCTTCAAGATAACGTAGAACCATGTTAAAACCAAGCCCTACCGCTTTTCCTGCTCCTGTTATCATTACATTTTGCGACATATTTTTTACCTCCGAATTACTATTTTCCATTCAGAATCCTGTCATACTTTTCGTAATCAGGATAAATTTTATTAAGACCACGATGAAAATCAGCAGAATGATTCTGATGAACATAGTGCATATATTCGTGATAGAATACACTGTATATACATTCAATCGGATAATCCATAAGCCGCAGATTAATTGAAAATCTTCCGGATTTTACATTGCAGCTGCCCCACCGTGATTTCATAAGCTTGACCGTGATAAAAGATAACGGCACATTATATCCCGCTTCAATAAATCGCTTATGCACTTCAATATTAATGTCAATGAAAATATTTCTGCATTGGTCGAATTTCCAATTCCAGATTATATCACGGATACGCTGATTACTTTTTGGGGTTAAGGTGTATACAACAACTTTCTTACCGTCAAACTGTACCCGTTCAGG
>JAFSBM010000181.1 GCA_017437285.1 Ruminococcus sp. | reverse complement strand
TTTGAAAAGGTGGGAGCATTTGCCGCAAGGGAAAGCCCCTCGAAATACGGGAAGAATGAATGTCTGCAGTTCCAGCCGCCCAGACCGTCACCCGTGCCGTAGCCCGTAGCTTCATAAAAGTACGGATATTTCGGATGATTGGGAGTAAGGCTGTAAATCTTGCCCTGCCATTCAGCGTGTGAAGGACGTGCCCCAAGGTGAGAGCTGACCTCCACAAGTCCGCAGTCCATTTCTGCCGCAAGCCCCAGCTGCATATCACAGCAGGTCTTGCCGATACCCGTTACAACCGCACGTCTGACCGCAACATCAAGCTGATCCGTTTTGCCCGAATCGTATCTCACGCATTTCAAGCCTTCGGAGCTCAGCTTTTTTACCGCCTCAAAAATTGCTTCTGCAGGAGTAAAAGCGCCGTTTGCACATTTAAGGAAGGCAAGGTCAAGAGCGTCGGAAAGCTGTCTGTTCGCCGCCGCTGCCGCCGAGTTTGTAAGGTTGCGCATCAATCCGTTGGTATTTTTAAGCCCCTGCTTAAGTACGTTTGAAAACGCCTTTGAACGGGTGTAATTCGTAAGCTTGTCACGGTAATTGTCCGAAAGAATACCCTCGGCAATAGCCGCCTTGTAAATTACGTCGTCTTCTTTTATAGCCGTTCTTACAGCATCGGTGTAAATTTCCTTAAGCTGTTTTTCGCTTACCTTAAGCTTTGCGGCAATGCGCCTTTTTACCTCACGGGCGGAAAGCGTCAGCTGATTAGCCTTGTAAACCTGCCACTCGGCTGTCGGCGTAAGGTAGTTTGCTTTTGTGATACGCCTGCAAATGTCGGAAATGATTTCATTCTGCAGCTCCGACATTAATTTTATCACAGGCTCAGGAAGCTTGTCAAGCTGTGAAGGTGTAAGCATTAAATCACCTCACCCTTATGCACCGCCGAATCCCATCAGCACATCGTCGTCCTGACTGCCGCTTATTTCATCAATCACAGCCCTTGCGTCCTCTTCCGTTTCACCATAATATTTCATACGGTACTCCCATTTTGCCATAAGTCCGTCACGGACATCCTGTGAATCCTGCAAACGTTCTGCCGTATCGTCAATAATAACGCTGCGGTCGAAATCAATCTCAATATCCGCATTCTCAGCAATATCAGCGCCCATAAGGTGCTTACCAATGTGGATGATACTGCGAACAAGAGAAATAAGGAACTGCTCCACTACAGCATAATGCTTGTCTGCGTTCTGAATTAAGTCCTGCTGGTCGCCTGTGTACTGCGTTGCGGTGACGACGGTACCCGAATTGAATTGATAATGCTTGTTTCCCAGACCGCACTTGAAGGAAAGATAATCAAGTGCTGACTGCACGCCCTTTGTGTTGTCATCAACACGGAGAGCCGGGTTAAACTCCATAATGAACTTCTTGGTATCTGCACTTTCCAGCGGAAAGTCAATGAAAGTGAAAAGCTGCTGATTTACGTCATCAGGAGCAATAGGTGTACCATCCTCATCCATTTCTATGAGCTTTTTCTCCATAAAAACCTTCTTTGCACCGAGATAAATATCGGAGCAAAAATTGTTAAAGCAAAGATCAACAGCCTTGAGTGCATCAATAGCACCATGAAGGATTGATAATCCTAACCCGTTAGCATCCTCTGCATTGTTTTCGATGTTTGGCATAACAACAGCAAACCACGGCACTGCAGCTCCTGTATTAAAGCGTGCAATCATATTATTCGGCAGCGGTACCTCTGTCAGCTTATCACTTTCAGCCAAAAAACGATAATTCTCAATAACATAATTTCCGTTTTCAAGCCGATGTACTTCCAGAAGCAGATATTTCTTGCCCTTGAAAAATGTCTCGGAAGCAAATGCAGCTTCTGTAATTCTGTCATTGTCTACCGATAGCGGAATGATAAACTCTGCCGAAAGATAGTTCAGCTGAATTTCTGCATCAGGAGAGGTCTCTACAGTTCCGTCTTCACGAAGCTTAACTCCGGATGCGTGAATTGTAACAGCTCCCGTTCCGGTTGCAAAGGTCTTTTCGATTAACCGATTGCCTTTAGTCCAGAAGGAGTTCGCCCCGAGAATGCCGCCTGTTTCACGGGTCCCCTGAACAAAAAGGTTTGTATCTCCATCGGAAATTTTGATGTGTGTCTTACTGTTAAGCAATACCGCAGCCCAGTCTTCACAGACTTTTTTACCCATTTTAAGGGTGTATATGTCTCGTTTTATGACCATTTTGCCGTTGCTGAACTTAATACGGTGGAATGGTTCATAATACCCACGCCACCAGTTGAGCCATATATCTATGTGCTCATAATACTTTTCCGACACTTCATAGCCATATTTTTCATTAAGCCATTTGATTAACTGACTGTTCAAGTTTTTTTCACTCCTTTCTATGCCGAAATATTGAACTGCTTTATAAAGCTGCTGAAGCTGTATTCCAGAGCGTCGGCGGTGTCAATGTCAAAGGTGCCGTCATCAAGACGAACATCCTTTGTAAGCTCCTTAGCGTCCCATACCTGTGAGCTGAGGCTTTCGATGACGTTATTGCATTCTTCATTAACAAAGAAACGCCCCTGAGTCATAAGACCGTTCAGA
>JAFSBM010000180.1 GCA_017437285.1 Ruminococcus sp. | reverse complement strand
TTGGATGAACGATGAGCAGAGAGCGTTTCTCAGAAAAAATATGATTGAAAAAGGCTTGAATCAGGTTATGGAAGATTATGAGGATAAGCCCCGAAAGCGTACTTACCGCTGGTATCAGGATTATCCTGGAGATAACTGGAAACTCGTATGCAATGGAAGTATGAGTATGGCGGCACTTGCAATCGGAGATGAAGCCGAAGCAAGTGATATAGCCTCCGATGTTCTTACTTATGCATACAAGGAGTCATATTCATTTGTCCGCCGTGCCTACAGCGATAAGGACGGAACATACAGCGAAGGACTGGGTTATTGGGATTATGCAACATATTATCTTGGCTTATATTCATCTTCATTGACAAGTGCCGCAGGAACGGATTACGGTCTTGCAGATCATAAGGGACTTCGTAAATCTGTGGATTTTGTCCGCTATATGAGTTCAAATACGCCAAAATCATTCAGTTTCGGTGATGACGGTGATAGCCGTGATACTGGCTGGGCAGTTCTTCTGTGGCTTGCAGAATACTATAATTCCTATGATATAGCCGCCACTCGTCTTAAAAAAATAGAAAATGACAGTTTTAATTATCTTGATCTTCTGTGGATAGACGAGGAGAAAACGCCCGATTCTGCAAGCGATATTCCTACCGACTGGGGAGAGGTCGGTGCCTCAAATGCAAGTTTCAGAAACACATGGGATGAAAACGGAATTGTGGCGGCGCTTCATGTCGGTGAAAATAATTATAAATATCACGGTCACTATGATTTGGGTACATTTTACCTTGAATCAAATGGTGCAAGATTTTTTACAGATTTGGGAAATGAAAACTATGAGCTTGATAATCGTCAATATTCTTACAGAATAAGAGCAGAAGGTCATAATACGCTTGTCATCAATCCCTCGCAGGAATTGGATCAGCAAGAGGGTGCGGAATGTCTTATAAACAGTTTCAGCGGCGGAAATGAAGCTTATGCCGTTACTGATTTAACTGCTGCATATGAGAATAGCGGTGCAGAAAGCGTAGTACGTGGATTGAAAATGATAAAGGACAAGGAATGTGTTATTATTCAAGATGAAATTTCTCTTAATACCTCAGGTGAGATATACTGGTTTGCCCATACAAAGGGAGATATTGCAGTTGCTGATGACAGCAGAAGTGCTGTTGTGACTGTCGGTGCGGAAAAAATGTGGGTAGGACTTCTCAGCGACGGCGGTAAATTTACGGTGATGAATGCGGAATTGCTGCCAACTTCCCTTGCTGTTCCTAATCAGACAGACAACAGTAGTTACAGAAAGCTTGCTGTTCATCTGACAAATACAAAGGATACAACAATTTCTATAGCTTGTATTCCGCTGAAAAATGGAGAAACGCAGCCTTCATGGACTCCATCTGTGAATGCAATATCCCAATGGACTCCCCAGACAATAGAAGGTGATGTCAATGCTGACGGTCAATTCAATGTTGCCGATGTAGTATTACTCCAGAAATGGCTGCTTGGAGTTCCAAATACAAAGCTTTCGAACTGGAGAGCAGGAAATTTCTGCAATGACAACAGACTGGATGTATTTGACCTGTGTATTATGAAGCGTGAGCTGTTAAAAAATAATTGAATACAATAGAAAGAGCCTTCCGTCATGAAAGGCTCTTTTATATTGAACGATTATGTTAGCTTTACCATAAGTATTCCTGCATAAGTTTTTTAAAGGTATCCTTATACCTCAACAAGAACTTCCCATTTTCCATTTCTCTTGCCGTTTTTTCGGCGAAGAACTCCTTTTTCCTGGAGTTCTACAGTTTTTCTCTTTATTGTTCTCTCTGACATTCCAGTAGAAGAAGCCAGATCTTTTTGTGTAATGGATGGGTTTTGTATGATTTCCTTTAAAATAGCCAGTTCCTCCAAAGTGTAATTTTGGCACTTTGAAACCTGAGAAATGGCACTTTGAGTGATACTTTGAACTGTTTCCCTGTAATCAATATGCAGATAACGATTCTTTAGTTCATGCGTTGCACCCATCAACAGATTTTCAACAAACTGCTCCAGAAAAGCAGTTGTTGCATGAACGTTGTTTTTGAGGTTATTATAGTTTGCTCTGACAAGGGCATTTCGGAAGTACCATGAATTTTCAGCAAACACCTGATTACTTATCTGAAATCCGAATGTTTGCAAGTATTTTATCATAAACACAGCCGTGGTACGAGTGTTGCCCTCACAAAATGGATGGATTTGCCAGATGCCAGAAATAAACTTGGCGATATGCTTCATAGCTTGTGATGCATCAAGTCCTTCGTAAGAGAATGCTTTCTCCTGGCTGAAATCGTAGTCAAGTGTTTCACGAATACTTTCATAGGCAGCGTAATAAACAGTATCACCGCTTAATACCCATTCTTTCTTCGTGATGTTATAGGTACGAAATTGGCCAGCAGACTTATATACTCCCGTGAATAGTCGTCGGTGAATAGATTGCAGCTCTGCAGGTGAGAACTGAAACGTCCTTTCTGCAAGCAGCTCAGCGATATGAGCAGCTACAATATCTGCTTCCATTGTACTTTGTTCAGACACAAGACGCTCATTTCTACTTTCATAGTAGCTGTGAATTCGCTTCTGGACAGTTGCAATGTCTATTTTTCCTTCAATATGCTCCTTTGCAGTTTCCAACAGATATTCCGATGTTTTCAGACCATCAACATCCTGCAGTCCGATTGCAGTCTGCCAAGCAACGCTCTTTTCTGTACGGTCCGCCTCGCCTTGACGGATATATTCTTCTAAATCGTATTGCCAATCGTGTTCCTGCACTGTATTGCACCTCTTTCAAATATTTTTTCGTTAAATCGCCGACACAGGATAATACCATACCTCACGATTGTATGGTATCATTTCATCCGCCATACAAAGTATTATTCCAGGCTGGATTTCCAGTTTCAGCTTTTCGAGAACATTGAAATTCTTATCGGGTGCCTTGGGATTCTTGGACTTCTTGATTTCAATGGGATAAATTTTATCACCAATCGTAATCAGCAGGTCAATTTCCTTCTTGTCAATGTCACGATAATAGTAAAGGTCAGGACGCTTTCCTGCGTTGTAGTAGCTCTTGACGATTTCAGAAACCACATAGGTTTCAAAATACGCCCCTGACATCGCACCGTTTTCCAGTGTTTCGGCATTTGGCCATCTGCAAAGATATGCCGCAAGTCCGGTATCCATAAAGTACATCTTCGGTGTTTTGACGAGCCGATTGGTGATGTTATTATAGTATGGGTGCAGAATATAGATGATTCCGCTACGTTCAAGAATAGTTGTCCATGCCTTAACAGTTGGAACAGAAATGCCAAGTTCCTTGGAGATTTCGCTGTAATTCAGCTCCTGTGACGTTCTTGCCGCCATATAAACCAGAAAATCATAGAACTCATTCAGTTTATCCACCTGTTCAAGCAAGTGAATATCTCTTTCAAGGTAAGTGTTGACGTAGTCCATATAGAAACGGTCACGTTCGATTTCTGTTGTCAGAAGCTTTGGCATTCCTCCCTTGAAAATTCTGTCGAATATTTGATGAATGTCCTTTGGGCGATTGTCTGCTGTACGCTTTTTCAGATCATCAATGACAGGAGAAAATACAGCGGCATTTCTGCCTTCAAGTTCAGCCGTTGAAAAGCTGGACAGATCAAAAATTCCGACACGGCCTGAAAGAGAGTCAGCCACACTTTTCATCATCGGGAATTTTTGTGAACCTGTCAGCCAGAACATACCATTGCAGTCCTCACCATTCAGCATCATCTCATCTACTATCCGCTTCATTTCAAGCAGAATTGACGGCACACGCTGAAATTCATCGATCAGCAGCGGAGCACCATAGGTTTCAAAAAAGAGTGCAGGGTCGTTTTCTGCCAGGCGTCTGGCATTCTGATCGTCAAGCGTTACGTATTTTCGATTCGGTTCCATCAGATGATGAAGCATTGTGGATTTGCCGACCTGTCGCTGTCCGCAGACCATGATAACAGGATATAGTTTCGAGTTTTTGATAATTTTCTCTTCGAGAAAGCGTTTAATATACATAGCACACCTCCGAGAATTTTTAAGTCTAATTTTATTATACTCGTTTTTCTGAAAAAGTCAAGCGGTTATTTGGAAATTCTGAATAACTGCGGTGAAATACTGTACTTTTTGAACAGTTTCAGCTTTTAGTTCCCAGAATGTTGCTGAATTGAATTCCTGTCAAGCGAGGTAACGGAAATATAACGGAAATATTCAATTTTCAGCTTTCGTGAAGCATAACAGCAAAAAAATAAAGCCTGTGTTTTTGTCTAAACATAGGCTTTCGTTATGGTGGAGCATAGGGGATTCGAACCCCTGACCCCCACACTGCCAGTGTGATGCGCTCCCAACTGCGCTAATGCCCCATAAATTACATATTGATTATACCACAGCAAATGCTGTTTGTCAAGTAATATTTTCAAAAACCGCACCAATCCGCCAATAGCAGATTGTGCGGTATGTGGAGATTAATCACAGCACTTGATAATTCTTCCTGCGGTTATCTGCGGCGGCAGGCTCAATGTCATAATGCCGTTGTAAATAATTCTCACCTTATCGCCCTCGTTGAAAAACGGGCAGCGAGTTTTGACAATAACCTCCTGTTCAGTCTTGTTGTCGAGAACGAGAAGTCTGTCTTTTTCTACGGATAAAACAGTTGCACACATTGTCATTGAAAATCACCTCTTTATATTTTATGCGATATGCAAAAATCCCGATACAGCAAAGTATCGGGATTTTTTATGACATAATTATGCCTTGTTAACGCTTCCGAAGAGTTCCATCTTCTCCTTAACCTTAGCCTTGATAGCGTCAAAGCCGGGAGCAAGAAGCTTTCTGGGGTCAAAGCCCTTACCGGACTGATCCTTACCTGCCTCGATATATCCTCTTGTAGCTTCAGCGAATACGAGCTGGCACTCTGTGTTTACGTTGATCTTAGCAACGCCGAGAGAGATTGCCTTTGTGATCATCTCGTCGGGGATACCTGTACCACCGTGGAGAACGAGAGGCATTTCACCAACAGTCTTGTTGATAGCTTCGAGAGTTTCAAAGCTGAGGCCCTCCCAGTTGTCAGGATATACGCCGTGGATGTTACCGATACCTGCTGCAAGGAAGTCAACGCCGAGATCAGCGATCATCTTGCACTCTGCGGGATCAGCACACTCACCCTTGCCAACAACGCCGTCTTCTTCGCCGCCGATAGCACCAACCTCTGCCTCGATAGAAAGACCAAGATGGTGAGCAGCATTTACAAGCTCAGTTGTCTTAGCAACATTTTCCTCGATTGGGAAGTGTGAACCGTCGAACATGATTGATGTGAAACCAGCCTTGATGCACTTGTAGCAGCCCTCATATGAGCCGTGGTCAAGGTGGAGAGCAACAGGAACAGTAATTCCCAGTGACTTATCCATAGCTGCAACCATAGCCGCAACAGTTTCTACACCTGTCATATACTTGCCTGCACCCTCAGATACACCGAGGATAACGGGTGAATTGCACTCCTGTGCAGTGAGGAGAATAGCCTTAGTCCACTCAAGGTTGTTGATGTTGAACTGACCTACTGCGTACTTGCCTTCTCTTGCCTTTTTGAGCATTTCTGTAGCTGAAACTAACATTATAAATTCCTCCTGAATTTTCAGTTGGGACATTTTGCCCCATTGTTAATATTATATCACACTTACTTGTGAATTGCAAGGGTTTTTTGCAAATTTTTATTTTATAGCAATAAATGGCTTATTTTATGCCATAATCCGACAGAACTATGTGCTTTTTTGCCTAAAAACCGACATAAAAGTTTGTTAAGTTTGCACAAAAAGGCTTATTGACTTTTTTGAATTCAAGAGTTATAATTATTAAGCGTTGAAAACTCATTATTTTCAGGAGGTTTATTATGGATTCAGTTCAATCCGCAGCCGTTAAGAAAACGGAAGAAAAGCTCAAACCGAAGCTGTTTTCGGTAATGAAGGGCTACAAGAAAGAACAGCTTGTCAAGGACATAATTTCAGGCATAATAGTGGCAATTATTGCATTGCCTCTTTCAATCGCACTTGCACTTGCATCGGGAGTTGCACCTGAACAGGGACTTTACACCGCAATTGTAGCAGGTTTCGTTGTATCATTCCTTGGCGGAAGCCGTGTACAGATTGCAGGCCCTACAGCGGCATTTGCAACAATTGTAGCTGGCATCGTTGCCACAGAGGGTATGGACGGACTCATTATCTCCACAATTTTAGCAGGCATTTTCCTCGTAATTATGGGATTTTGCCGCTTCGGAAGTCTTATCAAATATATCCCTACCACAATTACTTTAGGCTTTACTTTTGGTATTGCCGTGACAATTGTTGTGGGACAAATCAAGGATTTCTGCGGTATGACATTTGAGGGTTCACCTGTTGAAACTATGGAAAAGGTTGAGGAAATTTTCAAATCCCTTTCCACATTCAATCCTCTTGCATTTCTCATCGGACTTATTTCCCTTGCAATTCTCATTTTATGGCCTAAGAAATTAAGCAAAATTCCGCCCTCGCTTATCGCTGTAATCGTAGGTGCGGTAATTGTAAAGGTAAGCGGAATGAACGTTAATACAATCGGTGATTTGTATCAGATTTCATCTGCACCTCCTAAATTTACATTCCCCGAATTCACTTTTGACAGAGTAAAGGCACTTATTCCAAACGCTTTTACAATTGCAATCCTTGCAGCTATAGAATCACTTCTCTCATGCGTTGTTGCTGACGGTATGATTGGTTCAAAGCACCGTTCAAATATGGAGCTTACAGCACAGGGTGCGGCAAATATCGCATCGGCACTTTTCGGCGGTATTCCTGCAACAGGTGCAATTGCAAGAACTGCTGCAAATATCAAGAATGGCGGACGTACACCAATTGCAGGTATGGTTCACGCTGTTGTACTTCTCATTGTGCTTGTAGTTCTTATGCCCTATGCGGCTATGATTCCAATGCCCACAATTGCGGCTATACTTTTCATTGTAGCATATAATATGTGCGGCTGGAGAGAAATTGTAAACTGCATAAAAATCTCACCAAAGAGCGATATTGCGGTACTTATTTTAACACTTGTGCTTACAGTTGTATTTGACCTTGTTGTGGCAATCGGTGTGGGAATTGTACTTGCAGCACTTCTCTTTATGAAGCGTATGGCTGATGTTACAGAGGGACACGACTGGATTTATGTAGATGATGAGGATACTGACCCCGACCATATTTCACTTAAAAAAGTTCCCGAAAACACAAGAGTATACGAAATCAACGGCCCAATGTTTTTTGCGGCATCTGATAAATTCAACTATATCCTTGACACCACAAAGGAAATTGACGTTCTTGTTTTAAGAATGAGAAATGTTCCTGCTATTGACGCATCGGGAGTTGAAATGCTTGATAAAATCACAAAACGCTGCAAAAAGCACAACATTGAGGTTGTATTCTCCCACGTGAACGACCAGCCTATGAAGGCAATGGAAAAGGCAGGCTTTGTACAGAGAGTTGGCAGAGAGAATTTCTGTGACCATATAGATACAGCACTTCTCCGTGCGGAAAAGCTTGAAAATGTTGTAAAGAAGAACAGAGGAAAATAATATCCCCCCTTATGCCGCCTGATTTTTCAGGAATCGGCATAAGGGGTTTTCGTTTAAAAAAAGCTTGACTAATCGTAATTTTTGGTATATCATATAGGTATAGTTTATGAAAGGAGGCGGCTCAATGGAACACAGTTTTCTCATAGCAAACAGTCTTTATAAAATCGGTGCACAGATAGGAAAATGTATTTCAGGCATTGATATTGAAGTGGAACTGATTAACGGCTCATTTCAGGCAATCGGCGATAAACTGGCAGAAAAGCGATTTGACGGCTTTATTTTTTTCATTCAGCGAATGAGTGATGAGGCAATAGCTTTTGTAGCGGAAATCCGAGGAAAATATAAAGATATGAAAATTTATCCCCTTATTTTCACAGGTTCGGAATATGTCCGACAGGATTTGATAAGAGCAGGTGCGTCATTGTGTTTCA
Organism: Ruminococcus sp.; assembly: GCA_017437285.1. Classification (GTDB taxonomy): domain Bacteria; phylum Bacillota; class Clostridia; order Oscillospirales; family Ruminococcaceae; genus Ruminococcus. The sequence goes on along the minus strand of JAFSBM010000180.1, from coordinate 25,532 downwards.
TTATGCCGTATATGCCGCCTGTGCTTAGCGGAGAACTGCTCTGTCATTTCTACAATAACAGAAATTACAAGATTATTCCTCAGATAGTGTATTTTTTGAACAGTAAAGGCTTTGATTCAAGTTTTCAGGGCTTTTATCCTCTTTGTATTGCCATAAGTATGCTTCTGAATTCGCCCGATAAGCTAAACGGCTCTATTACCGATTTTTATCGGGAATTAGCCGATTTCATCAACTCAAAATATGAAAATGTTGAAAGAAACCTCCGCACAATAATCAGAAAAGCTTTTAAAAAGGGGATTGTCATCAATAACAGCAAGCCGCTTTTCAGAATGAAGAACAAGGAATTACTGCTTTTGCTTACGGAGGAATATAAGGGCATCTCTAAAAACCCCTTTTGAGAAAAAACAGTTATGCACGTCATCTGCTTCGTCAACCTCCCTTGGAGTGCGGCAGCACGCCTTCGGAAGGTTTCCTTGCAGCTGTCATACCTATCTGTTTTTTCTTTAATCAAACGAGTTTTTAGAGATGCCCATAAAAAATATTAATAATCTGAATTTAATGTAAAAATTTTCAAAATGTTATTGATTTTTTGTGAGAAATGTGGTATAATATTCTGTAGCAAATTCCGACACACAAAAATATATTATAAGGAGTGTATTCCAATGAACGAAAAAGTACAGAAGATTATGGACCTTATCCGTGAAAAAGACATAAAAATGGTCGATTTCAAAATGGTTGACATTAACGGACAGTTCCGCCACGTAACTATCCCTGCTGAGGATTTCAGCGAGGACGTTATGAAGAATGGTATCGGTTTTGACGCTTCAAACTACGGCTATGCTGTTGTTGAAAAGAGCGATATGGTATTTATTCCCGACCCTGATACAGCTCAGATTGACCCATTCTGTGAAATTGCAACTCTCTCTATGATGGGTAATGCAATGATTATCGACTATCCCGAAAATCGTCCTCTTGCTCAGTATCCAAGAAATATTACAGCAGCTGCTGAACAGTATATGAAGGATTGCGGCGTTGCTGATACAATGCTCATTCTCCCCGAATTCGAGTTCTATCTATTTGACAATGTAGGCTGGGAAGTAGGCTCACAGTCAGTAGGCTATTCTGTTGACGCTGTACAGGCTCATTGGAACAGTGCTGTTGAGGGTATGGGTAATATCGTTCCTAAGCAGAAGAACTATCACATTGCTAAGCCTTATGATGTTTCCTACGAGGCAAGAAGTGAAATGTGTATGCTTATGGAAGAAGCTGGAATCGGTATCAACTACCACCACCCCGAAGTTGGTGCAGCAGGTCAGTTTGAAATCGAGCCTAAGCTTGGTGTAATGTCAAAAATGGCTGACGCTACAATGACAATCAAGTACATCATTCACAACACAGCAAGAAAGTATGGCAAATCCGCTACATTTATGCCAAAGCCTGTTATGGGCGAGGCAGGAAACGGTATGCACGTTCATATGCTTCTCTTAAAGGACGGACAGCCTGTATTCTCTGATGATAACGGCTACGCTCACCTCAGCAAGGAAGCTCACTACTTTATGGGCGGACTTCTGAAGCATATCAATTCTCTTTGTGCTATCACAAACCCAAGCACAAACTCATTCAAGCGTCTTGTTCCCGGATTTGAAGCACCTGTAACAGTTGGCTATGCTACATCAAACAGAAGTGCTGTTATCCGTATTCCTGCATATGCAAAGACACCTGACCGCAGACGTTTTGAGCTGAGAAATCCCGATGCTACTTGTAATCCATATTTCTGCTATGCTGCAATTCTTATGGCAGGTCTTGACGGTATCAAGAACAAGATTGACCCACATGAGAACGGTTGGGGACCATATGATATGAACCTCTTCCACCTCAGCGACGAGGAAAAGGCAAAGCTTACACATCTTCCCACTTCACTTGAGCAGGCTCTTGATGCTCTTGAAGCTGACCACGATTACCTCCTTGCAGGCGGAGTATTCCCCGAGGAGCTTATCACAAAGTTCATCCGTTCAAAGCGTGAGGAGTGCCGTGCATTGGCTGCAATTCCTCACCCTGCTGAGTTCGACCGTTATTATAATCTTTAATTTTATAAAAAACAAATGCCGCAGATTTTTCTCTGCGGCATTTGTTTTGGAGTTATTTATCAAGAATAATTTAAGGATAAAAAAGTACAAATGATTATCAATATCACTAAAATTGTCGGAAATATTTGTTCAAGAGCTGAGTGTTTATAAATGCAGGATTTATCGGGATTTTTAGGATTATAAAGTATATCTACTTCATCTCCGATTTTAAGCTTTTTGTCGCTTTTAAACTGCCGTCCCTTGTATATATAAGATATTTCGTCAACACTATATTCAACACAGATTATAAATCTTCCGTTGATTGCTAATTCATAATTCATGAATATTCCCGTTGTGTGTTTTCCATTAATATGAAGATTTATGACAGTGATAATATCTTTCAGAACGTACCAAGTGAAAAATCCGACAGCTGAAAAATATATCAGCCAACCGAGAATTTCCTTTTCTTTGTAACTAATATTCTCTGCAATAAACATAGTTATCAGAAAGAATACGGCAATTACAGCTAAGGAAATTCCCAGTACTTTTAATGCGAATTTTCCAATTGGTTTTAAATTGATTTTTTTGTTTTTTATTCCAAAAATCAGCGAAATTAACAGTAATATGCCCAAGCCAATCGCAAGGATTAAAGCAAGAAAATCGCCAACTGCCATTACTGAATCGAAAAAATCCACAGCTATAAAAAGCTTATTCATTATTTGTTTATCGCCTCTGTCCAGTAAGTCTGATTGTAAATATCAGTAAAGCAATAGCTGATTTTGAGATTTCCGTCGCCTACGCTAACATTGCTGATTTCCATATTATCAGAAACTGTCATCTGCTCGCCCAGATAGTAGCTGTCGGAATATGTGCCGCTGTAGTCGTAGTAATCGCATACAAAGTCGAGAGTATCGCCTGCTTCAAGCTCAATCATATTCTTTGCAACTGTATCGGTTTCGTTGTTCTTGTAATCAGTTGAGGCACCTGCGATATATCCGTTGGGATTTTCGGAATCGAATACAACAATAAGATTTACACGCTCATCATTGAGATATGCAGGGACATAGCCCGAAATTGAATATCTGTCATTGCCGAATTCAGTTGTATCTGTGTGGTAATATGCAACAGGCTGACCGTTGATTGCTACCCATGTATCATCGGTATCTGCAATGAGATTTCCGTCATCATCAAATGTGAATACGTTGTCAAGTCCCATATCAACATAGCCTGTGCCGTCATCGTAGAAAAGATTCTTGTCAAGAGTATGAACAAGTTCCCACTGCTTTTCGGGGAGCTCCATTACATATTCGCCCTTGCTGTTCTGTTCCCATACGAGATTTGTGGGGTCGAAATAGTTTGCTGAGATATATTCAGCAGTATCATCGGCTGAAAGACCGTTGTCTTTCATAAATTCTGTGTTGGAGCTGTCAAGACCTGCAATTGTTCTGTCGGAAGTTCCGCCAAGGAATGAACCGAGAAGCTGACCAATCATATCAGCATTTCCCCCTGATGAACCTGTTACACTTCCGAGCATATCGAAAAGTGAGGGGACAGGGGAGGATGTTCCGCCTGCTGAAATCTGACCTGATGTTTCAAGGCTTGCAAACTGTCTTATACATTGGCTGTATTCGGAATCCATACCGATTTTATTGTATGTCTTGCAGGCTGTATCAACGCTTGAAGTCTTTCTGTAGGGGAAATAAATTGACACACCGTAAGCGTTGTTTATATCGTTGGATGTGCGGTTGTACTTTACAGCGTCCTTTATGGCATTGCTTAAAGCTGTACCCTCGCTGTTGTTCATATTGAGAGCAAGGTGAGCAAGGTCAACCTGGTCAATTTTTGAACTTACAGCAAATTCACGGGTCGTATAACGGGCATCGGAAACCTCTTTGAATTCCTGATTTGTAAGCTTTTTGCTGATTGACTGTGCAAAGGAATTGAGCTTTTCGGGAACAGTATTTGAAAATTCCGCAAGGTCAATAATTGAAAGAGTTGTTTTCTGTCCACGGCACTTTTTAGCACAGGTATCAACGAAATCGTCAATGATATTCTTGCCGATTTCAACTGTGGGCATTGATGTGTTTCTGCCAAGCTTTGTAAGCCAGTTTGTGTAATACCAGCCGATACCCGGTTCAGTTTCCTCGGAAGCAATCATATAATCCGCATGGTCATTGAGCATAAGGGCAGTTTCGGCAGTTGCCATAAGGCAAGCGTCAAAGCCTACGAAGTCGAATTTAACACCGCCGTCGGTGAGTGCCTTGTCGATTTCAGCCAAGTCCATTGAACCGCCGAAAGCATTTGTTTCATCATAGCCGTAGCCGCTTACAGAACCGCCGCCGTGGTCCCACATAATGAGGTTATTACGGTTAGCAGGGAAATTCTTGTTGCAGTATTTGATGAACTCCGTAAGATTTTCAGGCTCGGTCATTGCACTCTTGCCCATATCATCTTCAAGGCGGATAAGCTCGCCGTTCTTAATCTGATAAATCTGATGAACCTTGTTGCTGATTCCGTTGATTTTCCATTGTTTACAGCCGCCTGTGTAGAGGATTACATTTACGTTGTCGCCGAAATCAGCGGAAGCCATTTCCTGAATATCGGAAGAAGCCATACCGTGCTTTGATTCAAGGTCAGTACCGCAAATGTAAATCATAACAGTAACGGAATCTTTTTTATTGCCGAGGATATTTGTATATTTGCTTCTTGAACCTGCGGCTACATCGTTATTGATTTCAGCTGAACTTCCTGTATCGGAGAAGTCAACTCCCGAAGAAGAATTGTAATTGTTTGAACCGTTATTCTGAATAAAATCCTGCTGCTGTTGAGATGCACCATTTCCGCCGCCAATCATTTTCATAATAGCAAAGCCGATAATAAGCAGAGTTGGGATGCTGATACCGCCTCCAACAGCCGCACGTTTCATACCGCTGCCGCCTGTTTTTCCCGAAGTTACCTTGCCTGAGCCTACAGGACCTGTGCCGAGTCCGCTGCCACGCCTGTGAACTCCGCTGCCGCCTGATGTGACATTTTTTTGTCTTGCTCTTGGTCTTTTATTATCCATACTTTTTTCCTCCTGATTTATGCATAATATACTATTTTAATTGTATCACAAAAGGACAAAATTTGCAATAGATTGGGAGAATTTTTTTACTTGACAAGAGGTGTTAGATTTGTTAAAATAATAATATCTAAAATTATATAAATTTTATATGGAGGTTAAATTATGAATTTAAAACGTATTGCAGCAGGACTTATTGCAGGTGCTGTAATCTGTGGTTCAACAGGTGTGTATCCCTATGCTGCAATGAATTATGCAGTTGCTGCTGAAACAGCTGACAAGGCTGAAACAGAGGAAAAGGAAGAAGCATTGACAGCCGAAAGCTTTCTTGCAGGCGGATATGACGCTAAAAATGCGACAATTTATAGCGACGGTTCAAAGACATTCAATATGAATGGCAGAACATATAGTAATGGTGTAGTTTTTTCAGGTCAGTATTCATATCAGGCAAGTACAGCTACAATCAGCTATAATACAAAGAATATAAAAAATGTTTCATGGGTTTGGGGACATATTGACGGTGCAGATATGACAGGTGCAACGGTATCAATTTATCTTGATGATGTTCTTACAGACAAATATCCTCTTTCAGCAGATATGCTCTGGCAGGATTGTACCGTAGATGTTTCAGAGGCTTCAATATTAAAGGTTGCTGTTACATTTAATGAGGACTCAAAATATGCAATGGCACAGGTGGAATTTGATAATATCAAGCCTATACTCAAACCTGTAGTTCCTGAATATGAATCTGTTGACAGCTTTATCGGCGGCAGATATAATTATCAGAATTACAGCACTTTTTCAGCAGTAAGCGACCTCGAAGCAACAAGAGTAAACGGCAGATATTATTACAGAGGTCTTGTTTTCAGCGGTGCTTATTCATACCAGTCAAGTAATTCCAGAGTTTGCTTTAATACAGAAAACGTAAATAGTATTTCATGTTCATGGGGACATATGGACAATACATCAATGACAGGTGCTACTGTATCTGTTTATTACGATAATGTGCTTACTGACAAATTTTCACTTTCACCAACAATGCCTCTTACTGAGTACACATTTGATTTAAAGGATGTTTCAGAACTGAAAATTATTGTTGAAAACGAAGAAGATGCAAAGTATGTTATGACAGATATTTCAGTTGATGCAAATAAAACGGCAAAAACTGGTAAAGCACCTACATATAAAACTCCCGAAATGTTTATTTCTGACGGATACAACAGAGTTAATACTTCATATTTTTCAGCAGTAAGCGACCTTGAAGCTAAGAGAGTAAATGGAAGATATTATTATCAAGGTCTGATTTTCAGCGGTGCATATTCATACACTTCTTCAAATTCTATTATAGATTTCAATGTAGAAAACATTGATTCAATTTCCGGAACACTGGGACATGTTGATAACACCGCAATGACAAATGCAGTCTTATCAGTATATAAGGACGGGGTTCTTACAGAAAAAGTAGAATTAAGCTGTCACATTTTACCGCAAAAAATCACTGTTGACACTAAGGACTGTAAAAATCTTCGTTTAAGCGTTGCACATGAAGAAAATGCAAAATTCGTTCTTGCAGATATAAGCATGAACGATACAGAAGCTAAGAAAACTCATACAGTACCTGATTACAAGGATAGTAAGGCATTTGTTACATCTGCATTTGATGCTTATAATACATCATCTTTTAATTTGGTAAGCGAATTGGACGCATATACAATAAACGGTGAAAAATGTTATAATGGAATTTTGTTTTCAGGAGTGTATTCTTATGCTCCAAGTACTTCATCAGTAAACTTTAATACTGAAAATATAAATTCAATATCATGGACATGGGGACATGTTGATAATTCACCCCTTACCAATGCTAAGGCTTCAATTTATATTGATAGAGTTCTTGTTGAAGAAATTGAGCTTACTTCAGGAATGACACCTCAAAAGCAGGTTCTTGATGTTTCAGATGCATCAAGACTGCGTATTATTGTAAAACATGATGAAAATGCAAAATATGTTCTTAAAGACATTGAGATTTCCGATGAAATAATTGAAGTAAAAGTACCCCTCGGTGATGTCAACTTTGACGGTGCTGTAAACTCCGTAGACGCATCACTTGTACTTGCGGAATATGCGGCAATTTCCACAAACGGAACTCTCAAATTTGATGAAAAGGCAAACAAGGCTGCCGATGTAAATAAGGATGAAGTAATTGATTCTTCTGATGCTTCTTTAGTCCTTGCATACTATGCTTACACATCAACAGGCGGTACTGAAACAGATATGGAAAAATGGATTGAATCCGAAAAATAATAAGGTGATAGTATGAAAATTTATCAGTCGGTTGATGAACTTATCGGCAAAACTCCCATTATGGAGCTTGGAAATATTGAAAAGGAATACGGCTTGCAGGGGAAAATCCTTGCAAAGCTTGAATACCTCAATCCCACAGGCTCAGTTAAGGACAGAGCCGCAAAAACTATGCTTGATGAAGCGGAAAAGAAAGGTCTGATTACTGCCGATTCTGTTATAATTGAGCCTACTTCGGGCAATACGGGAATTGGTCTTGCCTCAGTTGGTGCGGCAAGAGGCTATCGTGTAATTATTGTAATGCCCGATACAATGTCAGAAGAACGCCGTATATTGATGAAAGCCTACGGTGCGGAACTTGTTCTCACAGAGGGTTCAAAGGGTATGGCAGGGGCAATTGCAAAGGCTGAGGAATTAGCCGCTGAAATTCCCCATAGCTTTATACCGCAGCAGTTTTCAAATCCCGACAATGCCAAGGCACATTATGAAACAACAGGTGTTGAAATATGGGAAGATACTGAGGGAAAGGCTGATATTTTCGTGGCAGGAGTCGGCACAGGGGGAACTCTCACAGGTACGGCAAAATATCTGAAAGAGAAAAATCCCGATATAAAAATAGTTGCGGTAGAACCTGCATCATCTGCTGTTCTTTCGGGAAAAAATGCAGGGGCTCACGGCTTGCAGGGTATCGGAGCAGGCTTTGTTCCCGATATTCTTGATACGCAGATTTACGATGAGGTTATTGCGGTTACCGAGGAACAGGCATATGAAGCAAGCCGATTAATGGGCAGAAAAGAGGGTATTCTCGTGGGAATATCTTCGGGAGCTGCACTTTATGGTGCGGTTACTATTGCACAGCGACAGGAGAATTACGGGAAAAATATAGTTGTAATTCTTCCCGATTCAGGCGACAGATACCTTACAACTGCCCTTTTTTCCGAATAAATCAGCTATATAAGTGCAGAAAAATTCACAAAAGAATAGCTATTTTTACTATTGAAAAAGTCGGCATAATGTGTTATAATTGAATACTGTAGAAATCTCTCAGGGTTTTGCTCTGGGAGATTTCTGATAGGTTATGGGAACCTCTAAAAAACTCCCTCACAACGAACTTTCTATGACAAATATCATTTCCTGCGTTGTCAAACCTTGCAATACACAAAGTATTACTGCGGTTTGCCGCCTTGTAACTGACATTTGTCATATACGAAATTTCGCTCGTGTTCCGTTTTTTAGAGAACCCCTTACATTTTTAAATAGGAGATAGATTAATTTTTATGGACAGTTCACTTATACCGAAAATTATACTTGTGGTGGCAATGATGGTGTTTTCCGCCCTTTTTTCAGGAACGGAAACAGCGTATTCAACGGTAAACAAGCTGAGATTGAAGAACTACGCATCACAGGGAAATAAAAAAGCAGCCAAGGCATTGAAACTTGCTAATCGCTTTGATGACGTTCTCACGGCGGTGCTTATCGGCAACAATATCGTAAACATCGGTACTTCATCAGTTGCAACTGTTATTTTCTGCGATTTCTTCGGTGACAGCGGTGCGGCAATTTCAACAGTTGTCATAACTGTTCTTGTACTTATATTCTGTGAGGTTCTGCCAAAATCCTACGCTAAGAAAAATGCTGAGAAAATTGCACTTATGTTTGCAGCTCCGCTTTCATTTCTTGTATTTATTTTCAAGCCATTTGTGCTGGCACTCAACAAAATGTCCTCTATGTTCAAGGGCGACGAATCACCTACGGTTACAGAGGATGAGCTGAAGTATATGATTGACGAAATTGAGGAGGAGGGCGTTATCGAGGAGCAGGAAAGCGAACTGATGAAAAATGCCCTTGATTTTGACGATATAACAGTAAATGAAATACTTATCCCAAGAGTTAAGGTAGTAGGTGCTGAAATCTGCCAGTCTGTTGAGGAAATCAAGGAGATTTTCAATACAGAAATGTATTCAAGACTGCCAATTTATGAAAAGAGCCTTGATAATATCCTCGGAATTATCACAAATAAGACCTTTTTCAAAATGCTTGGAGAGGGGAAAAGCGATATAAGCGAAATTATTCAGGAAGTTCCTCACATAGCCGATACAAATCTCATAAGCGAAGCAATGCGTTTTATGCAGAAAGCGAAAGTGCATCTTGCAGTTGTTACCGACCAATACGGCGGTACAAAGGGTATTGTAACTCTTGAAGATATTATTGAGGAACTTGTAGGCGAAATCTACGACGAGGAAGATGAAATCGTAACAAATATCCGTGAACTTGGTGATAAGAGATACGAGGTTCTCGGTGATACAAATATTTATGAATTTGCCGAATTACTGGGAATTCCCGAAGATGAATTCGATACGGAATATACTACAGTCGGCGGCTGGGTAACTGATATTATGGGGCATATCCCCGAAAAGGGCGAAAAGGTTGAAACGGGAAGATTTTCAATTTCAGCCGTTGCCGCTGATGAAATTAAGGTTGATAAACTTATAATTGAAGTTATAAACGAGCCAAAAAATGATGAATAAAAAAATACCTGTCAAAGCGGAACTGCTCTGACAGGTTTTTTATTAAGCTGTTGTATTTTCATTGTTTTTCTTAATCTTAATTATAACGGGAATGCAGGCGATAATGAGGGTAATTGTTGTAAATATACTGCCCTCAACTCCGAAGTTGCCGCCTGTGAGGAAGCTGTTTTGCGATACCTGAACTGTGCGGAATATTGACTCTGTATCGCCTGTTCCGCTGACGCTAATGCCGTAGAAACAGCCCTGTGTAAAATTCCATATTGAGTGAATTGCCGATGCTCCCCATATATCGTCAAATGCAATCATATAAAGTCCTGCAAATACTCCGAAAAGCGTGAGATTGAAAAATACGAAAAGGTTAAATCCGGGATTGAGCAAATGTGCAAGGGAAAATGCCGCCGAGCTTACAATTAACGCAAGCCATGGATTATTTTTTCCGCCGATACTGTTCATGAGATAGCCACGGAAAATAAATTCCTCACTCATACCCTGTATCAGAAATCCTACAGCCATAAGGGCGATAATCGCTATATTCGGTGATTTGCAAAGGCTCATTTCCGTTGCTCCGAAAAGAGTTGATGTAAGTGCCGCAAGGGAAATCATTGCAAATCCCACAAGAAGTCCTTGGAGATAGTGGATACCTGCCTTTTTCTTTCGCACACCCATTGAAGTGAGATGACGTGCCTCAACAAATCGGCAGTAAATCATACTTATGAGAGTTCCGAAAACTGTACAGATAAGGGTGGGAATAAAATATTTCGGCTTCATCATAATTTCTGTGGATATTTCCATAGCACGGTTTATATCCACATTTCCCTCGGACATAATAGTTTTCTGCATTTCGGGATATGACATAATCGTGGGGATAAGGGACTCCGCCAGCTGAATTAATAATAACATAAAAAAGAATATTATAATGGTGATTAAAATATTTTTTGAAGCCGTTGATTTTTTCGACTCCTCAAACATTCCGCAGTTTAATTTTATCATAATTACCTCCGTTGAAGTTTTATACAATTATTATATAGTATATTTTAAATTTTGTCAAGTGAAAATACTTTTAGAGATGCCCTTTAGAGATGCACTTTATATAACTAATTTTAACCCTTGACATAGCCGAATTTATGAGATATAATTGGGGTATAAAGCTAAAGGAGCTGATTATATGAAAATAACGAGAATTTTATCCGTGATTGTTTCCGCTGTGATGCTTATTCCGCAGACTTTTTCTGCCAATGCTGAGGGCGGAAATATGGTTCATCTTTACGAGGGAGAGGCATCGGCGGAGGCATGGACCTGCCCTTTGACAATTCCTGTTCCCGATACGAGTATTTATGCCGAGGGCAATACAATTGCGGTGAAATGCGATTGTGATGACCCGCCGTATTTCGTGCTAAGCTCCAATAGCGGCGGCGAAGAATGGGCAAGCCTGCTGCCCGACGGTGCAGGCAGCGATACATATTATTATTCCTATGAAGCAATGACAGACGCTTTTGGTGAGGATTATTCCCTCCTTGACTATATTTCAATTATGGCTGGAAATTCCCCTGTGACTGTCTATTCCATTGATATGATTATGGGAGAAATTCCTGAAAATCCCGAGGACAGCGGCAGGGAGCATATTACAAGGGTTGTGGGTTATCTTCCCGATTGGGAGTATACAGCATACGGCAAGCTTGATTTCGGAGCATTGACTCATCTGAATATTGCCTTTGTAAATCCCGACACCAGCGGCAATTTATCCTGCTACATACCTGATATTGAGATGAAAAATATCGTTAATAAGGCTCATTCCAATGATGTGAAAGTTTTTGCGGCACTTGGCGGCGGAGGCGGCTGCGACGGTTATTTGCCGCTTCTTGATACCCCTGAGGAAATGGCAGATTTCAACGAGAAAATTATGGCATACTGCGAAAAATTCGACCTTGACGGAATTGACCTTGATATTGAATTGGGTTCATCAAATGAGGTGTGGAATTACTATGCCGACTGGGTATCGTCACTCCGTGTTCTCTGCGATGAACGGGGATATGAAATGTCAACGGCAACGGCTCAATGGGTAGCTGTAAAGGTTTCTCCCGATACTTTTGAATTGTTCGATTTTCTCAATGTTATGGCATATGACAATGACGGTGATGAAAGTTCCCATTGCGATATGGATTTTACAAATGAATGTCTGAAATATTTCAATGTGCAGAAAAAAGTTCCAAAGGATAAGCTTGTTCTTGGCGTTCCGTTTTACGGCAGAGGTTATACCGCTGACGGCAAGCTTGACTGGAATTCATATGTGCCTTTTGCGGAACTGATTGAAATTGACAAGGAAAATTACAACAGGGATTTATACGGCGATGTGGCATATAACGGTGCGGTTACAATGGCTGAAAAGTGCGATATAGCTGAGAATTACGGCGGAATTATGATATGGGAGCTTTCACAGGATGCGGCAGGGGAGTATTCTCTGCTGGCACTTATTAAGGATAAGCTTTCGGTTGCGGCTGCGGTTACGGGAGATGTAAATGCAGACGGTGAATTTTCAATTGCCGATGCGGTAATGCTTGAAAAGTGGCTTTTAGGCAATGGCGAACTGACCGATTGGCAGGCAGGAGATTTATGCAAAGACAGCAGAATTGATGTATTCGATTTATGTCTTATGCGTGAAAAGTTAATAGCGTGATATCAAAAAATACCGCACAGAGCAGAAAATGCTTTGTGCGGTTGACTTTTATTCGAATTCGTATTCGCCCTTATAGTTTTTCTTGAATTCCTCAAATACTTCCATAACCAAAGCCTCGTCCTCAACGGCTACAAATTCGTCAAATTCGGGGTCTTCGGAGGGTATGAGTTCGAGAATTACAACGCCCTCATCTTCCTCGTCAAAGGGGAGAAGAACTGCAAACCAACGCTCTTTGTATTCGAGAGTGTCCAGTACTTCAAAGGAAACTTCCTCGCCGTTTTCATCGGTAAGAGTTATATAGTTTTCGTTTGCCTCGTCTTCCTCAGGAAGATTTGCATTTTCATTGATAATTTCGCTCATTTAAAAAGCTCCTTTCATATTTCAATAATGCCCGTAATAGCATTTTTCGTTAACTTTTTTCACTTATCCAGATAGATGTGCGATTCTGGATTCGATTTATACATTCGTCAATAGAAATTTCGTCTGAAAAATATGTCATAACTTCCTCATCAATTACACCGACAATAGAATCATCAAGTCTGACTTCCCAACGGTCAATACTGTTCAGATATGATTCAAGGGCATTGCAATCTTCCAATGACGGGAATTCGGTTGTGAAAGTTTCTCCCTTACTTTCAAATGTTGCAGGGGAATACTTTTTATCAACGGTATTACGTTTGATATTTTCATTTGCTGTATTATTAATACAGAAACATTGTTGTGTTGCATATCCGCTTGTGCGGTTAGTAATTGATAATGCGTGTTCTTCCTGCCACTCCGTCATAAAGAATAAACGTATAAATTCCCATGCACCCTGTTGTTTTTCCTCAGAGGATTTTGCCGAAATTGAAAAACAATCGCTGAAAGAACGTAAATATGCGCCCTCGCCATTTGAACTTGGAAATCCGACAAATGTGGCATTGGGGTTGTTACTTCCGAGCTTGTATGGATAAATTCCCATAAATGATGAAATAGAAGCTTCGTTGCAAAACATTGGAGCATTAAAATCAATATCCGTTTTCTCTTGATTTCCATACTCAAATTTGTTACAGAATTCAAGTGCTTTTCTGAAATCATCAGAATCAAAATTAACATTACCGCTTTCAAAATCTACAAATGAACTGAGATTTGGTGCAACAAAGGCTCTGTATGCCGCCTCTTTTGTGCGTTCTCCCATAATTGTAGCGTTATCAGGCATTTTCTCCCAATGTGAAAACAGCTCATCAAAGCTCCAATTTATTTTATTGCCTACATAAGCACTATCGCCTAACATTGTATAAGCGACATAATAGGTAGGTATTGTAAACAAGCATCCGTTCATCTCATTTACAGATAAGATATGATTATTCAGAGTTGTGGTGTTGACCTCCGTATCATTCTGCATAAATTCATATAAATCCGTAAATGCACCTTTCTCAATAAGCCTTCTGTAATTTGCTTCTTCTGAAAAGGATAAACTTGTGACCATATCAATATCGTCCGTATTAATTATATCCTGCATAATTTGAAAATCCTGCAATTTCAATGCACGAGAAGCAGAATCATCGGACTCGTTGGAATAGTCTATAAGTTCTATGCGGTATCCGTTATCCGCTTCGTTAAATTTTTTTGCAGCATTTGTTATATAATCGGTTTTTCCCAGAACAGCAAAGTTTATGACAACATCATCGGTATTTGTTCCTTTTGATGAAATATTATCTGATTTTGCTTTATCCGAACTGTTTTCAGATGGCACTACTTTATTACATGAAGTAAACATAAGTAATGTGCAAATTCCTAAAAGGAAAGCTTTTATACTTTTATCATTTTTTTGAATGAACATAAAATCTTCAGCTCCTATAGTTTAATTATACACTTTCACATCTGTTTTGTCAAGTGGAAACATCGTAATATGTTGAAAATGTGAAATTTCCGCACAGCCTATTGCAAAATAAATTCGGATGTGATATAATTAATGTATCTGTTTATCATAATATAGTGTAAAATTTAAAAAAAGGAATGATAGATTTATGAAGATTAGTTTTTCAACTCTTGCTTGTCCGAACTGGTCATGGCAGGAAATTTACGGTGCTGCCAAGGACCTCGGTTTCAATGGTATTGAAGTAAGAGGACTGGGCAATGAGATTTTTTCCGTTAAGGCACAGCCTTTTACTGATAGTCAGCTGCCTAAAACAGTTGAGAAACTAAATTCCCTCGGTCTTGAAATTGCTTGTCTTTCATCAGGTGCCTGCCTTAAATTCAAGGATAAATATGATGAAGCAGAAGCTGAAATCAAGGCTTATGCTCAGCTTGCTTCAAAGCTTGGCACATCATATATCAGAATTCTTGCTGACCTTGAACCTGCTCCCGTTGATGAAGTTGATGACGATTACATCATTGACTGCTTAAAGAAGCTTATCCCAATTGCAGAGGAATACAATGTTACACTTCTTGTTGAAACAAACGGCGTTTATGCCGATTCTGCAAGACTTGCAGCTGTTCTTGACAAGGTTGCAAGCCGTAAGATTGCCGCACTCTGGGATATGCACCACCCCTACCGCTATTTCAGCGAATCCCCCGAAACAACAGTTGCAAATCTCGGTCAGTATATTAAGTATACTCACATCAAGGACAGCGTTATGAAAGCTGACGGAACTGTTGAATACCGCCTTATGGGCAGCGGTGATATGCCTGTAAAGGAAATGATGTCTGCTCTTGCATCTATCAATTATGACGGTTACGTTTCCCTTGAATGGGTTAAGCGCTGGGCATCTTACCTCAGCGACGGCGGTATTGTAATTCCCCAGTACGCTCAGTATATGGAGCCTTACAAGAAAAAGCACAAGCACGCTCTCCAGAAAAGCAATAAGGGAACAGGTTACTATCCATGGCCTAAGGAGAAAATCATAAACTATACTTTCCCCGATGTCCTTGACCGTATGTGTGAGGATTTCCCAAATCAGTATGCTTTCAGATATACAGAGCTTGACTATACACGTACATATTCCGAGTTCCGTGATGATGTTGATACATTTGCAAGAGCATTGCTTGCTATGGGCGTTAAAAAGGGCGACCACGTTGCAATATGGGCTACAAATGTTCCTCAGTGGTACATTACTTTCTGGGCAACAACTAAAATCGGTGCGGTTCTCGTTACTGTAAATACAGAGTACAAAATCCACGAAGCTGAATATCTCCTCCGTCAGTCCGATACAAATACTCTTGTTATGGTTGACGGTATCAGGGATATAAGCTATGTGAACA
Organism: Ruminococcus sp.; assembly: GCA_017437285.1. Classification (GTDB taxonomy): domain Bacteria; phylum Bacillota; class Clostridia; order Oscillospirales; family Ruminococcaceae; genus Ruminococcus. Next base: position 9,662 of record JAFSBM010000180.1, on the reverse strand, counting down.
TTATCAAGGAGCTTTGCCCTGAACTTGAAACCTGTGAGGCAGGTAAGCTTGAATCCGCAAGACTTCCTATGCTGAAAAATGTTATCACAGTTGATTCCGCAAACAAGGGCTGCTACACCTGGGAAGAAGCTGCTGCACTTTCAAAGAATGTTTCCTACAGAGAAATGGAAAGCGTAAGAAAGACAATCAGCGTTCACGATGTCTGCAATATGCAGTATACATCAGGTACAACAGGTTTCCCCAAGGGTGTAATGCTTACACATTACAATGTTGTAAATAATGGTAAGGCAATCGGTGACTGTATGGACCTTTCCACAGCTGACCGTATGATGATTCAGGTGCCTATGTTCCATTGTTTCGGAATGGTTCTTGCTATGACAGCATCAATGACTCACGGTACTACAATGTCACCTATTACAAGATTTTCACCAAGAAAGGGACTTGCCTGCATCAATAAGGAGAAAATCACCTGCTTCCACGGCGTTCCCACAATGTTTATCGCTATGCTGGGACACGAGGACTTTGATAAGACTGATTTCTCCTATATGCGTACAGGTATTATGGCCGGTTCTCCTTGTCCAATCAAGACAATGGAAGAAGTTCTTGAAAAAATGAATATGTCTGAAATCTGTATCACATACGGACAGACAGAGGCTTCACCTGCCTGCACAATGAGTAAGACTACAGATTCAATTGAACAGCGTGTAAATACAGTTGGCGGTGCAATTTTCGGTGTTGAATGTAAAATCGTTGACCCCGAAACAAACGAGGAACTCCCTGACGATACAGACGGTGAGTTTGTTGCCCGTGGATACAATATTATGAAGGGCTACTACAAGATGCCCGAGGCTACTGCCGCTGCTATCGACTCCGACGGCTGGCTCCACACAGGCGACCTTGCAAGACGTCGTTCAGTTGACGGATACTACAAGATTACAGGTAGAATTAAGGATATGATTATCCGTGGCGGTGAAAATATTTACCCCAAGGAAATCGAGGATTTCCTCTATACAAACCCAAAGGTTAAGGACGTTCAGGTTATTGGTGTTCCAAGTGCTGACTACGGCGAGGAAATTATGGCTTGTATCATTCTTCAGGAGGGCGTAACTGCTACAGAGGACGAAATCAAGCAGTTCTGCCTTGACCGTATGGCAAAGCATAAGTGTCCGAAATACGTTGATTTTGTTGACGGATTCCCAATGAATGCCGCAGGTAAAATTCTCAAATACAAAATGCGTGAACAGGCTGTTGAAAAGCTCAATCTCCATAAGGATAATTCAATTGTAACGGCGTAATTTCATAAAAATTCATAAGGGCATCTCTAAAAACTCGTTTGATTAAAGAAAAAGCAGATAGGTACGGCAGCTGTAAGGAAACCTTCCGAAGGCGTGCTGTCGCACTCCAATGGAGGTTGACGAAGCAGATGACGTGCATAGCTGTTTTTTCTCAAAATGGGTTTTTAGAGATGCCCGTAAAGCTGTCGTAGTAATACGGCAGCTTTTTAGCGTAAAAAAGCCTGTCTAAATTAATTGTGGAAGTATAATAAAGATTGTATAAACTGCTGAAAATATATGGAATAACTATTTCTGACTTGCTTTTTCTTATTATTCAAGTTATAATATAGTATATACGTATAAGCAGCGGTATGAAAATGGCGTCGCCTGACAATGGCTGATTTTCGGCTATATATAGACTTGTTTGGAATTTTTTGACATCACTTGCGGATTATTTCCTGTAAATAATTAAGCAGTGTGATAGTGCTTTTGCAGTTTTTCTGAAATGAAATCAGCAATTTCTGAACAGTTTTTAAGGCTGACGGTGGTTTATGTGCTTATTGCCCGATGAAGATTACGGACATTTTTATTGTAATATTTCCGCTGTAGTGTATCAACAGTATTTTCGGGAAAAAGTATAAATATATTTAAGGAATGGGAATGTAGCCGTTATGAGAACTGAATTTTCTTCAAAAAGAACGATGATAATCGGCGCAGGCAAAGCGGCAAATACTTTGCTTAACGAGATTTTCAATGCTAAGGATTCTCCGTATGAGGGAGATAAGTCGGCAGCAAAATATGATCCTGTTTGTATTATCGACAGCGATAAAAGCAAATGGGGTACATTTTTACAGGATGTTGAAATAATTGGCGGAAATGACCTTATTATTGAAAAAGCCAAGGAGCTTGACATAGAGGTTATTATCCTTGCTATACCGTCCTTATCAGAAAAGGAAAGAAAGAAAATCATTGATATATGCAATGAAACTAAGCTTCCGCTGAAAATCGTTCCTTTTATTGGTTCTCTTATTCTCGGCGGAAAGTCCTCAATTCTCAATCAGGTAAGAGATATTAATATCGAGGAACTTCTCGGACGTGATCCCATAAAATTTGATAATGAAGATATCAAGAATTTTATTAATGGCAAAAAGTGTATGGTTACAGGCGGCGGCGGTTCAATCGGTTCTGAGCTTGTTCGTCAGATTGCCAAGTATGACCCTAAGCAGATTGTTATTGTTGATATCTATGAAAATAACGCATATGAAATACAGCAGGAACTCCATATGGAGTATGGTCAGGATCTTAATCTTGTAACTCTTATTGCGTCTGTCCGTGATTACGACAGAATGGAAAGAATTTTCAAGCTGTTCAGTCCTGAAATTGTATTCCATGCAGCTGCACACAAGCACGTTCCCCTCATGGAGGTTTCTCCTGCGGAGGCTATTAAAAATAATGTTGTGGGAACACTTAATGTTGCAACTCTTTCACAGAAGTATAACGTAGAGAAATTTGTTATGATTTCCACCGATAAAGCCGTAAATCCCACAAATGTTATGGGAGCTTCAAAGCGCTGCTGTGAAATGATTGTAACATATCTTGCACAGACAAATACAAGCGGTACAGAGTTTGTAACAACACGTTTCGGAAATGTTCTCGGTTCAAACGGCTCTGTAATCCCTCTTTTCAAGAAGCAGATTGAAAAGGGCGGCCCCGTTACTGTTACACATAAGGATATTATCCGTTACTTTATGACTATTCCCGAGGCTGTAAGCCTTGTTATGGAGGCTGCCGCTATTGCAAACGGCGGTGAGATTTTTGTAATGAATATGGGTGAGCCTGTCAAGATTGTAACTCTTGCTGAAAACCTCATCCGTATGTACGGCAAAGAGCCTTATACAGACGTAGATATTAAGTTTACAGGACTCCGTCCCGGCGAAAAAATCAAGGAAGAACTTCTTATGAATGAAGAAGGACTTGGTGAAACAAAGAACGAACTCATTTATATTGGTCATCAGATTGAAATTGATACCGATACATTTATGGATAGACTTAATGTTCTTACGGAAATTGCTGAAACAAACGATGATGAAAAGGTTGTTGAGGAACTCCGTAAAATGGTTCCCACATTTGTAAAGCCTGAGGAGTTCAACAAGACGGCTCTTGAAAAATGTGAGAATGAGGAAAAGGAAACTGACGAAAATTCAGCTGATAATAAGCAGTTCCAGAACGTATAAGCTGAGAATATCAGATATAAATTAGGAGAAAATATGACAGTATTACTTGCAGGCGGAGCAGGCTATATCGGCTCTCATACAGCTGTTGAGCTTATTGAGGCAGGCTATGATGTGGTTGTTGCTGATAATTACAGCAACAGCTCCCCCGAAGCTATAAAAAGAGTTGAAAAAATTACAGGTAAATCCATAAAGGTTTACGAACTTGATATTAAAGATGCAAAGCTTCTTGAAAAAGTCTTTGAGGAAAATAAAATTGACGCTGTAATTCACTTTGCAGGCTTAAAGGCTGTAGGCGAATCAGTAAAACTGCCTGTGATGTACTACAGAAATAATATTGATACAACCCTTTCACTTCTTGAAACTATGAGTAAGTATAATGTGAAGAATATTATCTTCTCATCAAGTGCTACGGTTTACGGTGAGGAAAATCCCGTGCCGTATCTTGAAACAATGAAAAGGGGAGTATGCACAAACCCTTACGGCTGGACTAAGGCTATGATGGAGCAGATTTTCGAAGATGCCGCTAAGGCTGATTCTGAATTATCCGTTATTCTTCTGAGATATTTCAACCCAATCGGTGCCCATAAAAGCGGAATGATTGGCGAGGACCCTCAGGGAATTCCGAATAATCTTATGCCCTATGTGTCACAGGTTGCCGTAGGAAAGCGTGAGTGCCTTACTATTTTCGGCAATGACTACCCCACAGTTGACGGTACTTGCACAAGAGATTATATTCACGTTACCGACCTTGCAAAAGGCCATGTAAAGGCTGTTGATTACATTCTGAAAAATAATTGTGTTGAAATTTTCAACCTTGGAACAGGTGTGCCATACAGCGTTACGGAAATCGTTGAAACTTTTGAAAGAGTAAACGGAGTCAAGGTAAATCACGTTTACGGTGCAAGACGTGACGGCGATTTAGCTGAGTGTTACGCAAATGCTGACAAGGCATATGAAGTTCTCGGCTGGAAAACACAGCTTACACTTGAAGATATGTGCCGTGATTCATGGAACTGGCAGAAGAATAATCCTGACGGTTACGGTAAATAATGACATACCCCTTGGACAATTCCGAGGGGTATTTGTGGTATGAGGAGGTAAATATGGAACAATTCCGACTTCATTCAGAATATGCCCCGGCAGGCGACCAGCCCGAAGCCATTGAGGCTCTTGTTAAAGGTCTTAATGAAAAGAAAAAGGAGCAGATTCTTCTCGGTGTAACGGGTTCGGGTAAAACCTTTACAATGGCGAATGTTATCGCTAAAGTGAACAAGCCTACTCTTGTTCTTGCCCATAATAAAATACTTGCGGCACAGCTCTGCTCCGAATTCAAGGAGTTTTTCCCTGAAAATGCCGTGGAATATTTCGTGTCCTACTACGACTACTATCAGCCTGAGGCATACGTTGCAAGCACCGACAGCTACATTGAAAAGGTATCGGCGGTAAATGACGAAATCGACAAACTCCGCCACTCCGCCACAACGGCTCTTGCTGAACGCCGTGATGTTATCATAGTTTCAAGCGTTTCCTGTATCTACTCTCTGGGAAGTCCCGAAGAATACCGTTCTATGGTGGTTTCCGTCCGTCAGGGTATGGAGAAATCCCGTGAACAGCTTATTGCGGAACTGGTGAAAATCCGCTATGAGAGAAATGATATTGCCTTTGAACGAAATCGTTTCAGAGTCCGTGGAGATGTGGTGGAAATTTTCCCTGCAATGTCAAGCGATACGGCAGTTCGTGTGGAATTTTTCGGTGATGAAATTGACCGCATAACCGAGGTGAACGTCCTCACAGGTGAGATTAAGGCTACAGTTTCCCATGCGGCAATTTTCCCTGCATCTCATTATATTGTCGGTGATGACAAGCTTGAATCCGCCCTTGCAGAGCTTGACAGGGAGCTTGCAGAGCGAATTGAATATTTTCAGCAGAATAATAAACTTATTGAGGCACAGCGAATTGAACAGCGTACTCATTATGATATGGAAATGCTCCGTGAAGTTGGCTATTGCAGCGGAGTTGAGAACTATTCGAGAGTGCTTGCAGGCAGACCGCCGGGAAGCAGTCCTATGACGCTTCTTGACCATTTCCCCTCGGATTTCCTGCTTATTGTGGACGAAAGCCACGTAACCCTGCCACAGGTAAGGGGAATGTATGCAGGTGACAGGGCGAGAAAAACTACCCTTATTGACTACGGATTCCGACTTCCCAGCGCATACGATAACAGACCGCTGAATTTTGAGGAATTCAACGCACATATCAATCAGGCGATTTATGTCAGTGCAACTCCTGGTCAGATTGAGCGTGAAAAGACGGATATTATCGTTGAACAGCTTATTCGCCCTACAGGACTTGTTGACCCCGAAATTATTGTAAAGCCTACACAGGGGCAGATTGACGATTTGTATTCGGAGATAAATCAGCGAATTGAAAAAGGGGAGAGGGTACTCGTTACAACTCTCACAAAGAAAATGGCGGAGGATTTGACTTCCTACTATGAAAAGCTTGGAATGAAAATCCGCTATCTCCACCACGATATTGACACAATTGAGCGTATGGAAATTATCAAGGAATTGCGAAGCGGTGAATTTGATGTGCTTGTGGGAATTAACCTTCTCCGTGAGGGACTTGATATTCCCGAAGTAAGTCTTGTGGCAATTCTTGACGCTGATAAAGAGGGATTTCTCCGAAGTGAAACTTCACTTATCCAGACAATCGGACGTGCGGCAAGAAATGCTCACGGACAGGTTATTATGTATGCTGATGAGGTCACAGGCTCAATGGAAAGGGCGATTATGGAAACGGAACGCCGCCGTGCTTTACAGCTTGCCTTTAATGAAAAGCACGGTATTGTGCCGAAAACTGTTGTCAAGGAAATCCGTGATGTTCTTGAAATCAGCTCTAAAAATAAGGTGGAGGCAAGTACTAAGAAAAAGAAAATGTCAGCGGCTGAAAAGCAGGAGCTTATTGACAGGCTGACGGTTGAAATGAAAAATGCGGCGAAAATGCTTGAATTTGAACACGCTGCCTATCTCCGTGATAAAATTCGTGAGCTGAAAGGAGAGTAATATGATAGAAAAAATTGTAATCAAAGGGGCAAGGACTAATAATCTGAAAAATATTGACCTGGAACTCCCCCGTGATAAATTTATTGTAATGACGGGACTTTCGGGTTCGGGAAAATCCTCTCTTGCCTTTGATACCATATATGCCGACGGTCAGCGAAGATACGTGGAGAGCCTTTCTTCCTATGCAAGAATGTTTCTTGGACAAATGGAAAAGCCCGATGTGGACAGCATTGACGGACTTTCTCCTGCAATTTCCATTGACCAGAAAACCACATCTAAAAATCCACGTTCCACCGTTGGAACAATGACGGAAATTTATGACTATCTGCGACTTCTCTTTGCAAGAATAGGCATACCCCATTGCCCCGTATGCGGCAGGGAAATTTCACAGCAGACCATTGACCAGATGGTTGACAGAATTATGGAACTTCCCCTCGGAACTAAAGTTCAGCTCCTTGCTCCCATTGCAAGAAATCGTAAGGGACAGTTTGCAAAGGAGCTTGAATCCGCAAGAAAATCGGGATTTGTTCGTGTCCGTGTTGACGGCATAATCTACGACCTTTCGGAAGAAATCAACATTGAGAAGAATAAAAAGCACAACATTGAAATTGTAGTTGACAGAATTATTATAAAAGAGGGCATTGAAACACGTATCACCGACAGCCTTGAAACCATTTTCAAGCTGACAGAGGGACTTGCTCTCGTTGATGTTATTGAGGGTGAGGAAATGCTCTTTTCCCGAAATTTCGCCTGTCCGGAGCATAATATCAGCATAGGCGATATGGAGCCTGTAATGTTTTCGTTCAACAATCCTGTGGGTGCCTGTCCGAAATGTACCGGACTTGGCATATTCCGACAGATTGACCCCGATATTATCATTCCCGACAAGGATTTATCAATTGAGGACGGAGCGATTAACGCAAGCGGCTGGAACAGCCTTGACAATACTTCAATTGCAATGATGTACTACAAGGCGATTTCAAAGCATTATAATATTCCCCTTGATGTGCCTGTGAGGGAACTTACAAAGGAACAGCTTGACATTTTCCTCTATGGTTCGGGAAATACGGAACTTGAACTTCGCCGTCCTGCATCTCTCGGCGGCGGAAAATACAAGACGGCATTTGAGGGAATTATCCCCAATCTTGAAAGAAGATACCGTGAAACCAACAGCGATTACAGCAAATCTGTAATTGAAGAAACTATGACGGAGTGCAGATGTCCCGAGTGTAACGGCAGACGACTTCGCCCCGAATACCTTGCAGTTACCGTTGGAGATAAGAATATCAGCGAAATCACCGATTTTTCCGTGAAAAATTCTCTTGATTTCTTTGAAAATCTCACGCTTTCGGAGCAGGAGCAGTTAATCGGTCAGCGTATTATAAAAGAAATCCGTGAGCGACTTTCGTTCCTTAACAGCGTTGGTCTTAGCTATCTCACGCTTTCACGATATTCGGGAACTCTTTCGGGGGGCGAGTCACAGCGAATTCGCCTTGCAACACAAATCGGCTCATCTCTTGTGGGTGTGCTTTATATCCTCGATGAACCCAGTATCGGACTTCATCAGCGTGACAATGACAAGCTTATTGCAACGCTGAAAAGGCTTCGTGACCTTGGAAATACGCTCATTGTGGTAGAGCATGATGACGAAACGATTTTTGCAGCGGATTATGTTGTGGATATCGGCCCTGCGGCAGGTGTACACGGCGGAAATGTGGTATTTTCGGGAACTGTTGACAAGCTTCTCAAATGCAAAAATTCAATTACAGGACAGTATTTAAGCGGCAAAAAGAAAATCCCCGTACCGAAAAAAAGACGTGAGGGCAATGGAAAATTCCTTACGGTAAGAGGTGCGGAGGAGAATAATCTGAAAAATATTGATGTGGAAATTCCTTTGGGCGAATTCGTATGCGTTACTGGAGTTTCGGGTTCGGGAAAATCCTCTCTCGTCAACGGAATTATTCACAAGTACCTTGCAAATAAGCTGAACAGGGCAAAGACAGTTTGCGGAAAATTCAACACAATGGAGGGCGTTGAAAATCTCGATAAGGTTATCTGCATTGACCAGTCACCAATCGGACGAACTCCACGTTCAAACCCTGCCACATATACAGGTGTTTTCAACGATATACGTGAACTTTTCGCTATGACTCCCGACGCAAAGGCAAGGGGATATAACAGCGGCAGATTTAGTTTTAATGTCAAAGGCGGACGATGTGAAGCCTGCGAGGGTGACGGAATTATCAAAATTGAAATGCACTTCCTCCCTGATATTTACGTTCCCTGTGAGGTCTGCAAGGGCAGACGATACAACCGTGAAACCCTTGAAGTTCACTATAAGGGAAAGTCGATATACGACATTCTTGAAATGACCGTTGACCAAGGTGTGGAATTCTTTGAGCATCTGCCGAAAATTGCACGAAAGCTGAAAACTCTGCAAGAGGTTGGCTTGGGATATATTAAAATCGGTCAGCCTGCAACTACTCTTTCGGGTGGTGAGGCACAGCGTGTGAAGCTTTCGACGGAGCTTTCAAAGCGTGCCACAGGGCAGACGATTTACATTCTTGATGAGCCTACAACAGGACTTCATACTGCCGATGTTCACAAGCTTATTGAGGTTTTGCAGAAGCTTACCGACCAGGGCAATTCAATTCTTGTTATTGAGCATAATCTTGATGTAATCAAGTCAGCGGATTATGTCATTGATCTGGGCCCTGAGGGCGGTGACGGCGGCGGAACTGTAGTTGCTGCGGGAACTCCCGAAGATGTGGCAAAATGCGAAAAATCCTATACAGGACAATATCTGAAAAAGCATTTGGACAATGTGTAATTCTATGGGTTTTTATTGCTCCACCAATTATACCTTGCCAAAAAGACGAAAGTAGAAAGGAAATTTATCAAGGAAGAAAAATGCAGGAATGCTACCGCATTTCAAGTTTTTCTGACGCAGAGAAATTTTCTTTAGGGCATCTCTAAAAACCCGTTTGATTAAAGAAAAAACAGATAGGTGCGGCAGCTGCAAGGAAACCTTCCGAAGGCGTGCTGCCGCACTCCGAGGGAGGTTGACGCAGCAGATGTCGTGCATAGCT
>JAFSBM010000179.1 GCA_017437285.1 Ruminococcus sp. | reverse complement strand
TTTAAACCCTATAGGCGCATCTTTTATATCTGAAGCGTATAATTCAAAATCATCTTCAGTATATGGCTTGCTTACAGCAAAGATGGGATTTTCACGAATTACGGTTGTTTTCATAAAACATTCTCCTTTTACATATATAGTTAAGTGTCTTATGCAAACTTGAAATGTCTGCATTAATTGCTGTGTCTTAACCGACTTTTCTGCCCAGCAGTTCATCAAGAGAACAATGGAGCGCATCTGCCATTGCTATTGTTGCTAAAAGGGACGGATATTTATATCCCTTTTCAATTGCACACATAAGCGATGTGCTGATACCTGCTCTCTGAGCAAGTTCCTTCTGATCAAGGTCGTATTCTTCACGTTTTTTCTTAATGCTTTCAGCAATATTCACGGAAATCCCTCCTTAAATTTTCTTCATAACGTCACGGGTAAGAGCCGCAAGGCTGTCAGCTCCGACGTTTACTTTTATTTCATAACTGCTTTTGCGGTACCTGATTGTCACATATTCACCGCTGTCACTTGTATAAACAACGGATTCCACGGAGCAGTCCGCCGCTTTTACCAGCGGTTCAAGGTGATTCGCCACGAACTCACGCTTCTTCTGATACTCATTCATCTAAATTCCTCCCCGTAATGCTTAAATACCGTTCGCAAAGACTTACGCAGTCTTCTTCACGGGCAAGATTTTTGAATATCTGATACAGCTCTTTAGCGGTATTAATACAGGTTGTGCAGATAAAATCATCGTTATGCTCAGCAATTTCGATGATTATTTTACTTAAGTCCTCGACAGTATCGTCAATCTGGCTGAGAGCTTCATCAAGCTCATCAGGTTTTGCAGAAAAATTCTCTACAGTTTCTTTTATCTTGGCTTTGTACTCCCCAAAATTCCGTTCTGATATTTTTAACCTGTGACCTTTATTCACTGAATTATCGAAAACAAATTGGTCTCCATTATCCAAAATACACTTTTGGGGAATACCAATAGAGCCAAGCACATTATTAAGTTCATCTTTTGACCCTTCAATAATGATTTTCATCAAAACTTCCTCCGTTTCTATTGTTTTTTCAAGTTTCTTATTCAAGATAATAATTGTGATAGTATCTGCAAACCGCTGTTTGCGAAATCTTTATGCCGTTTGCATTGAGAAATCCCACAATTTCTTTATATGAACAGCCCTGATAAAGCATTTCATCTATTGTTTCTCTTAATTCTGATGAAAGCTTTGTAATGACGCAGGCTTTTCTGTTTGTTCGTCTCGGCTTTTTCTCCCAGATGATTTCTGCTTCGTCCTGATCGGAACGAACAGCACCGTTCAGAACGGGAACAAGCTGTTTAACAACCTCGCTTACAACTGCCGTAGCAGTCTGAGCAATAACCTGTTCAATGTTGATTTCACCGTAACCGCCTGTTTTGCGTATGCTCGGCAGAACCTCATCGAACACCCAGCGTTCAAATTTCTCCACCGCAGGAAGCTTACTGCTTACTATAAGACGGTAGAGGTTGCCTTCACTTATATACTTAACTGATTGTTTTCCGCCGTTTGTAAGGACGTCGCATTTTGCGACCCCCTCTGTCTTGCACCTCTTTTGAATTGCATCACGAGGATTTGCATATCCCAAAATTTCGGCACAATGAATTGCAGGGAAATATTCTTTACCATCAATAAGCATTACCCCAAGCTCACCGAACTCGGAGCTGCTGAATACTTTTAAATCGTTCATACTGAAAATCCTTTCAAAAAATAAATAAATAGGAAGTGTTATTATGCAAATAAATCTTGATGATGTACTTTTTTCAGGAAAGCTCTCTACTCAAATGTTAATGGAGTCTCTAGCGAAAAATGAGCTAAGTTCCGATACACCTGTTAACATAAATGATATTAATGCTATCAAAGAGAAATATTCAAAAAAAAATATTATGAATTCAGAACATTCTTTTGAATTTTTATGTTCTTTTGTTAGCGGTTGTATAGAAGAATATCATGATCAGCTCCGTAAAATTTTATTGGAAAAATCTATTGATATCGGAGAACTGGATATAGATTCTACTGGTGATTTTCATTTAAAATGGATTCTTTCACATTCCGACACTGATGAATAATATTTAAAATTTCTTCATTAGAAGATAGGCTATCACTTGTAAAAAGCGGAACTGCCGTTTTTGAACCTTCACAAGCGAATTGCTGAACAGCTTCGTAAAGATTGATTCCATCTGCAGAAGCATATGAATTCAATATTCGACTTTGAATTTCTCCAACAAAGTCGAATATTTCTTCTGCAGAGCCTTCAATAATGATTTTCATCAAAACTTCCTCCGTTTC
>JAFSBM010000178.1 GCA_017437285.1 Ruminococcus sp. | reverse complement strand
TGGCGGAATGAACCGCTCTCTCACACCACCGTACGTGCCGTTCGGCATACGGCGGTTCAATTCAAAATTAAGGGAACCACTAAAAACCTCCCTCAACTCGAACTTTCTATGACAAATATCATTTCCTGCGTTGTCAAACCTTGCAATACACAAAGTATTACTGCGGTTTGCCGCCTTGTAACTGACATTTGTCATATACGAAATTTCGCTCGTGTTCCGGTTTTTAGAGAACCCCTTAAATATGTACTAACGCATAGTAATCTGAAATACTGACTAAGCCACGCTTTGTCAGTATTTCTTTATTAGTAGCTGACTTCTGTCTGACCATTTTCATTGAGAGTGAATATATATTTCTCTCCTTGAAAAACTTTGTCAATCTCATATAGCTTATATCCAAAAAAAAGATTTTCTAACGAATTATGGGCAACTTCATCGAGGTATTCTTTTGAAACATATGCCACCTCAACATTTTCAACATAATAATCATAATTGATAAAACTATTTACTAAATCAGAATATGCAGCATCTTCAATAAAATCGTGAAATTCTGTATCATCAAATGAATAAAAGCCTAAGCTTTCAACATATTCAGTATTTCTGAGAATCAATGGATTTTCAATAAATGAATCAGTTGTTGGAACAGTTGATATTTCTGTTGTTGGTTCAGTTGTAATATCGAGTTCATAGGTTACTGTTGCTGTTGTGCTGATTTCGGTAGTAGCGGGTGTTTGCGAAGTTGAATTATCAACGGCATCCTGCAAAGAACAGCCTGTAAGCAGCATTGCACTTGCAGTTAATAAAGCTAGTACAAACGTTTTTAAATAACTTTACTTTACAATTGCATAATCTGACGCAGCTGAAACATTTTCTTGTTTTGACTTTCTTTTGCGAGTAGCAGGAGCATGTTTGCCTTGATTTTCAGAAGATGCAGCTTTTGCATTTACTACTTCATAAACAATGTTATCAATATTTTCCTCTTCGAGATTGATTGTTTTCATCTTATATTTCCACTTGTATGGAACAGGGATAGCGTTGATTTCGTCGAAGTACTGATAAATTCTTTCTTTAAGTTCATCCTTAGATTCTACACGGATACCTGTAAGCATTTGTCTTGTCATTTTGCTAAAGAATCCTTCAATCATATTAAGCCACGAACCATGAGTTGGTGTAAATACAAATTCATTTAACGAAATAAAAGCAAGGGCAGACAGATGTGGATTGGATCTATTGTTTGCTTACAAGATCTTTTCATGGAAGAGCGATCATGAGAAATTTCGGATTGTCTTTGCTATGAGTGGTGTAATGAAGGACCGTGTAACAGCTAAATTGCTATGGTTAATTAAATCATTGCTTGAGAATGCTGAGTTAATAAAGTAACTTGTAAATTTTTGAAAAAAACGTGCGAAACTGTTGCAAAATCTTAGAAAAAATGTTATAATATATGTAATTGCAAATACATGGCAAAATATGCCGTATCTGCATCATCAAGGTCGTGGATGAACATGAGGTATGTCATCTGTTTCGCAACATCGAACAGATCTGGGAAATGTTCTGGATCGGCGGTATCACCAACCTTCAAAAAAGGCAAAGAGCAGTCTGATGCTTGAATTTCCTTACACGAGTATGTTTGAAGGGCATGACCAGTATAAATGGTCTGTGTTCCGTGATTTGCCTGCGGAGAAGAAGTATGAGCTGATGCAGACGGAGATTTTTCCGTTTATCAAGAATCGCCGTTTACCGATAAAGGTGAGCTGAGTGATGTATTTGTCGATTTGACGATATGGCAAGGTGCAGCTGGACTTGCAACATTTACAGATGTTTTGTCTACAGAAGAATGGAATGAAGAAACCATCGCTTCTCGTGCAAATTGGCTATGTGAAAAATCATTGGAATTATGGAAAATTTAATTTTATTGAGGTGATTTTATATGGAAAATGGTTTTGATATCAGAGACAGAGTTCTCTACAAGTATAAAGGAACAGATAAGCAAGTAGTTATTCCTGATTCAGTTGTTACGATTTATGAAAAGGCATTCCGATTTTGTAATACAGTTGAAAGCATTGAAGTGCCTGATTCAGTAAACATGATTATGTGGGGTGCTTTTTCATTTTGCGATAATTTGGAACGCCTTGTCATTCCGGCATCAGTAAACTTTATTTCGGTTTCTGCAATCCAGGGTAGCACAAAGCTTAAAACAATCGTCCTTAATGATAGTGAGTATTACTATGTTAAGGATAATAAGATTTATAGTAAAGGCAAAGAGCCTGTAGTTATTTCAACAGAAATCGCTCCACCTCAAGGATAAACAAGAAAAAGGAGATTTAATTATGAGAAAAGAATCAATTTTACTTATAGCAGGGTTAATTACATTAACCGGATGCAGTCAGAATGTTAATGAGAATATTTCGAATGACAATGGTAATACATCTGATGAAGTAATAATCACAGAAGAAGTAGCCACCACAATCAATACAACAGCAGCACCTACTACAACCGTTGCTGAAACAAGCGGAGATGTTTCCTATTCGCAGCAAGATTCTGTAGAGGACTACCAGAAAGCATATGCAGAATTTCTTAATTCAATTGAGCATAATTATAGTGCGAATATAATACATATCAATGAAGATGATGTTCCTGAACTTTCTGTACAGATGGATACAGAGAATGCCTATTTATACGGTTTTGATGATAACGGAGTCTATGAAATTGGTATGATAGATGTAGACAGCAACACAATTGATTTTTTGTATCGCCCAAATCATTCAATGTTTTCATGTCACAGAGGTAGTGTCATGTTAGGTGATCGACATAAGTTAGTTTATATTATCGGCGAAGAAAATGGTCGTTTGACTCTTGCAGATGAAGTTCATATCGTACCTGACGAAAGAACTGTCGAATGCGATGGGAATCATATAAACGCCTCTGATAACACTGCTGACTATGATATCTATAACTATGAATATGGTGAATCTTGGAAAAAAACTGATGATAGCACTTATGTTACAGACGGTATGATTCAATATTGGCTGAATAACTGATTTGTCAAAACAAAACCTGAGCCTTGTTAGTTCAGGTTTTTTTGATATAATAATTTCATACAACCCATCAATTAAATGTAATCATTGATGCATATTTGCAATATTATGAAGTTTATATTGGCAGTGTCAAGCAACTATATTGAAGAATTCCGAACTTTCCTTAATATAAAAAAACAAGGGAAAGTTTCGTGTCTGCTATTGTAAATACGAAAGATCGGAGATATAATTGTATTGTACAGTTCTATGTATAGAAATATTTTAGGAGGTCGAAATGCTTACATTTGGAGAAATACTCAATGTACTGCTTAAACAGCATAACTTGAAAGCAAAAGCGGTTGCCGAGAAGATAGGAGAAAGTGAATCCTATTTCAGCCGCCTAAAAACAGGACAGATAATGCCGAAAAATTATGAGTTGATACAGAAGATAACTGAAGCCATGAATCTTCCTGAACACGAAAAGCGTATACTTATTAACGCATATAAAGTAACAAAGCTCGGCGAAGATATTATAACAACTGAAGAATCAATTCAGAATTTGTATAATATTAGTTTTCCTAAGAAAACAATAACTGAAAATAAAACTGAAATTGGACTCAAAAACGGCGATACTATAAGTGGTATGGAAAATATAGTATCAATATTGAATTCTATGTTTTCACATTCATCGCATATGGATTGCTTGTTTATTCCTGATAATAAGCAGTTCTGTGATTTGTTCAGGGAGAAAGTATCTGTTAAATCGTCTGTAAGCTGGCTTGTTTATCTTGATAACACAGCAAGAAGTCAATCGGCAAACATTAATATATTCACAGAAACGCTGTCGTTTCTACTTGCATTTCAAGCGGATGTGAGATACAGATATAAAAATGTGGAGGAATACTATTTATCGACAGCTTTTCCTTTTGTGTTTATTAATGAAAAAGAATTAGTATTAATCGAAAGAGATTGTCAGACAGCTTTTTATTTTGATAATTGGGATTTTACTCGTATTACTCGTGATAAGTTTGAGGAACAGATGAAAGTGGCTGCTCCTTTTGTATTAATGCTTACAGGATTTGAGGAATATCTCGAAAATTGGGAAACTCTATTTACAAATCCTGAAAAGTCAAATTCTGATGATTTATTGAAAAACACCCATGTATCATACACGAAGCAACTCTTTCAGATATAAGTTTGCATATTTCAGATAACGAACATAACGATTTACTGGCAAGGACATATCGTAATTTTCTACAATGGAGTGCAACTCGGCTCAGAACTCAGGAGATTATGTTTTCAGTAGAGGGTATAAGGGACTACTTTTCAGCCGAAGTGTATAATGAATATTCGAGATATTTAACAAAATCTCTATCGAAAGCTTTAAGACGCGAATTATTTGCGAAGCTTGTTGAAATGTCAAAAATAAGAAAGGATTTTGTACCTGAAATAATGCTGGATTTACCATTTGGGCAAAGTGATATTCGAGTGATAAATGTCTGGAAAAGCGGCATTGTACTCATTATCTTTGATTTTGATGAGGCATTCAGAATAGCTGTAATGCAGGAAAAAACTATCGCTTCATCGCTGTGGGATTATTTCCATAGCTTGAAAGACTGCGGAATTGTCCGTGACAAAAAGGAGTCCATTCAGATTATGAAGGACGAGCTTCGCAGGGAGATTGAAAATCTTAATAAAGGAGGGCAGGGAAAATAATTATTTTGGAGGTGGATAAAAATTTAAATCAATTTATTCTGTTTTAATTATGGAGGATTTTTTATGAAGAAAAAAATTTTTAGCGTTTTTACTGCGATTTTAATGTTTTGTAGTGTTTTGTGTGTTATGCCAAATGTTGATGTTAATGCGGCAAGTAATGCGGAAATACAAAGCAAAATGATAAGTATTTTGTACAATAATACTGGAGGAAAAATGTCCTGTGATTTTGATGGTTATGTTAATACATCCGGTAGACATGAAGGAATAGATTTTGCTAAAGCAAATGGAAGTGCAATTTATTCTTTAATTGACGGAGAAGTTATAAACGTTAATAATAGCAGTTCTTTGAGTACGTTAGCTATATATGATGCTGCTAACGATAAGACTGTTCTTTATCTGCACTCAAATATCACAATTGCAAATGGAACAAGAGTAACACGTGGACAGCATGTTGGATATGAAAGTACAAAGGGTACATCATCTGCTCATACACATGTTGAAGTTAGAAATGGAAAGAGAACGGCGGCATCTAAAAGTGTAAATGATTATACTTTAGAAAATGAAAATCCGTATCCCTATTGGAATAAAGTTCTATTTTCAGTTAATCCCAAACCAATCAACACAACAGTAGACACCAGCTATGCAACACCATGGAATGGAGAGCCAACAGCAACATCCGGGCTTATAACTGTATATAATGAATATGGTACAGCATATGCAAGTAATGTAAGAAACATAGCTCATAACGACGCTTGTACAGTTCATGAGGTATATACAAGTGGATTTTGTAAGATAACATATCCTACATCCAGCGGAACTCATACGGAATATGCCAAGGTAAGTGATTTTAATGTTCCCAAAAATGAGAATAAAAAGCCAGATGGAGTACTGGACGCAGGTGTTGGTGAAACAGGCGGCGTTTTTGTAAGAGGATGGGGTTATGATCCGAATAATACAAGTGATAAAATAGAAGTTCATGTGTATGTATGGAATGTTAATGATATGAACACTCCGATACCGATCGGAAATTTGAAGGCAGATAAGCACAGACCGGATGTTAATGAGGTGTTTGGCTGTGGAGAATATCATGGTTTTGAGGAAAAGATTATCACAAACCTTCCTACAGGTGATTATTATCTTAGAGTTGCATTAATTGACACAGCAGGCGGAGAAGCAACATGGAGAGACGGGGGAACGATAAAAATAACCGCAGATACTACTGCTCCAACAATTTCTTCTGTAAAGATATCCGATGTGACTGTAAATGGCTATAAAGTAACAATTACAGCAACTGATAATATAGGAATAAGTAAAGTAGCTGTTCCAACATGGACAGATAAAAATGGACAGGATGATTTGTTTGCTGATTGGGCAAATACTGCTCTTGCAACAAAAGTGAATAATACAACATGGACTTATAATGTTAAGGTATCCGACCATAAAAATGAAATGGGTTGGTATAATACAGATGTGTATGTATATGATAGTGTTGGAAATATAGCAAAGCATTCTTCTTCTAATAGCAAAAGATATCGTACACAATTAGGCGTTTATGTAAGAAAACTTGATTTGGACGGAGGAAGTTGCAGCAAGACAAGTATAACCGTTACATACAAACAGAAAATTGGAACATTACCTACACCAACAAAAACAGGGTATACATTTGAAGGTTGGTATACAGAAAAAACAGGCGGCGGAAAAGTAACAGCTGATACTGTAATATCTGTTGCTGCAGATGCTTGGTTATATGCTCGTTGGAAAGCAGTAACAACCACAACAAAAGCAACAACTACAACTACTAAACCCACAACGACAACAACCAAACCTACAACAACTACTACAAAACCCACTACGACAACAACTAAACCTACAACCACCACGACCAAGCCAACAACTACAACTACCAAACCCACTACAACGACAACTACTACCACAACGACGACAACAACTACTACAACGACTACTACATCAATGATAAATACAACCACAACTACTATTACAACAACTGTTCCTGTTATTACAACAAGACCTGATGATGTAATCAATGACGGTGATACCGCAATTATTATTTCCGACGTAAATGCAGAATCAGGCGAAACAGTTGATGTTTCTATTGACTTAAGTAATAACCCCGGAATAGCCTCTCTTGGATTTGAGTTATCATATGATCCCGAATGCCTTGAATTTGTTGATTCTGTTAACGGAACAATTATGGGTGAGTCATCTTTTGAGTGTGTAAATTCAAAAAATAATGTTATAATGGTTCAGTGGTTAAACTTCAATAATGATATAACAGAAAGTGGGACTATTCTCGTTCTTAAATTTAAAGTGCTTGACGATATCACAGCAGAAAGCACAAAAATCGGTATTTCTTATAACGATGACGACATAAAAAACCTTGATGATAAAGTTGTTCCAGTTAAAATCAAATCAGGAAATATAACTATAGGTTCTGAAAATAGTATTGCAGGCGACGCAAACGGAGATAGTGCCGTTAATCTCAAGGATGTAATAATCATCAGACAATTTGTAGCAAAATGGGATGTTGATGTCGATACTGAAGCAGCAGATGTTAATAATGATGGAGTTGTAGATCTTAAAGACGTTATTCTTATCAGACGCTTTATTGCAGGCGGCTGGGATGTTGAACTTATTTAATTATTGACGAAATTTATGGCAGCATTGTAAATAGTATTTGCGGTGCTGCCATATTTTCTTAAATTATATAAATATTGACTTTTTATTAATTGTATGGTATATTTATATAGGGGTTCCTATAGACATAATTTGATTGACAACTTGTTTGACCTATGATTATAGCGTAAAAAATGTACTGTTTTGACGGAGTGTTGTACAAACCTGAGAGGATGTGGGAGCTTATATTCTTTAAAATTTAAAATTTAGGAGGTAAAAATGATAAGGAAAATATTAAAAAAAGTTGTAGCTGTAATTATATGTACATTGTTAACTTTACCACTCATTATTGTACAACCGCAGGATTTTAAAAGTTTAAAAACATATGCAGCTTCGAACGAAGAAATTATTTATAATTTCTTAAAAAATGATCTAGGGCTTAATACTGCAGCCGCTTGTGGTGTTTTAGCGAACATTGAAAAAGAAAGTAGTTTTAGAAATGATGTAATTGAATCTGGATACACATGGGAAACTGGCGGAGGATATGGTATTTGTCAATGGACAAATGATTCAAGAGGCAAAACAGGAAGAAGAACAAACTTGGTGAATTTTTGTAAATCAAATGGATATGATTATAAATCTCTTACTGGACAACTATATTTTTTAAAGCATGAATTGCTAACAGATGTAAGACCAGGTGTTTATGATTATATAAAGAAAGTTGATAATACCGCACAGGGTACATTTGATGCAGGTTACAAATGGTGTTATTCTTTTGAAACTCCAAAGGGATATAAAACTGGCGTGTCAGATACTAGAGGTAACCTTGCAAAAACAAAATACTGGCCTAAATATTCAGGACAATCGATAGACGATATTGTTGAACAACCTACAGGTGATTTTTTTCAAAAATGCGAAAATCATCACACATCAATAGTTGAGGCTTTAAAATCTATTAGTGTAGATTCATCTTATGCATATCGTGAAAGAATAGCAGCGGCGAACAATATAAGTAACTATAGCGGTACAGCAGAACAGAACACTACAATGTTAAATAAACTTAAAAGTGGTTCACTTCGTATACCGACTGAGGATACAGTAATCCCTGCACCTCCCGTTGTGGATATAACAGAAACCTATTTTCCGGCATGCAGTTCGTCATTCACTTCATTAGTTGATGCACTGAAATCAATAGGTGTAAATTCCTCATATGACTATCGTAAAACAATTGCGATAGCAAATGGCATTTCTGATTATTCAGGTACAGCTGAGCAGAATACTAAATTACTCACTCTTCTTAAAGCAGGTAAACTTATAAATCCTGATGGAAAAACGATTATTCCAGATATAAGCGGTAAGTATTATCCTGCATGTTCATCCTCTCATACTTCATTAGTAGACGGACTTAAAGAAATAGGTGTTGATAGTTCATATGCTCATCGTAAAGAAATAGCAATAGCAAATGGTATATCAAATTATTCAGGTACAGCAGATCAAAATACATCACTTTTAAAGCTTCTTAAAGCCGGGAATCTTATCAGATCTGATTATGTTGCACCACCTGCAATAGTTGATTACATTGTAACTCTTGATGCAAATAAGGGAAGTGCTTCAATTGCTTTCATGACAATTGCTTCTAATAGTGTCTACAACGGTCTTCCAACAGCATACCGTGAGGGCTATACCTTTACAGGCTGGTACACAACAGCAAACGGTGGTAAAAAGATAACCGACGGAATGTCACTTGTTTCTGCATCCAATCATACAATATATGCAAACTGGACAGCAAACAAATATGTTGTTACATTAAACAACAATGACGGAACAGGTTTATCGAGTCAGAAAACTGTTACATACGACACCGCTTACGGTGATCTTGTTGCACCCACACGTTCAGGATATACATTTATCGGTTGGTATACTGATATAATCGGCGGAACAAAAATATCATCTTCAACTATTCACAATGTTGCAGATAACCGTACATTATATGCTAACTGGACACCTAATAAGTACAGCGTTAGTTTTGATTTAAATGGCGGAAGTGGAAGTTTTTCCGCTATAAATGTTGAGTATGACGGAATATACGGTGATTTACCCATTCCTGAAAGAGCAGGTTATAATTTTATTGGTTGGTTTAATGCTGCTGAAAACGGAGTTCAAATCTCTCAAAATTCACGTGTTGAAATAACATCCAATCAAATACTTTACGCTCGTTGGCAGCAAATAGTGACAACAACTACAAGTACAACAACGACTACTACAATCACGACTACCACAACAACTACAAGTACAACAACATCAACCACTTCTACAACGACTACAAGTACAACAACCACCACTACTACAACTGCTCCAGTTGTTACAATAAAACCTGATGATGTAATTAATGATGACGATACGGCAATCATTATTTCCGATGTGAAAGCAGCAGTAGGCGAAACAGTTGATATTTCCATTGATATAAGTAACAACCCCGGAATAGCATCTCTTGGTTTTGAGTTATCTTACGATCCTGAATGTGTCGAGTTTATTGATTCGGTTAACGGAACAATTATGGGAGAGTCATACTTTGAATGTGTGAACAACCCAAAGAATAACATTATATTTGTTCAGTGGATAAACTTCGAAAATGATATAACAGAAAGTGGGACCATTCTCGTTCTTACCTTTAAGGTGCTTGATGATGTCACATCAGACAGCACAAAAATAGGAATTTCCTGTAAAAACGATGACATCAAAAACTTTGAAGATCAAATAATTCCTGTTAAAATCAAATCAGGAAATATTACTATTAGCTCTGAAAACAATATTGCAGGCGATGCAAATGGCGATGAGGTTATAGATCTTAAAGATGTTATAATTATCAGACGATACATTGCAGGCGGTTGGGATATTAATATCAACGCTGAAAATGCAGATGTAAATAATGATGACAAAATAGATCTCAAAGATGTAATTCTTATAAGACGTTATATTGCAGGCGGTTGGGATATAGAGCTTGTATAATATTTAGGAGGAAATAAATGAAAAAAATATTATCTTTATTACTTTCATTTGCGATGTTTATGTTATGCTTCAACGTAGATACTCCGTTTTCCTATGCGGATACACAGGCAATGCTTTCAATTGCCGATGTAACTGGCGAAGCAGGGGACACAGTTGATGTTGAAGTAGAAATCAGCAATAATCCCGGAATCATCGCATTAAGCTTTGATGTTGAGTATGATGCAAGCAAATTAAAACTTGTAAATGCAGAAGACAAAAAGATTCTCGGCACATCAACAGCTGTATTTGGAAACGATTTATCTGCAAACCCATACAGACTCTGCTGGGATGACCTCTCAGACAAAAACAACGAAGAAAATGGCGTATTAGCTACACTTACATTTGAAATTCTTGAAGATGCAACAGGTGCAGCTGATATTGATATTATTCTTAATCAGAGTTCAACATTTAATATTGACTTTGAAGATGTAGAGTTTGCTGTATCTGGCGGTAAAGTTAACATTGGCACAGTAACAACTACTACCACAAAGCCTACAACCACTACCACAAAACCCACTACTACAACAACTGTAATTAACCCCACAACTGATGCAATGATTTCAATTGCCGATGTAACTGGTGAAGCAGGGGACACAGTTGATGTTGAAGTAGAAATCAGCAACAACCCCGGAATCATCGCATTAAGCTTTGATGTTGAGTATGATTCAAGCAAGTTAAAGCTTGTAAATGCAGAGGATAAAAAGATTCTCGGCACATCAAC
>JAFSBM010000177.1 GCA_017437285.1 Ruminococcus sp. | reverse complement strand
TGTTCCGCATTTTGCATAAGTGCGAGCAGTATGACGATGTGCAGAAATGGTTTGCTGAATGTGTGTTGACAGAAACAGAACTGTTCCGCAGGAGTTATCAGATGGAGTATATTAATCATCCAATCGGTTCAGCGGAAATGCGGCTATCGGAAACCTATTTTTTCAATCGGTTTGATGATTACTACGCATTTATGCTGTTGCATTTCACACAGCTTGGTAAGCCGATACGCAGCTGTCAGTGCTGCGGCAGATTCTTTGTTCCAAAAACGAAAAAAATCACCCTGTACTGTGACAGAGTGATTACGTCGGACGGCAAGACCTGCAAACAGGTTGCACCCAAGCTTATTCAAAAATTAAAGAAACAGCAGGACACCCTGCTTGCGGAGTATGATCGTGTGAAAAACCGCAATTACAAGCGTTTTGAACGTGGCGAATGGAAGCTTCCGGGGGAAGAGACAGAAAAGGATATGTCTTTTGAACAGTATACCGCATGGCTGATGCAAGCTCAGGCGGCTCGGAGGGCTTATCTTTGTGGGGAGATTTCGGGGGAGAGGTTTGAGAAGATTGTTTTAGGGGATTAAAAAAACACAGCTTAATAAAAAGCTGTGTTCCATAAGTATGTGATTGTAGGTGAATAGACAAACCAGAGTCTTAACCTGAAAATCGATTAGTTCCTTTTAACACTCCATCATTGTTTATGAGATGAATCCTTTTGGAAAAATATGGAAATGCTTGCTCATTATGATCGATAACAACAATCGTTTTTCCTTTATTAAGCATTGATACAAGATAAGCGACAACACTATGAATTTCTGTAATACTCAATCCCTTAAAAGGTTCATCCACACCTATTACAGTTGCTCGTGATGACCGCAATTTGAGAAGTTTTATTCTAATGTTTTCTCCTCCTGATAAAGAAGAAGTTGGTTGGCCTATAATTAAGTGCCCAAGCAGAATTGATGAAGCTTCAAGTAAAGCATTAGATATTTTAGGATTTACCTTATTAAAAAATGCGTACGCTTCGTCGACTGTCATTTTCCAAACGTCAAAAATAGATTTTCCGTTTATCTTATGCTTTACAAGTGTGGAGTTAAATCCAGTTCCATGACACTCGGCACATTCTAACCGAATGAATGATGTTTTATCGCTACCATATTCAATAAAACCAGCCCCTGAACAAGTAGAACAACAGCCTTCATTTCCGGAGATGTTCGAAAAATAATTTTTATCTTTCTTGAATTTCTTTGCATAAGTGCTAAATACTTCAGTGGAAATTTCAAGTGCTGTTGCTACATTAGAATTCTTATTTCCATGAATCGGACGTTGATTGACATAAGAATAACTTTCAAAAAATTGTGGAAAGTACTCACGTATTAAAGTCGATTTACCGACTCCAGATGCACCAGTAATTAGATTAAGACTATTCTCCGCAAGTTCGAGATCTACTCCCTGATATTGATATATCTGGCTATCAATTGATACCTTTATAGCATTTCCTACTGTTTGTGGCGCTTGGTAAAATAAGTTTCTTTGAGAAGATAAGTATTCTTTAGGATTTATTAGTCTCCCGCCATTTTTACCGCTTTTCTCTCCAAGAGCAAATATGTTTACTGCGGAATTAACAAAAATATCACTGTGATCGACAATGACAAGAGTGTGCTTATCGGCTAGATCAACTATGCTATCATATATCTTCTTTCTTTCGTTGCCTGATAAACCACCTAACGGTTCATCGAGAATGATCATCAAATCAGATAATTGAGTATTAAATACTTGCACCATGCGTAGCCTTTGAAGTTCTCCACCTGAGAGCGTTGGGATTGACCGGTTAAAAAACAGATGTCCAAGATTAAATTCGATTGCTCTTTTCAAAAAAGAATCAATAATATCAAAAGCAAAATCCAAAGAGCTGTTTTTTTCTGATTTTTTTATATTTTGATTTATTTTAATCAAATCAGAAAACGGTGTGACCATGTATTCTCCAATTGATAATCCTTGCACTTTTACTGATTCATGAGAGACAGCATATTTTTTCCCTAAACAGCAGGGGCATATGGTATCCGAATAATACTTATCACTGATACCTGCCCCTACAATAAGAGGTTTTTGAAGCATAACTCCGAAATATCTTGTAGTGCGACTTGCGTTTGAATTGACTTTTCGATAGGTTATTTTGTATTTTGTTTGACTTTCCCCGTATAAAAAAGTGTGTCGTTCCTTTTTAGTCAGCTCCCTGAAAGTTTTGTCAGCATCAATACCGGTTTCTTTGCAAAATTCAACAATAATTTTGCGATAAAAATCCTTATAACGATCCCAACACCTTACAGGGTCGTCCTTTAATTTCGTATTGAAACTGATGAGTTTATTCACATCAAGTTCCCTGATTATTCCTAAGCCATGACACGTTTCGCAAAGATTACTTTCTTTGTTCAAGACAAAAAACTCTTCACTTAAACCTGAAAGCACAGAGAAGATAAAACCAATGTATCGACTTAACCCGAAATATGTACCTATTGTAGACCTAACATTATTATTATAGTTTGATTGCTTTATCGGAACGGCTGTGACCATATTACGAAAGCCTTTAACTTTATATGTTGGATCAGACATATCATCAGAAAACATTGATAAAAACTCATGCTGTCCTATTTGTGCAATCGTGTCATAAGCCAGCGATGATTTTCCGCTGCCCGATGGTCCGATAATTAGATTTATAGCGTGTTTGGTAAGACTAACGTCTATACTTTTAAGGTTGTTAGTTTCAATTCCCCAAATATCGATTGTATCACTCATCGCAATCACTGCCCTTCGTGATTACTCTGTAAAGATCGTGTATAAAGAATTCAAGTGTCTTTTTCGAATGAACACAAAAACGCTCGTCAAGGGAATGAATTGAATTTCCAGGCTTGAGATACATAGCATTTATGGGACATCCACCGCCACAGATGCCAAGAGCTGGACAGGAATAACATTCTTCATTATTCAATGGTGTTAATCTTGACCATTCAATGAAAGTGGGATCATTAATCGCAATAAAATCTTTATCTTCGATATCGGATACAAAGTATTTCTTATCAAATAAACATCCATGACAAATTCCGACTTGTCCGTTCGGGGAGATAACGATTTGACCACCACCTGTTGCACCACAATCAGAAAAATAAACTTGTGCTTTAGTGAATGCCTTGAGTTTACGCATCATTCGATCTTCATATATGCCTCTTTTTCTGAGTTCAACAAATTCATCGATGATGAATTGAGCCGCCTGTTCGTTATAGCTTTGCGGCAACACAAAAGTATCACTAGACATCATAATATTAAAACCGAGTGATTTAATACCGTATTCGTCAATCAATTTGAGTACATTTTGCGTATCCTTCACAGTTTCTTCACTTAGTGTAACCGAGAGAGAAACATTCGCACCTATTTTTTTGCATTGATTAAGTGTTTTAAGGATTCGATCAAATACTGGATTGCCAGCTACATCTACACGCATGGCGTTCGCTTCTTCGGTAACACCATCTATGGATATAGCAATAGAAACTCCTAATTTCTGCAGCTCTAATATGCGTTCTTCGTTCAGAAGCAATCCATTTGTAACCATTGACATTTCAGCATTTCTTAAGCATTTAACAGTAGACCGCATACTATTTATTTTTGTGGCAACATATTTGAGTACATCATAGTTTACCATTGGTTCGCCACCATAAAAAATGATAGCGGCTTGGTTTTCTTCACTATCTAGTCCTGACTCTTTCATTTGTTTAACAAAGAAGTCAATAGCTTTATCTGCAGTTTCAACAGTCATGTTCTCTGATGAAAAATTATGACGTTTGTTTGAGTCATTGTTACCAAGGAAACAGTATTTGCAAGCAAGGTTGCATTGTTCGCTTAAAATAAAATAGCAAATGTTTATCGCTGGAGCAGGTACTCTTGATTTTACAAACCGAAGAACCTTGTCATCCTCATCGTCTGTTTGTGTGAGGATCTTCCATCGAGCAAGTTCTGCTACTTCATTAGCAATAGATTCAGGTGCATCTTCTATCCTATTACAACAAGAGCTTGCAACCCATGTTTGCAAGCTCTCATAGACATCTCGTGAAAGATACACGGGTTTCATTCGAAGTGAGTGGTATAGAGCCACTGCAGTTCCGACATCATACACATGTGTAAAACGAGATATTCTTACCATTCTAATTCTCCATCCTCAAACTCAGGCACAGCACGACAAGAGCATGCACAAGTACAAGAATTGCAAGCAACGCATGCACACTTAGCCATAGCCATATTATGCTCGTCAATGTTTCCAAACATTTCAAGATAATCGTTGATATTAGCGCTCATTAGAATTCCTCCCATTCAAAAGTATCTACTTCTCTGTTTCTACAGGAACACTTACAGCTACACTTACAACCTGTACACTGTCCCATGCAAGAAACTGCGTTCACAGACTCTACAGCGATATTGCCGAGCATCTTTGAGTAGTCGCTTGTGTCATATGTAATCATGAAAAGCACCCCTTGTCTTTTATTTACAGCACCTAGCAAACGCTTATGCTGTAGAATTAATGATATTATAGCACAACATGACGAAAAAGTCAAGATTCCAATACATACGAAATATTCGCAGCTGAAAAAAATGCACAAAAGATGAGCAATATGCCGAAATATATGGGTTTATCGAAGCCATCGGATACATGCGATTTGTTCTGCGAAGAGTTGAAAATAACGTTGTTGCGGGATAATCTCGATATGCGAATAATCCAATTCAAACGAAACAATCAGCGGTTTATAACGCTGCACTATATTTTTGTGCATATTGACGAAATCGGCGCATCCTGTCGATGAAAGTGCGATATATTGAGAAGCTAATATCAGTATAAAACACCCGTGCAGAAATCAAAAGTCTGCACGGGTTTGTGTCCTATTCGGTTGATTGGTGATTCTCCGTTAAGAGTATCAGCCATTTTCGAGCAGGTTTTTTGTTTAGGCTAAAGTTCCTGTAATTACAAGTGTACTTACACCGGGTTCAACAGCCCATACGCCTGTTGTTTCGTCCTGAGTGAAGGTTGCCGCAGGAACAGTTACGCTGCCGTTAACAGAAGTAAATACACCTGTCTGAGTGTCATAGGTGTAATCATCACCTGCTGTCCACGGAGTTCCGTTGAATGTTACAGCTGAGATATTAAGAACAGGGTCGAAAACGTCAGTAAAGATAACATCATCTGACAAATCTGTTGCTGTGCTGCCGTAATTTCTGATTGCAAAGGTATAGGTTATAGTGCCGTTTTCTGCAACTACTGTAGGCTCCAGTGCTTTGCTGATAGTAAGCATAGGCTCTGTGCTGTAGGTGATTGTTTCCTCGGCAGTAACGCTGTTTATGCAGCCTTCCACCGTTACAGTATTTGTTATAGAAGCGTCAGTTCCAAGAGGTGCATACTGATTTGGACGTGCAGTATAGATAATAATTGCATTTCCCTGTGCAGGAACGCTGATACCTGTAATTGTAAGGGGTTCGTTGTCGGTAACTTCGGGTGACGGCTGTTGTATGCCGTTTACAAAATAGTTTACTGTACCGTTTACATAGCTGAGAGGTACAACTTCAGTTGTACCGTCGGGGAGAGTGTAGCTTCCGAGGTTATCGGTGAGTGTAAGCGCTGTACAGTCGGTATTTCCGCTGTTGATAATGCTTATCACGTAGGTTACATCTCCCGTTGTCGTATAAGTGGAAACGAGTGCATTTTTTGTGGCAGACAGAGTTTCAATAATTCTGCCCGATGTTATATTTGAACCTGCAACATTGCCGTTGTAGGAAAGGGTTGCCTGATTATAAAAGGTTGCCATAGAATTTATTCCTCCTGTTGTATTACGGTGATATACCGCTTTATATAATATGTATTCCCGTGTTGTTTGGTGAAGGGCATCTCTAAAAACCCCTTTTGAGAAAAAACGAGTTTTTAGAGATGCCATGAAATTTATCAGGCAAAAAAAACGAGTGGAAATCCACTCGTTATTTTTTTGATTTAATTATAAGCACAATTCCCGAATTAATCCGCAGAACTGCCCTGTCAGCCGTTATTTCATTGCTCACTCCAATGGGGTAGCCCATTGTCATTTCGTAATTTTCAAGGGGATATTTTACCCCTTTAAGTTCCCCGATTTCAGCCTTTTCCGTCAAGGCAAAAATCGAAAAATACCAGTCATTTTTACAAGGGAACTCATACTCCCCTGCTCCACGGAGGGTAAGCACATTATCAGCGTCACAGATTGTCATTTCACAGCCCTTTTCATAGGCGAAAATCAGCGTCTGAATATTGGCAAAGCTGTGGTCAAATCTCGCTCCAAGTCCGCCATACAGCTGAATTTCCCTGTATCCTCTTTCAAGGGCAATCCTCACCGCTAAAATGGTGTCGGTATCGTCCTTTTCGGGAATACTTCTGTGAATTTCCACATCTTCGGGCAATTCCCCCGTATAGGAATCGAAATCACCAACGATTAAATCGGGAACAATTCCAAGACTCTCGGCTATGCGGAGTCCGCTGTCGGCACAAATTATAAGTCCGCTTTTTTCTCGGATTTCACGGGGATTTATAAAATCCGTAGTGCTGATTCTGCCCCCTGCAAAAATAGTGCAGATACTCATTTCAACTCCCACTCCTTGAGCTGTTTTGCTTCCTCATACATTGCACAATAGCTTTCATGGCGGATTTTCGGGATTTCCCCAGCCTCCACCGCTTCAAGGACAGCACAGCCCTTTTCACAGGTATGGGAGCAGTCACGAAATCGGCAATTGTCGGTAATTCCCTCAAATTCACGGAAACAGCCTGCCAGTTCCTCCTTGCGGATTATGTCATAGCGAGCCGTTTCAAATGTGGAAAATCCTGGGGTATCGGCTATATATCCGCCGCCTTTAAGCTTGTAAAGTTCAGCGTGACGTGTTGTATGCCGTCCTCTGCCAAGCTTTTTGCTGATTTCCCCTGTGGGAATATTCAGCGTTGAATCCACCGCATTGAGCAGCGTTGACTTGCCTGCTCCCGAATTTCCCGTAAAGGCACTTATTTTTCCTTTGAGAAGTTCTCTTACAGCTTCTATGGAGCTTTCATCGGAATAGTCAACTTCCATTACCTTAATGCCAATGCCGCCGTAAACAGCCTGCAAATCGCTGCTGTCGCCTAAGTCGGTTTTTGTAATTACTACAACAGGCTCAATGCCCTTGTATTCCGCAATTGCAATAAACTTGTCAAGTATGAGATAATTCGGACTGGGACTGACTGTTGATACAATAAAAATAAGCTGGTCAAGATTAGCAAGAGGTGGTCTGATGAGATAATTTTTCCTCTCTCCGATTTCGGAGATTACTCCGCCGCTGACAGTTACCCTGTCACCGACAGAGGGGCTTATCCCTTTGCTGCGGAATATGCCCCTTGCTTTACACTCAAATATGCCGTCAGGGGACTCTACTGTATAGAGTCCCCCTAAGCATTTCAATATAATTCCGCTGAATGATGATTCATTTAATACCATATGAAATCGTAAACATCGTTTCCATTGTCGTCCTGTCCTATTAACTGCCAATAGCCGTTAACGTCGGGTTCATACCATTTCCACTCGCTGCCGTTTATCCATTCACCGTTATAATCAGGGCTGTACCAAGTCCATGTACCGTTTTTGTAGTCGCCGTTGTTGTACTGGCTGTACCATACCCATTCACCATTGACATAGTCACCGTTTACTCCCTGAACAGGGTCAGAAGGCGGATCTGTCACAGGTGGTCCGTATTGCTCAGTAGGAGCTTCCGTTGGCGGTTCTGTTTCAGGCTCAGGGAATGCTCCGATTGCCTCAAATGCACCGTAAACATCTTCCCCTGAGATAGAAGAATATGTGCCTTCTGCAAAGTTGAAGTTGTAAGTTCCGATAGTGGCACGCTTGTCGTTGCCTTCATTTGTAACCATTACAGTAACATTTACATTTTCACCTGAACCGATAACAGACTGTGTAATCTGTGCATATTCAGGACAGTAGAATGTGCCTGACTCCTGAATTTCAGGACTTCCGTCCTCTTTCTGAACCATAAATGCAATTACGAAACGTCCGTTTGCCTCAGCAGGGAGGTCATAAGTTACTGAAACTTCGCCGTCGGGTTTTTTACCGTTACTGAAAGTAAGTTCAATTTCTGAACCCTTTTCAACCTTTTCGCCCTCGTCGATAGACTGCTTGATTACCTGTCCCTCAGGCTCATAGGAAGCTGCACCCTTTGTTATTACCTTAAGTCCTGCATAATCTGCACGGAGATAAGCCTCATCAACTGTCATACCAACATATTTTTCAACAGCAATCTGTCCTGCGTCCTCACCAAGGCTTACATATACAATAATTGTTGAACCCTTGTGTGCTTTCTGACCTGCCTCAGGCTCTGTCTTAATAACATTGCCCTTCTTTACGTCGGTACTTGAAGAATTTTTGATTTCAACAACGAAATCAAGCTGCTCAAGCTCTGCTTTCGCAAGCTGTCCGTTCTTATTTTTTACGTCCGGAACTTCTTCTGTTTCCATACCCTTACTGATTACAACCTTAAGGACATCGCCCTTCTTGAACTGGCTGCCGGGTTCGATTGACTGCTCAATAATTACACCTGCCTCAGCCTCATTGAATTCCTGTCCGTCCTCCTGGAACTTGATATTGTCACCGTATGTGTTTCGAGCCTCCTCGAAGTCCCAACCTACTACGTCAGGCATTGACCAGTCGTTTGTCTGGCTTGAACCCTGGAGCATATCCTTGAACAGCATTGAAATGAATATAACACCAACGATAATAACAACAACGATAATTGCGGTAAGTACAGGCACTACAAGAGATGTACGCTCTGTTTCTTCTTCATCATCGTCATCCTCATAGTCGTCATAGTAGTCATCAAGGTTGCCGTAGGGCTGATTTCTCTGCTGAGGATATCTTCCGCCGCCTGCACCTGCATTAACAGCTGTACCTGCATAAACAGGCTTCTGTGTAACAGGAGCTTCATCAGCAGGAGGAAGTTCAATTTCACCTGCTGCATAATACTGTGTATCAGCGTTATCGTCAACGCCCTCCTCACGGTAATAGCCGAAAGTCATTGTGGGATTAGCCTTGAATTTCTCAATATCAGCAATCATTTCCCCTGTATTGCTGTATCTGTCAGCAGGAGCCTTTTCCATAGCCTTGAGAATTATTTCCTCAAGACCGTCGGGAATATCGGGGTTGACAGCTCTTGGACGCTCAGGAATATCCTGCATATGCATAACTGCAATTGCAACGGGATTATCGCTGTCGAAAGGCTTTCTTCCCGAAAGCATCTCATACATCATTGCACCAACTGAGTAAATATCGCTCTTTGCGTCGGTAACTGCACCGCTTGCCTGCTCGGGGCTGATGTAGTGAACGCTGCCGATAGCCTGGTCGGTAGCTGTTTTGCCTTCCTCACGGGCAAATTTAGCAATGCCGAAATCCATGACCTTGATAGTGCCGTCGCTGAACATCATAATGTTCTGGGGCTTGATGTCACGGTGAACAATGCCCTTGTCGTGAGCGTGCTGTAATGCTCTTAAAATCTGGATTACGAAATGAACCGTATCCTTCCATGTGAGAACCTTTTCCTCCTCGATATACTCTTTAAGAGTGATACCGTCGATGTACTCCATAACGATATACTGGAGCTTGTCGGAAAATCCCACATCATAAATCTTCACAATATTTGGATGTGAGAGAACAGCGATTGCCTTTGATTCGTTGCGGAAACGGCGGAGGAATTCCTCATTTTCCGCATACTCTTTTTTGAGTATCTTAATGGCTACAGGCTTATTGTCAATGACATCTACGCCCTTGTAAACCTCAGCCATACCGCCGACGCCGATAAGTTCTGTAATTTCATATCTGCCGTCAAGCTTCTTGCCAATGTACTTTTCCATTGCCTTACCCTTCCTTTTCCAACCCTTTTCAGGTTTAATTATATTAGTTATTAGTCACCGATAATGGCAACTGTTACATTGTCACGGCCGCCTTTATTCAGTGCAAGCTGAATAAGCGCTTCTGCTGCCGTATCAAAGTCTGTCTGTGATAATATGTCATATATTTCATCATCGCTGCAATATCCCGATAAACCGTCGGAACAAAGCAGCAAATTGATTTTATCCTCATAGGTCAAGGTAAACGTATCGGTGAGAACTGTTTTTTCCACGCCGACAGCTCTTGTAAGCATATGTTTTTGTGGATGTACAGCCATTTCCTCCTCTGTTATCTTGCCCTGCTCATAGAGCAAAGACGCTACATTGTGGTCGGTTGTAATGCTGTAAAGCCCTGTATCTGTAATGAGATAAGCACGGCTGTCGCCTACGTTTGCCACAAATGCCGTATCCGCCGTTACAAAAGCCGCAACACAGGTTGTACCCATTCCGAAATTCTTGAAGTCCATACGTGCCCTTGTATAAATAACGGAATTTGCCGCTGAAATCGAAGAAATAAGCAGCTTTCTTATCTCATCCTCTGTGAGATTTTCGCTGTAGCCGTCTGAAAATCTCTGGAAAAACTCATCAATGGCGATGTGGCTTGCCTCTTTGCCTGCCCGCTCGCCGCCCATGCCGTCACAAACTACGGCAAGTATATTATGCCCGAAATATTCACATCTTACAGCGTCCTGATTTTCATCACGCCGCAGACCGATATCCGTGCCGTATCTGAATCGCATTCGTATGCACCTCGCTTTCCGAAGATACCTCGAAGTATCTCCCGAAGTCTATTAAGGGTATCTCTAAAAACTCGTTTGATTGAAGAAAAAACGGATAGGTATGACAGCTGCAAGGAAACCTTCCGAAGGCGTGCTGTCGCACTCCAAGGGAGGTTGACGAAGCAGATGACGTGCATAGCTGTTTTTTCTCAAAAGGGGTTTTTAGATATGCCCTTAAGTCACTCCGATTGTTCATGAGCGTCACGTCTTAACTGACCGCACGCTGCCTCTATATCGCTGCCGAGAGTACGTCTTACGGTAGCGTTGATACCACGCTTTTCAAGCCGTTTTGCAAATTCCGCAACAGCTGTCCTTGCGGTGGTGTATTTTCTTTCTTTTACCTTATTAACAGGTATGAGATTTACGTGACAATTTATGCCACGGAGAAGTTCAGCCAGCCTGTCCGCATCTTTTTCAGCGGAGTTCACATTGTCCATAACCGCATATTCAAAGGTAATCCGTCTGCCCGTTGCGGATATGTAATGCTTGCAGGCTTCAATGAGTGCTTCTATATTATATGTCCTGTTGACAGGCATTATTTCACTTCTTGACGAATTGTCGGAGCTGTGGAGGGAGATACAAAGGGTAAGTCCCAGTTTAAGTTCAGCCAGCTCGTAAATTTTCGGCACAAGTCCGCAGGTGGAAAGTGACACATGGCGGAGGCTGAAATTATTGCCGTCCTTGTGGGAAAGAAGTGACAGAAACTTCAGAACATTGTCGTAGTTATCGAGGGGTTCGCCTATTCCCATAAGCACAAGCCCTGAAATCTTCACGCCGCTGTTTCTTTCGGTTTCATAAATCTGCAAAAGCATTTCCGAGGGAGTGAGGTTGCGGACGAATCCCGCAATAGCCGAAGCGCAGAATCTGCACCCCATTTTGCACCCCACCTGAGTGGAGATACAAAGGCTGTAACCGTAGCTGTATTCCATTAAAACGGTTTCTACAAAATTCCCGTCAGAAAGCCTATATAGATATTTTACAGTATTATCTATACAAGATTCAAGTCTTTTTTGCACAAATAGTCCATTTATACAAAAATTTTCTTTCAGACGCTCTCTCAATTGTATAGAAATATCAGTCATTTTGTCGAAATCAGGAACTTTTTTTACGTGCAGCCATTGAAAAATCTGCTTTGCTCTGAATTTCTTTTCGCCCATTTCCACAAGAGCCGATTCAAGCTCTTTTAAGTCAAGACTTAAAATATCAATTTTTTCCAACGCTGCACCTCCTGTTGATTTACTTTACTTTTTTAAGCTTTGCAACGAAAAATCCGTCGCCGCCGAAATCGTCGGGGAAGAATGTCACGGGATTTGAATATTTCCTGCCCCTTATTTCGGAAATATCTGCTAAAACAATATCGGGATTATTTTTCAGAAGCCGTTCAACAACTTCCTCATTTTCCGCTTTTCGCACGGTGCAGGTGGAGTAAAC
This sequence comes from Ruminococcus sp., assembly GCA_017437285.1. Lineage (GTDB taxonomy): Bacteria > Bacillota > Clostridia > Oscillospirales > Ruminococcaceae > Ruminococcus. Next base: position 30,246 of record JAFSBM010000177.1, on the reverse strand, counting down.
CATTTCTCCGCCAATAGCAAGATAGTTCAAAGCGTTCTGAGCAATATTGTACTGAATTTCGGGGAGCCGTTCAAATTCCGACAAGCTTTTGTACTTGATTTCAGGCTTATGGGAAATAACTCCGAAGCCCGAACAGGGTACGTCACAGAGGATTTTCGTGCATTTTGGAATGTCCTCGTTATACACCGAGGCATCTCCCGATTTTGCCGATATATTGGGAAGTCCAAGACGTTCCGCACCCTCGCTGATAAGCTTTACACGCTTTTCGTGGAGGTCAAAGGCATGGATTTCTCCCCTGCCATTCATCATCTCCGCCATTGTAAAAGTCTTGCCGCCGGGAGCAGCACAAATATCGAGAACAACGTCATTTTCAGTTGGAGCAAGAACCTCACAGCAAATCTGAGAGGAAATATCCTGCACGTGGAAAAATCCCGATTTAAAGGCATTTGTGCCGATTACTCCGCCATTTTCAAGGCGGCAGCACAATTGGTCATCGGTGGAAAGCTCCACATTTCCCAGAGCCTTTACAAGTTCCTCATAGGAACATTTCAGCGGATTTCTGCGGATAAATGTTGCCTTTTCATCGCCAACGGAAAACTCCGCAAAAGCCTTTGCCCTGTCCTCGCCGTAGTCATTCACAAGGCTGCGGATAAGCTCAACAGGAATGGAATACATCACGGAAAACCGCTTTATATCGTCCTTTTCCTCTTTTGCAAAAAGCTTTTTGCCCCCTCTTATGAAGTTTCGCAGAACAGCATTTACCATTCCCGACGCACTTGTTTTGCCGAACTGCTTAGCAAGCCGCACGCTTTCATTAACCGCCGCATTATCAGGAACGCTGTCCATATATAAAATCTGATAAACTCCGCACCGCAATATAGTTACAATTATGCTGTCCATTTTCGCCAAGGGACGAGAGCAATATTGTGCTAAAATGTAGTCAAGAGTTATCCTACGCTGAATTACGCCATAGTAAATCGCTGTACACAGCTTCTTCCCCTGAGCGTCCAGATCGGAGCGTTCAAGTCCGCTGTTCAGCTGAATATTTGAATAGCTGTCATTTTTCAAAGTTTTGTCAAGCAGCTTTGCCGCCGTATATCTTGCGTCAATCATCATTACCTCTCACTCTCATCACAAGGGTTAAAAGGTGGAGAAGTGATGTCACAAGTGCCGTAACATAGGTCATTGCCGCCGCTGTCAGGACTTTTTTCGCCTTTGGAACTTCATCGGCTTCGAGAATATACTGCCCCTCCAGAGTTCTCATGGCTCTGTAGCTTGCGTTAAGTTCCGTCGGCAGAGTTACAATCTGAAACAGCACAACTGCCATAAACATATAAATGCCGATATTTGCCACAATTGGAGTGTTGACCATAGTCAGACCGATTACAAAAACGATGTGCCAGAACTGGGAGCAGATGTTCACCACAGGCACGATTTTGGAGCGCATCTCCATGGGTGCGTACTGTTCAGCGTGCTGGCAGGCATGGCCGCACTCGTGAGCCGCAACGCCGATTGCCGCAATTGAACGGCTGCCGTAAACGCTGTCGGAGAGCCTTACAACCCCCTCATTGGGTGAATAATGGTCGCTGAGATTGCCGTGAACACGCTCAATGCGGATATGGCTCAATCCGTTGCTGTCGAGAATTTGCCTTGCCACCTGTTCAGCGGTATAACCACGAGATGAAGCCACTTTGCTGTACTTTTTATATGTCAGCGTAACTCCAAGCTGTGCAATAACGGGCAAAATCAGCATCAGCAAAAAATAAATTAAATAATTCATTCAATTCTCCTGTTAACCCAGTTTAAGTCCTTTTTCAAGCTTTCTGCCACGGAGGAAGTCAGCGGTTTTCATACGCTTTGCACCCTCAAGCTGAATTTCCGTGAACAGCACAACACCGTCACCGCAGCTTACTGCAAACTTATCGGCATCAACAATTGTGCCAGCCTCACCAATAGCAATATTGTGCGAAATTTCAGAGGAAAATACTTTAAGACGCTTGCCGTTCATCATTGTAAATCCGCTTACACCTCTTATTGTGTTGTGAATTTCCTCTGCTGATTTTGTAAAATCAAGGCTGCTCATATCCTTTGTAATCATGGGAGAATAGCAGCTGAGGGAATCGTCCTGCTTTTCAGGGGAAAGTGAACCCTCCTCAACAGCCTTTAAAGTTTCAGCAAGAACCTCGCCGCCCATAGCCGCAAGTCTGCCATAAAGCTCGGAATATGTTTCATTTTCGCCTATTTCCGTGGATTTCTTGATAAGCATATCTCCCGTATCAAGTCCCTCGCTCATCTGCATTGAAGTAACTCCCGTTACCTTTTCGCCGTTGAGCAGTACCCAGTTAATGGGAGCAGCACCTCTGTACTTTGGCAGAAGCGATGCGTGAATGTTGATACAGCCATACTTTGGAAGCTCCAAAATTTCCTTTGGAAGAATCTGTCCGTAAGCTGTTACCACTATCAAATCGGGAGCAATATTGTGCAAAATCTCCATTGATTTTTCAGCGTCCTCGCCCTTTCGCAGGGAAAGGGGCTGATATACAGCAATGCCGTATTCCTCTGCCGCCGCCTTGACGGGAGTAGGAATCATCTTGTATCCTCTGCCCTTTGGCTTGTCGGGCTGAGTGAAAACAGCTGCAACCTCGTGTTCGGATTCAGCAAGAACACGCAGGCATGGCACCGCAAAATCCGGAGTTCCCATAAAAACAATTTTCAAAATTAACCCTCCTCGGGAACGTAGAATTCCTCTACGATTTCAGTAAATACGTGACCGTCAAGGTGGTCATTTTCGTGGCATACGCACTGGGCACCAAGTCCTGTAAATTCACGGGTAAACCAGTTTCCGTCCCTGTCCTGAGCCTTCAAAACAGCCTTTTCGGGACGAGTTACATAGCCCCACACATTAGGACATGAAAGGCAGCCCTCCTGCACACGCTGTTTGCCGCTTTTTGTGAGAATTTCGGGATTTATAGCCTCAATTCTGCCCTCGTCAAGGTGCATGATGAACACACGTCTGCAAATTCCGACCTGTGGAGCCGCAAGACCTACGCCCTGTGCCTTTTCGAGAGTTTCGTGCATATCGTCGAGAAGAATTGCCAATTTATTATCAAACTTCTCCACAGGGCGGCAAACCTTGTGAAGTGACTCGTCTTTATCTGTTAAAATTTTTCTGTAAGCCATTTTTTATCCTCTTTACACGCCAACATCGCCGTTAATATCGGCATAGAAGGCAATTTTTTTCATTTCCTTCAACTTCGCCCCCTCGGTGAGGAGTGAGCTGATAAAACCTCGCATTTCTGCGGTATTCTTCATTTTTATAATTATTCTCCAGCGGAATTTTCCGTTGAGTCTGCCATAAGATGCCCTTACAGGTCCGAGAACACGAACAGGAGTTTTCGGCTGTAATTGGGAGAGTTTCGTATTCATAAGCTGAATTACGGCAGCTGCTCCCCCTCTGACTTCTTCCTCATCTGTGCCTGCAAAGCAGAGAATACACATATCGCACAAAGGCGGAAAAATCAACGCACGGCGTATGGCGATTTCCTCGTTGTAAAATCCCTTGAAATCCTGTGCCGCCGCTAAATTCATAATATAGTGGTCGGGCATAAATGTCTGCAAAACTGCTCTGCCCTTTCGTTCACCACGGCCGCCTCGCCCTACAACCTGTGTTATAAGGGAAAAAGTTCGCTCATAGCTTCGGAAATCTCCGGCATAGAGAGCCTTGTCAATGGAAAGAACTCCCACCAAAGTGACATTGGGGAAGTCAAGTCCCTTGCCTATCATCTGAGTTCCCACCATTATATCATATTCGCCGTTCTTGAACTCGGAGAAGCCTTTTTCGTAGGAATATCGGGAAAAAGTCGTATCTGCGTCCATTCGGAGAATACGTGCCGCAGGGAAGAACATTTTCAGTTCTTCTTCAAGCCTTTGCGTACCGAATCCCATACTTTTAAGCCTGTTTGAGCCGCAGGCAGGGCATACGGTGGCAGGTTCCTGTGCAAATCCGCAATAGTGGCACATAAGCTTGCCGTTTTTGCGGTGATATGTCAGGGGAACTGAGCAATTTGGGCAATAAATTGGCTGATAGCAATCAACACAGCTTATAATTGTGTGAAATCCCCGTCGGTTCAGCAGGAGAATACTCTGCTCCCCTCGTTTGAGATTTGCATTGACCTCATCTATCAGTTGCTGGCTGAATTCCGTGGGATTTCCCGAAATTCGCTCCAAATTCATATCAACAATTGAAACATCGGGCAGAGATGCCGAATTATAGCGTTTTTTCATTTCAAGGAGCCTATAAACTCCCCTTTCCGCCAGATAATAGCTTTCAATTGAGGGTGTAGCCGATGCTAAAAGCAGGGTTGCACCGTGATATGCACATCTTTGTTTTGCAACATCGTGGGCATGGTATCGGGGAGAACTGTCGGATTTGTACGACCTTTCGCCCTCCTCGTCAATTATAATCAGCCCAATATTATCAGCAGGGGCAAATACAGCACTCCTTGTACCGATTATGATATCCGCATCGCCCCGTTTTATTCTTTTGTATTCGTCAAGTCTTTGACCGAGAGATAATCCGCTGTGGATTACAGCTACCCTTTCGCCGAAAAGCGCTCTGAATCTTTTCAGAACCTGCGGTGTAAGACCGATTTCGGGAATAAGGAGCATTGCCCTCCGTCCAAGTCTGACGGTATTGTGGATAAGCTTTTCAAAAACCGATGTTTTGCCGCTTCCCGTAACGCCGTGAAGCAGAAACACACCTGCATTTTTTTCTGAAACCGCCTTGAAAACTTCGTCATGAACACACTGCTGTTCCTCTGAAAGTACCGTAGAATCGGGATTTATTCGCTCCTCGCTGCCGTCATCGACACCTCTGAGCAGTTCCATATCGTATTCTTCGGCTGCACCATTTGCCACAAGCCGCTTGAAAACGGACTCCGTAAAGCCGCACATATATGCCGCTTCTTTGACAGATGCAGTTCCCCATTCCTGGAGAAAATCCGCTGCCCTTTCCTGCTTTGGAGTAAGTCGGAAAGCGGTGGGATTGCAGAGAAAATCATAGCTAAGGCGAATCATTCGCACCGTGGCATCGCCAACAGCCTGTTTAAAAGTATTCTCGGAGGTCAATGCCCCTGCGTCAAGCAATTCGTCCACACAGAGCCTGCCATTTTCGGCAATGTAATTTTTCAAAAGCTCTGTTAAAATTGCCTTATCTTCAAGGGATTCAAGCACCTCTAAAAGCTTTTTTGCATTTTCGGAAAGGGAATCGGTTTCGCTGAAACTTTTTGAAAGCCGAAAATTTTCCTCTGCACTTATGCTCATAGCAGGCGGGAGCATTGCCTTTATTCCGTCATACCACGTACAGAAAGTGCGGTCATGAAGAAACTCCGCCAGCTTCAACTGCTCCTCATTCAGCACAGGTTCGGAATCAATAAGGGCGGCAACAGGTTTAAGGGATTTTTCATCGCCCTCGGTAAATCCCATTGCAACGCCGACTCTACGCCGATTTCCTCTGCCAAAGGGAACAAGCACACGGCAGCCCCTTTTCAGTTCCATATCCTGTGGGATACGATAACTGAAAAGCATATCAAAGGAATAAGCCGTGCCGCTGACAGCAATTTCCGCTATCAAGGATTATTCCTCGCCGAGAGTGCTTACGATTTTGCTCTTGCCGCTTGCAAGCTCCTCAACAGCAGTCTTAACGGGCTTTTCCTCGAGAGTTTCACCGTTTTTGTACAGTTCCTCTGAAATTTCTCTTGCACGTTTTGCAACGGCAATTACGAGGGAGTAACAACTCTCATTCTTTGAAATTATCTGGTTTACTGCAGGTCTAAGCATTTTTGATAACCTCCTCTATAAATTCAGCCTGTGCAGATGTTTTAAGCTGTTCCGAGCGAATAACCGCAAAGAAGTCGCTTACAGCATCTTCCAAAGCATCATTAACAATAACGTAATCGTATTTTGGCATATACTTCAATTCCTCAACAGCTGCCGCAATACGCTGTTCTATAACCTCCTGTGTTTCCGTGCCTCTCTTGTTGAGTCGGCGGCGGAGTTCATTTACAGAGGGCGGAGCGATAAACACGAACAGAGCGTCGGGACGAAGCTCACGTACTTTCATAGCACCCTGAATTTCAATTTCAAGAATGACATTAATCCCCTTTTCGAGATAGCTGTCAACCTCCGTTTTCAGAGTACCATAGAAATTTTCGCAGTATTCCGCATACTCAAGAAATTCGTCATTTGAAACCTTTTTTTCAAATTCCTCCTTTGAGATAAAGAAGTAATTCACACCGTCGATTTCGCCTGTTCTCGGCTGTCTTGTAGTTGTTGAAACTGAGCAATGAAAGGAATTATCCTTTAAAATTTCAGCCAGCATCGTACCTTTTCCGCAGCCTGAGGGAGCTGAAAATACAATAAGTCTGCCTTTATTCATCTGCCTCTGAACCTCCGTTTTCATTTATTCTTGAAGCAAGAGTTTCAGTTATAAGGGACGAAAGGACGATATGTCCGCTGTCCATAACAATAACTGCTCTTGTCTTTCTGCCATATGTAGCGTCAATGGCTCTGCCGTCGTCCTTAGCCTCCTGAATAAGCCGCTTTATGGGGGCGGATTCGGGGCTTATGACCGTTACAATTCTCTCTGCGGAAATCATATTTCCGTAGCCAATATTTATCATTTTCATATTATTCTATATTCTGAATCTGCTCTCTGATTTTTTCAAGTTCAGCTTTCATATCAACAACAATTTTTGTGATATTCAAATCCTGAGCCTTTGAGCCGATTGTATTGACCTCTCTGTTCATTTCCTGCACGATAAAATCAAGCTTTCTGCCGATAGTTTCATCGGAATTCACAAGTTCACGAAGCTGTGAGATATGGCTTCTAAGGCGGACAGTTTCCTCGTCAACTGCAATTTTCTCTGCGAAAACAGCGGCTTCTGTGAGAATTCTCTGCTGGTCAATATCCTTGCCCTCCAGCACCTCGCTCAGCTTCTTGTAAAGTCTGTCACGGTAGCTTTCAACAGTTTTTGGAGAAAGTTCCTCAACCCTGCCCACCATTTCAACGATGAAATCAGCCTTTGAAAGCACGTCATTACGCATCTTTTCGCCCTCAGTTTCACGCATTTTCACAAAGTGTTCAAGAGCCTCATTGGCAACTGTTGAAACATCGTTCCAGATTTCGTCCTCGTCATCGGGAGTTTTTTGCACGATGAAAACATCGGGAAGTCGAATAAGATTTGAAAGCGTCAGGTCATCGGCAACACAAAGCTCATCGGCAACTCCACGGAGTGCCTTGACATAGCCCTCAGCAACGCCTTTATTTATAGCAATCTCGGTATCTCTGCCCTCGATATTATTTATGGAAACCGAAACATCAACCTTGCCACGGGAAATGCCCGATTTAAGCAGCGCTTTAAGCTTTTCGTCAATGTAATTATATGTTCTCGGAACACGGGAATTATACTCATAGTACCTGTGATTTACAGAGCGTATTTCAACAAGAATATCTCTGCCGTTAATAATCATTTGTGACCTGCCATAGCCAGTCATGCTTTTTATCACCGAATCGCCCTCTTTCGTTAAAATTAATACACAATGCGTAAATTTACGCATAACTACACTATTTTATTATACCACGTTTTACAGGAAAATGCAAGGGGTATATTCTTGGTAAAACGCACAAAAAAGGGACGCCGAAGCGTCCCTTTAATTATGCTAATTTTCGAAGCAAACTATCAATTACTTAACAGCTGCATCGTATTCAGCTGAAGTCATTGGGAAGTCTGTTGCGCTGATAAGACCAGCATCAACTGCCTGAATAGCAACGCCGTCCTTAATTGTAAGGCCTTCGCCGTTGTCAATAACGTCAGCGTTAGCAGCACCCTGAGCTGTAAGAGCATACTTATCGCCGTTACCGATTGCCTGGAATAATGCAGCAGCGTCAGCGATTGTTACCTTACCGTCACAGTTAGCGTCGCCCCATACTTCCTTACCGGAAGGCTTTGTGGTACCCTGCTGTGGCTCTGTAGGCTCTGTTGTAGGTACAGTTGTAGGCTGCTCACCACCTGCAAGATGTGCTTCATCCTGGAGGAATGAAGTAATCCAAGCAAGAGGAGCGTTCCAGTTGATTGTAACCTCGTTTGTAGACCAAGCTTCGATTGAGTCAACGAAACATCTCTGTGATGGGTTGCTAAGCTCACCGGGAACGAATCCGAGAGCACGAACGTATGGATCCTGGAGACCTGCGTTAGGACCGCCTGAGAGAACTCCGTCAGGAGCCATAGGCAGAGTCTTATCAAGCTCGTAAGACCAATATCTGTGGTGAGGATTCTTTTCCTTATATGTACCGTAACCAGTTACATAAGAGAATGAAAGTGGGTTGTTACCAAGGAGGTAGTCCATAGCGGAAACAATACCGTTCATGTACTTAATATCCTTTGTAGCGTCATAAGCGTAAGCCATAACAATAGTATTGTTGATTACCATTGAGTTTGAACCCCACTCGTAACCCTGAATCATTACAGAAGGAGGCAGGTTGTTAGGATCGTTGTATGGATCACCGTCGTAGATGTAAGGAATACCGTAACCCTGCTTCTCTTCCATAGCGATGTAGTCGCCAGCAGCTGTAAGAATAGCTTCCTTAACCTTTGCGTTTTCAGCGTCTGAAAGGAGATCCTTGTGGAGTGAAAGTGCGAGAGTACCACAAGAAGCAGTATTACCCCAGTTAAATGAAGTGAATGAACCGTCCTTGTTCTCACCGCCGACCATTCTTGTATGACATGTGTAAGCATACTTAGAATTGTCGATTTCGCTCTTATATGTAGCAGCGTCAGCGTCGCCCATAACTGAAGCAGAAATGAAGATTTCACAAGCTGCCCAGTAAGCGTCGTCGAGAACGTTGTTATCACCGTAAGGTCCGCCGCCCTTTGCCTGCCACATAGGAGCATAGAGTGAAGTCTCGTTGATTTCTTCAGCAGGACACTTTGTGTCAAGTGTAGGATGCTGAACCTCTGAATCATCATACTCATACCACCACTTCTGGTAAGCCTCATAAGCTTCCTTAGCGGATGAGAGATACTCTTCAGCCTTAGCAGCATCGTAGTCAGCCCAAAGTCTTGCAGCCTGAGCAGCACAAGCTGAGTAGTTCAGTGTAGCAGCAAGCGTAGGAGGCTTAACGATACGAGTTGTTTCCCACTCTTCTTCGTAGTTCCAAGGTCTTGTAGCAAGTCCTGTCCACTTATGGTCGTGGAGCTTGTGGTAGTAAAGACCAGCAGCTACCTTGCCCCATGTAGGCTCAGAAGCATCAACCTTCATGTCAGCAATCCAGTCAAGCTCTACAGCAGCTTCGTCGAGAATATCAGGAATCTTGTTGCCAGCCTCAGGAACTACAACAACGCCTGAGTTATCAGCAAACTTTTCCTTGTCCTGTCCGATGAGAGTAGCTCTCTCGTACATGTTCTGGAGTGTCCAGACAGCGATACCGCCGTTAACAACGTACTTACCGTGGTCACCGGCATCGTACCAACCGCCGTTAGCAGTAATCTTGGATGAAGCGTATGTACCTGTAGCTTCTTCAGCGCTTGCGTACTCGTTCTTCCAAACCTTCTGTACAGCAGCTGTATCTGTCTTATGACCGCCCTTATGAGCAAGTGTAGATGTATCACCTGAAGTGATGTATTCAGCTTCAATATCAATACCTGAACGGTTCTGATAGAAGTAGTTTACAGCGTTTGTAAGGATGTTGTGGCTCTCATCATAGTAGATGTTATCGCCGATGTTGAAGTCGAAGGATCTCCACTTCTCACCCTTGATACGGATGAAGTATCTACCGGGAGTATCGAACTCAGAGAAATCGAGCTTGTATACGTTATCAGCAGAGTCAGCGTCAGCAATCTTAGGACCTGATGTGCCTTCCCATACTACCTTACCGGATGAAGCGTCACAAACTTCGAAATCATATGTGTTTGCGCTAAGATTAAGCTTTGATGCACCGTAAAGGATGTCACCACCGTTATCTGAAAGTGTAGCAACCTTCTTGAGGTTTGGATAGTAACCAATCTGGTTTACTGAAACGTAGTTAAGAATTTCATCGCCGTCCATAAGGATGTCGGGATTTGTCTTAGAAGCATAGTCACGGTTTACAGCACCGAAAGAGTTTGAAGGATCAGCATTACATGAACCCTCTACATACTCATCGGGACAATCTGTACAGATGATAGACATCTCTTCGAACCAGATTTCGTCGCCTTCTTCAGCGTTACCTTCCCACTGAGTACCGTCAGCATAGTGGAATGCCCACTCAACGCTCTCGAGGTCCTTAGTAGGCTTGAATGTACCCTCAACAGTCTGTGAAGAAGTAGAAAGCTTTAATGCCTTACCCCACTGACCGCCCATAGCAGGTCCCATCTGCATTTCTGTTTCGTTAAGAACGAAGTATTCATTTTCACCGCTGATGTCGGAAATCTTAGAGCAAAGCTCCATACCAGCTCTTGCACCCTTAACTGTGAAGCTGAACTCATATGTATGACCAGCCTTGAAGTTAAGGTTTCTGCATCTGAACTGAAGATCCCACTTTTCGTGGTCGCCACCTACAGGATTAAGAACTGTAATGTGGAATGCTCCATCTTCGATTGCGAAGTCCTGCTTAGCGGGGCTTGTTTCGCAAGTATGCCAAGGAAGTGCCTTGTAATCGAAGGAAGTTTCACCAAGTACCTGACCTGCTGAAGCAGCCATAGGCGCAACATTAGCAATTGCGGGTGCGACCATAGATACTGCCATAATGCTTGCAGCGATCGCGCTTTTAATTCTCTTGTGCATTTTTATACCCTCCCAAAAGATTTAAATATTTTTCTATAACGCAGTAACAGTGCATATACTGCGGTTATATATGTGTGTGTCAACGAGGACAGTTACCTCCAAAGGACATAACTTGCACCTGTCCTATCCGTTATCCTAATTATAGTATATAACGGAGAAAAAGTAAATAGCTTTTTGAAATTTCGTTTATTCCTATAATATATCATTGGATATTTTGTGCATTTTAACCATTGACAAGCAAAAACAAAGAGAGCAAAAGCTCTCTTTGTGTCTGAATTATGAATAAGTTTTTATTTGAGCGGAAGTTCGCTCTGTTTTATCATCTCAGCGTCAACTTTCATAATAACAATTGCGTCATCGGGAGTAATTCCTGCCTGACCATTTACGTCTGCATTTGTCTGTCCCTGCTCTGAAAGTGAATACTTATCAGCATTTCCGATTGACTGGAGAACAGCTGCTGCATCGGCAATTGTTACAACTCCGTCACAGTTTGCGTCACCATAGAGAACCTTGTCATTTCCGCCTGTTGGTTCTTCGGGCTTTGTTGTAGGCTCTACAGGCTTTGTTGTGGGCTGAGTTGTTGTAGTTACAGGAGGCTTTGTGGGAGGTACTGTAGTTGTAGGAGGAGTTACTGTTCCGCCCTCAATGTCTGCACCGGGAACTGCTGTAGTTCCGTCGGGTTCTGTACCCCATACGAGAATATCGTTTACATACATAGTGATATGTCTGTTATAAGCTGCTGATGTCTTGATATTGTCTGCATCCTCAATACCCTCATAAGACCAGTCATTTGAAGGATCCCAGGCACCTGTTGTAGGCTTGCCGTCAATAGCGTCGGGGATTGAAACTCTGAACTGAACCTCGTCACGGTGTTCGCTCTGTCCTGTAGGCATAATAGCTCTGCCGTCCTCAAATGCGATTTCAGCATAGTATGTGTTGCCTGTGGGATCTCCCTCATACTTGTGGATACCGTTAGCTGTACCATAGCCGGCTTCACCTTCGGAATACTGCTGTGCCTTTGTTTCAAAGGTAATATCATCAATTGAAAGACCAGCTGCAAGAACTTCTGAAACATCAAAGAAGTAGCGATACTTCACATCCTCATATACACGTGCAGGCCAAGCTGTGTGGTTCATAGCCCAAGCCTTTACCTCAGTATAGCTTGCACCGCTGCCGTTGAGAACAGCTGCCATTTTCCACTCGTCCCACTTAGGAGTTTCAATTGGCGGGAAGTCTGCGAGAGGCTCGCCGCCCTCCTCAGCGATAAATGCACAGAGAGCGCCTGTAAAGCCTGCGTTGTAGTCGATAGCAACCTCTGTATGCTCGTAAGCTGCATTTTCATCCTTGAAGCTGCCGTCCTGAGTAGGACCGCCCTCTAATGCGCCGTAAAGAACGTGAGCATATTCTGTCTGCCATTCTTCTCCTGCTGTAGGAGTACCGGAACCGCCAAGGCTGTTCCAGTGGTCATCGTGAATACCGGAAGTTGTTCTGTGGTGAACGTTTACAGCGTTCTTTTCGCCCATACCGATTACATATGAAAGACCAAGAGCGTTGTCGCCGAATGCGTAGTCAAACTGTTCCTTAGACCATGTATCATACTTTGAAACTGATGCTGCATCATCCTTGAGAACAGTATCACAAGCAATCTTTGCAATCATAACCGTATTAGCCATATGACGCATTGAACCCCAGTTAAAGAGCCATGCGTGACCGTCTGGAGTATATGAAACCTGCTTGCCGTTATAGCCTGTTGTCCAGTATTCAAGGTGATGCTTAACGTGTTCTACCCATTCTTCCTTGCCTGTATTCTGAGCATAGAGGAGAGCAGCCATCTGTGAAACATCATCCCAGCAGAGTCCCCATGTGAACTTACGGTCTGTTGACTGGTTTTCAAGTGGGAATATGGGAATATAATCGCTTTCGCAGAGATCGAGATATGACTGTTCGCCTGTTGCCATATACAGAATATTTGCAGCAACCATAAGCTCATCAACATAGTCGTCATCCGTACCTGACTGCTGAATATTATAGTAGCCTTTCTGAACGCCCTGTCCGTCATTGCTTCTGTGAGCGTCAGCACGCTTAAAGAGATCCTTAGCCTGTGTGAGATACTTCTCAGCAGTTGTGGGATCTTCGTCTTTGAGAATGAGATAACCGAAAGCAAGAGCAGAAGCCATATCTGCCACTACGGTTGTACACTCAATTTCGTCATAGGGACGAGGATCTTCACCGCCCTGAAGCACATACTTTCTCATATAAACCTCAGCACTTCCCCACCACTTATGGTCGAAAGCGTCATCACCGATAGTACCGATAACAGAATCGCCTCTGTCGCAGGCAGAAACGTAATCAAGTCCCCATTTGAGGTTAAGAAGATATCTGTCATAAAGACCTGCTTCTTTTACAGCGTCCTTATACTGATAGAGTCCCCAGCCAAGAATCATAGCTGAGTATGCGTTTGTAAGCGTAAATTTGAGGTGATCACCTGCGTCAAACCAACCGCCGGGAACCTCGTCGTTCTCCATTGAGTCTGCACGCCATGAAACCTGATTCCACTCAGGGAGAACACCTGCCTGCTGTACCTCGTAGAAGAACAAGGATTTCTGGAGAGCTTCTGCATAGTTGATGTCCAGAGCTGCCGAGGACTGAGCCGTCGGAAGTGCGGAAAGCATACCTGCTGAAACTGCCATAGCAGAAAGAGCTGATGTGATTTTCTTAAAATTCATTATTAACTACCCCTCTCGATAATTTTGGCATACACAGTTGTATTTTTGGTACACCATTACATTTTAAATATACACTATTTTCCCCAATTTGTCAAGAGTTAAGGAACATAATGACAGATACGCCAAATTCAACAGCGATTTTTTGCCATATCGCACAAAAATACCGTCAATCCGTAAAAATTGCGGATTGACGGCTATCAGTCTATTCGTTTTTTTCAAGTATGCAATTATCCAATTCAAGATAATCGCCCTTTTTAACTTTAATCTTTCCGTTTTCAGGTAAGAAATTGCCTAAAAAAGAATCCATATCATATACGCTTTTCTTATGCACACGGACGCAGGGCTGACCTGCATTGCCATATGGTACAACATTATATGTACCTGCTTCAAGGTCAAATCCCACCTTGAACATTCCCGGGCAGGCAAAGGGGTTATTTTCTTTAAAAGATTTTTCAAGCCGATACATATCACAATTAACGCTCATTAAAAACTGCCCCTCTTTAAGCGTGAGATAAAGAGAATTATCAACATCGGCAACACACAGCACATCTTCAATTTTCGAATCCCACACGACTACACCGCCTCCGTAAGTATCGTTACCGCTAAAGAAATACTCATCGGCAGGAAAATCCTTGCCTACTTCCAGCAGTTCCTGGTCCTCAAAATCAAGGGAAACATTGCCGTCATCATAATACGTTACAGGGGCGGAATAGTTGGAAAGATTCATTTTCTCCCTATGTCTGCTTTTGAGTTCTGCTGCCTCAACCATAACAACGATACCTATCATAATAAAAAGCACAATCGCTGTCAATTTCAAGGCAAGCTTGAGTCTTTCCTTTTCGTTTTCGCCCTCGTCGATGTAATCGTCCATAGGGAGGTCATCAGACAAATCTTCCTCGGAATATCTTTCCTCTCCGTCGATACCTCTTGACATCAGCGGCGAATTATCCTGATTTCGTGAATTCATATTACTAATACTCACCGCAGGTCTTGGAGGATTGATAATCGGTTCAGGCTTTTGTAAATCAGGCTTATTAATGCTCACCGAATGACGTGGAGTTCTATCCAGCACATCGGGCATTTCAAAATCTGCCTCATCTGCATCATCAGCCACATCTTCGGGCAATTTCACAGAATTATGTATCTCCGCAAGCCTTTGTGCAAAGGAATCCATAGGTTTCGGGGATTTCGCAGGCTTTGGGAGTTCCACAGGCTTGGGCATTTCCATTGGCTTTTCCACGACAGATTGAGGAAATTCCACTTCTTCGGGCATTGCCATTGGTTTTTCCACAACAGATTCAGGAAATTCCACATCTTCGGGCATTGCCATTGGTTTTTCCACAATAGATTCAGGAAATTCCACTTCTTCGGGCATTGCCATTGGCTTTTCCACAACGGATTCGGGGAATTCCACTTCTTCGGGCATTGCCATTGGCTTTTCCACAACGGATTCGGGGAATTCCACATCTTCGGGCATTGCCATTGGCTTTTCCACGACAGATTCAGGAAATTCCACATCTTCGGGCATTGCCATTGGTTTTTCCACGATAGATTCAGGAAACTCCACATCTTCGGGCATTGCCATTGGTTTTTCCACGACAGATTCGGGGAATTCCACATCTTCGGGCATTGCCATTGGTTTTTCCACGACAGATTCGGGAAACTCCACATCTTCGGGCATTTCCATTGGCTTTTCCACGACAGATTCGGGAAACTCCACAGAATTGTGTATCTCCGCAAGCCTTTGTGCAAAGGAATCCACAGGTTTCGGGGATTCCGCAGGCTTTGGCTTGACAATGGGAGTCGGTCTTTCTATGGGTTTCGGTCTTTCCATAGGAGTCGGCTTTTCCATTGGCTTAGGCTTTTCCATAGTGTTTTCAGCCGCAGGTTTCGACGGAGGTTTTCGATTAATTTTCTTACGTGCAGGAACGTAGTCCCCCGATTCTTTCTTACGTTTTTTCTTACGTGCCTTTTTTGCCTCTTTGCTTTGAATTTTTGCACCGCAATAGGAGCAGATTTTATTTTCAACAGGCTGAATTGTTCCGCAGACCTCGCACATTACTTCGTCAAGGACTTCTCCGCTGTAAACGTCATCAACCTCATATCCGCAATATTCATCCATATATCATAACCCCTTTCAAATCATTATTTTTCCAGCTTGCAAAATCTCAGTTCAAGGTATTCACCATTCTTAACTGTAATTGTTTCTTCCTCATAATCATCCTCTAACGGCGATGTTGAATTATCAAAGGTTTCACTGTCATAATCCTTGCAGTTTTTATGCACCTTAACATAAGGCTGAAATCCGCTTTCGTCAGGTATAACTGTATATGTACCGGACTCTAAATCAAATCCCACTTTAAACATACCTGCTTTTTCAAAAGGATTATTTTCTGCTAAAGGCTTTGAAATATCGTATAAACTGCATCCTGAAATACTTACATGCTCACCTTCAATAAAATCCGCATAAAACGAGTTTTGAAACCATGAGTAATAATGAAATGCTCCAATATAACCATAATCATACCCCATGCTATCATCAAAACAATCTTCTACATACAACAGGTACTCTCCCACAGGAAAATCCTCGCCTGCAACATAGTCGCCGTCAAGATATTTTCCGCTGTTAACAAGTTCAGACATTTCCACATCTTCCGCTGTAATTTCATAAGATTTCTCAGCCGCAGACTTTTCCTTTACAAATCCCATGATACAATTAATTGTCGTTATAATCATACCAATACCTATTACAAAGGAAACAAATAACCCTTTCTTTTTTCCGCTTTCAGCTGTATTTCTACTGCTTTTTCTGATTTTCTCACCGCAATTTGAACACACTTTATTCGCCGCAGGCTGAATTGTTCCGCAGACCTCGCACATTACCTCGTCAAGGTCAGTTCCGCTGTGAACGTCATCAACCTCATATCCGCAATATTCGTCCATATATCATTTCTCCTTTTGCAAAAAAGGCTATACCTTGCGGTACAGCCTTTTTAAATCTCAATTTACGGGATTATTCCTCGTCCTCGTATTCCTCGTCCTCAGCGTCAGCTGCATCTTCGAGAAGTGCACGCATAGAAATGCTGATTCTCTTTGACTCATCGTCAATGTCGATAATCTTAACATCAACAACATCGCCAACAGAAACGATATCCTTAACATTCTCAACCTTCTTGTCAGCAAGCTGTGAAATGTGGATAAGACCGTCAACACCGTCGATAATCTGTGCGAATGCACCGAAGCTTGTTGTAGAAACGATTGTAGCCTTAACTACATCGTCAACAGCATACTGTGACTTGAAGATTTCCCAAGGATTGTCCTCAGCCTTCTTGAAGCCGAGAGAAATTCTGTTCTCCTCAGCGTTGAGATCCTTGATGTATACTTCAAGAGTATCACCAACAGAAACAACTTCGCTGGGGTGCTTAACACGCTTCCATGAAAGCTCAGAAATATGAACCATACCGTCGATACCGCCAAGGTCAACGAATGCACCAAAGCTTGTAAGTGACTTAACCTTACCAACGTATGTCTTGCCGATTTCAGCGTTAGCCCAGAATGCAGCCTTAGCCTCTTCCTTCTTAGCAGAATCAACAGCCTTGATAGAACCAACAGCTCTCTTCTTGCCGCCCTCATCTACCTCGATAATCTTGAACTGAACCTTCTGCTTGTTGAGCTGATCAAGCTCTGCACCTCTTGGGAGGCCTGTCTGTGAAGCAGGGATAAAGATTCTTACGCCCATATAGTTGAGTGTAACACCCTTGTTTACGATGCGGCTTACAGTTCCCTCAAGAACTTCGCCCTCTTCCTTAGCCTTTACAACAGTGTCGTAGCCAGCCTGCTCGTCAACCTTTCTCTTGGAAAGAGCAACTGTACCTTCGCTGTCGTTTACCTTGATAACGATAAGCTCAATTTCATCGCCAACGGAAACGATATCCTCAGGCTTCTTTGTGGAATCGTCTGTAAGGTCCTCAAGCTTAACATAGCCTGTGTGCTTTGTGCCAAGATCAACTGTGATCTCTGCATTGCTGACACTTACAACGTATCCCTTTACCTTCTCTCCTGTATGTATTTTTTTGAAGGACTGATCGAGAGCTTCCGCAAAGTCGATCTCCTCGTCAATTGCATTGAGATTTACATTCTCTGTCATGGTTGTTTGTACCTCCTCGATTATATATGCCGGCGTTGATGCCCCGGCTGTTATGCCGATTTTGCCGGCACAGGGCAGCTTCAAAGATGAAAGCTCATCCGAATTTTCTATGTGATACGTTTTACAATATCGGCTGCACACCTCGTAGAGTTTCACGGTGTTGGAGCTGTGTCTGCCGCCCACAACAAGCATTACATCAGACTGCTTTGCAAGCTCCGCCGCATCTGACTGCCTTGTATCTGTAGCACTGCATATTGTATCGAATATGACAATATCGGGATTGCCTTTTGGGATCACCTTTAAACATTCTTCCCATTCTATTATATTATACGTTGTTTGAGCGACAAATGCAAGCTTTTTTCGCAAAAAATCCGGATTTTTTTCAAAAACGTGTTTTAGTTCAAAATTATCCTTAAAAACGTAGAAATTTTGTTCACAATGACCAATAATTCCTTGTATTTCCGGATGATTTACATCGCCTGCTATGAGAATCAAATATCCCTCTTTTGATTTCTCAGCCACAATCTTATGAATTTTCGCCACAAAGGGACAGGTAGCGTCAAGCATACGACAGCCTTTTTCCGCTATTTTTTCATAAACCTCCCTGCCTACGCCGTGAGAACGGATAACCACCGTTTCCTCGGGGAGCAGTTCATCAACGGACTCCACAACTCTTGCACCCTTGGCATTCATATCGTTCACAACGTCCTGATTGTGTATGATAGGTCCGAGAGTGGCAACCTTAGTGTTGGACTCCAATTCATTATACACCATTTTTACGGCTCTGTCAACCCCAAAACAAAAACCTGCCGATTTTGCTACTGTAACTTTATTCATCAGCCTGCTCCTTTTCACTGTTATCGGGGAGCTTTTCAGCTTCGGGTTCGCCCTCAACGAGCAGCTTTATATCCGCCATATAGCGGTTTTTCAGCTTCACAAGCTGACGAGGATTTGGTGTATCCGATACCTCCACATAATCCGCAGGAATGATAGGCTTGCCGTACTTTACCGTAATTTTTGTGCGGAATTTCAGCTTTTCACCGAAAACAATTCCCACAGGAATAACAGGCTTTCCCGAACGTGCCGCAATAACTGCCGCACCTGAATGACCACGGTGAACCTTGCCGTCCTTTGAACGTGTTCCCTCGGGGAAAATCATAAGATTACTGCCGTTTTCAAGCCGTTCCACAGCCGTATCAAGCACCGCCGTATCCCCCTTTCCTCTTGAAACAGGGAATGCTCCGAGATTTCTTATAAGCCAGCCGAAAAACTTATTCTTGAAAAGTTCCTCTTTCGCCATAAATGAGTGCTTTCCTTTAAGTCCGCAGCTTATAAGGGGCGGGTCAGCGTTGGTGCGGTGATTTGAGGCGAATATGCAGTTTGTGTCCTTTGGAATATTCTCCTTGCCCTCCAGCTTTACGCTGAATGCGATTTTCATTGCTATCCATACAAGCCATTTGCAAATGTAAAACATACTACACACGCTCCTTTATAATTTCCGCAATTCTTGCCGCTGACTGCTCCAGAGTAAGCTCCGTTGTATCAACGAGAACAGCGTCCTCAGCCTGTTTAAGGGGAGCAGTTTCACGGTTCATATCGTTATAGTCACGCTGAATTATATCCTTTAAAATTTCCTCATATGTGGGACAATCGGGCTTTTCAGCCAGTTCCTTGAAACGGCGGTTTGCACGTTCCTCAGCCGATGCCGTGAGGAAAATTTTCACATCTGCATTGGGAAGAACAACCGTGCCTATATCTCTGCCGTCCATAATTATATTATTTTCCCTTGCAAGCTTTTGCTGCAAATCGAAAAGTCTTGCTCTCACCGCAGGAATAGCAGATGTTCTCGATGCCGCCATTGAGATTTCGGGAGTGCGGATAAGGTCTGAAACGTCCCTGTCACCGAGGTAAACACGCTGAACTCCGTCAGCGAATTTCAAGGAAACCTCAACCTCCTCCATATGCTTTTCAGCCTCCTCATCGGGAATATTATTCTCCGTGAGATAAAGGGCAACTGCACGGTACATCGCTCCCGTGTCAACGTAGATATACCCCATTTCCGCTGAAACCATTTTTGCAATTGTGCTTTTTCCTGCTCCCGCAGGACCGTCAATAGCTATATTTATTGTTTTCATAAACTATCTCCATTCTATAAATGATACTGCCGCATCTACAGCAATAGCCGCAGATGCAGTTACTGAAAATCCTATGCATACCCATTTGGGGAGTTTTTCGCTGAGTTTCCCCGAAAGAGGGTGAACGGCAAACAGGTACAGCAGGGCGAACAAGCCGAAAATCACGCTTGAAATCAAGCTTGCACGGTCAAGAATTGAAAAATACCAGTCCTCGTATGTCCAGAAATGTCTGCCGAATATGAAATCGAGCAGATATGACGCTCCAAGTTCAAAAACCGTCGTAACAACAGTTGACACAATGAACACAAACAGCGGATTTTGCTTTTTTCTGCCGAAAATCAGCAGAAGAATGAACGCTCCCACCGCATATATCGGCACAATGGGCATATGAAGCATTCCCCTGTTGTAGACATAGCCGTACATTATCCACACAACCGCCACTTCATAGAGCCAGCCTACAAAGCCTGCCAGAACAAACTCAAAGGAATAGCGGAAGAATTTTCTGAAAAAGTTCTCCATAATCAACTGCGGATTTCCGCACCAAAGGGTAAAAGTGCAAGTTTAGCAAGCTTGAAAAATTGCAGTCCGAAAGGTATGCCGATTATTGTAACGCAAAGGGAAATTCCCCATATACCAAAGGCAACCGCCATTTCAAGTCCGCCGAAAATCAGCCATAAAATATTTACTAATGTGGAAACTGTGCCGCCCTTGTATTCAACTTCCTTGCCAAAGGGCATAAAGGAAAGCCCTGCAAACTTGAAGCATTGCACGCCCACGGGAATTCCCACAATGGTTATGCACCACAAAACTCCCACGATTATCCAGCTTAATGCACTGAATAAACCGCCGAAAATAACCCATAAAATATTACCAATACATCCCATATATGTAACTCCTTAATTTAAGCCGTTAGCCTTTAGCTGTTTTATAGCCTTTAGCTGTGAGCCTTTAGCCTTTAGCTTTTGGAAACGGCTGTCTTTCTGTATGCTTTATAATTTTTGTACGCTGAAATATTTGTCAATACTGCCTTGGATATTATCCACCAACTAACAGCTAATAGCTAATGGCTAACGACTAATAGCTAACGGCTAATGGCTAACGACTAATAGCTAACGGCTAACGGCTAATAGCTAATGGCTAACAGCTAACGGCTAATAGCTAATAGCTACAAGCTTAGAGAAGCCGCATATGCCGTAGAAAAGGCAATCTGTAAATTAAATCCCCCTGTGTATGCGTCAACGTCAATGACCTCACCTGCAAAGAAAAGTCCCCTTACAAGCTTGGATTCCATAGTTTTCGGGTCGATTTCCTTAACGCTGACTCCGCCGCTTGTGATAATCGCCTCGTCAATGGGGCGAAATCCCGAAATTCTCACGGGAAATGCCTTTATAAGCTCCCCGAATTTGCGGCGTTCCTCTTTGGTTATACCGTTGATTTTCCTGTCGGGAGCAATTCCCGAAAGTCGGATAATAACGGGTATAAGCTTTGCAGGGAGCAGTTTTCTTATGCCGTTCTGAAAGTCACGGTTGAGATTTTCAGCGAAATCACGCTGAATTCTTGCGTCAAGCTGTTCCGCTGAAAGAGCAGGTTTCAAGTCAATTACCGCCTTGAATTTGTTGGGTTTCATCTCTCTGATGTGACTGCTTGCCGACAGCACAAGAGGTCCGCTTAATCCGAAATGTGTAAAGAGCATCTCGCCCATTTCGCTGTATACAGCCTTTTCGCCCTCCATAAGCTTCAAAGTCACATTGCGGAGAGAAAGTCCCATAAGTTCTGCACAGAATTTATCGGGAGAAGTAAGCGGCACAAGGCTGGGTTTCAGTTCCGTTACGGTATGACCTGCCTGTTCCGCAAAAATATATCCGTCACCTGTTGAACCTGTTGCAGGGTAGGATTTTCCGCCGCAGGCAACAAGAACCGTCCCGCTTCTGTATTCCTTGCCGTCAGCTATGACTCCCTTGCACTCTCCCTCCACGATAATCAGCGATTTTACCGCCTTTCTCACGATTTTCACACCGAGATTTTTCAGTTCACGGTCAAGGGCATTTACAATATCCTCCGCATTGTCGCTTACAGGGAAAACTCTGTTTCCCCTTTCGGTTTTCAGCGGAACTCCAAGTTCCTCGAAAAAAGCCATAGTTTCCTCTGCTCCGTACATTGCAAAGGAACTGTACATAAATCGGCTATTTACAGGGATATTCTCCATATGCTCACGGGTCGTGGAATTATTCGTCACGTTGCAGCGTCCCTTGCCCGTTATGCGGAGTTTTCGCCCCACACGCTCATTTTTCTCAAAGAGCATAACGCTTTTGCCCCAGCGAGCCGCATAAATCGCCGCAACGCAGCCTGCCGCACCGCCGCCAACAATAATAGTATCAGTCATAATTATTCCTTATTTAAAATATTTTCAAGCCGTGAGA
The DNA here is from genome assembly GCA_017437285.1 of Ruminococcus sp. GTDB lineage: Bacteria > Bacillota > Clostridia > Oscillospirales > Ruminococcaceae > Ruminococcus. Next base: position 7,997 of record JAFSBM010000177.1, on the reverse strand, counting down.
AAAGTTTATTTTTCTCATCTTCGGCTGATGTGTTATCGACGATATACTCACCGTTTTCGATTTTGAGTATATCCCCCTCCCGAACATTTTCGGGAAGCTGACAAAGGGGAATTTCTATCATTTCCCCGAAATTTTCAACAAGGGCAAATCTGCCCTCTATGCGGTCAATTACCATAAGCTACCCTCTTTTTTAAGCACGTTAAGTTCCTCACCGTCAGACTCAATGACAACATTTCCGTCCTCGTCGGTTCTGTAAATTTCATCGGCATAAGTTTCAAACCTTTTCAGCACCTCGGGATTGGGGTGACCGTAACTGTTATCCTCGCCGCAGGAAATTACAACAATTTCAGGGCGAATCATTGTGAGAAACAGCTCCGTATTTGAAGTTGCACCGCCGTGGTGAGCCGCTTTGAACACGTCCACATCTTCGGTAACTCCCGAATATGCCATAGTTTTTTCGGCTTCCTCCTCGGAATCACCTGTAAGGCAGAAATTATTCTTGCCGTGCTTTAAAATGATACTTACGGAGCAGTTGTTGAGATTTCCCTCATCGCATTTTGTCGGGGAAATTATACGCCATTCCGCATCGCCGATTTTGCCTTTCATTCCCACTTTTGCCTCTGTAAGGGTGATATTCTTCTCCTCGATTACATCAACAAAATCCTCGAAAAAATATGTCAGGGGAATTGCCTCTTTTGTAAGAGGCGGAATTATAACTTCCTCTGTGGGAAATTCTTCAAGGATTTTCGACATTCCGCCCATATGGTCTGAATGAGGGTGAGTAGCAATTACATATTTAAGCTTGGTGACTTCCTCTCTGTTGAGATAGCGGACAACGTCCCTATGCTCCGATTTTTCACCGCAGTCTATGAGCATACTCTCATCGCCGCAGCTTATGTAAATGCAGTCCCCCTGCCCTACATCAACAAAATGAACACGCAAATTATCATCGGCAGGAGTATAAACTGTACCTCTGACGCTGTTCCATACGATAAGGGCAATCAGCACCGCAAGGCTGATAATTACCGTTGTAACTCCGCCTAAATCCGTTTTTTCTTCGGTTTTCGCCCTGTTGGCTGCGGTTTCCCTTTTGCGGTATTTCTGCGGTTTGTACCTTGCGGTTGACGTTCTGAAATGTGTCTTTTCTGATTTTTTCCGTCTTGCCAAGATTTTCCACCGCCTTTTCCATTACTGCTTTTTTTGTTATCCTCAACAAGGCAATTTGGTGATGTGCCTATGAGGTCATACCGCCCTGCCGCCTTTAAGGCTTCAAGGACGATTTCCCTGTTCTGCGGGCGGAAATACTGTAATAACGCCCTCTGCATTGCCTTTTCCTTGGCGGTTTTCGGGACATAAACCTTTTCCATTGTGTACGGGTCAAGTTCCGTGTAGAACATACAAGTTGAAATTGTTCCCGGAGTCGGGTAGAAATCCTGCACCTGTTCGGGACGGATTTTATTGTCACGGAGGAAAAGTGCAAGGTCTATGGCTTCATTCAGCGTACTTCCGGGGTGAGATGACATAAGATACGGCACAAGATACTGCTCCTTGCCTATACCCTTTGTAATCTCGTAAAATCGCTTCTGAAATGCCTTGTACGCTTCAATATGCGGCTTGCCCATTTTGTCAAGAACTACCGCAGAACAATGCTCAGGGGCAACTTTAAGCTGTCCGCTGACGTGATGTTTTATCAGTTCACGAATAAATTCATCGTTCTTATCTTCCATAAGATAGTCGTAACGTATTCCCGAGCGTATAAAAACTCTCTTAATGCCCTTGATTGCTCTGATTTTACGGAGCATAGCCAGATATTCGCTGTGGTCAGCTTTGAGGGCAGGGCATGGAGTTGGAGCAAGGCATTTTTTACCCATGCAAAGCCCCTTTTCAATCTGCTTTTCGCAGGAAGTATGACGGAAATTCGCAGTTGGTCCGCCTACATCGTGAATATATCCCTTGAAATCGGGCATTTTCGTTATTCTTTCAGCTTCTTCAAGAACTGATTTTTCGCTTCTCACGGTGATTTTACGTCCTTGATGAAGTGCAATTGAACAGAAGTTGCAATAGCCGAAACAGCCACGGTTGTGAGTTATGGAAAACCGCACTTCCTCAATTCCCGGAACGCCGCCCAAAGCCTCATAAGAGGGGTGATACCGCCGTGTATAGGGCAGACTGTAGATGTAGTCCAGTTCCTCTGTGGTAAGGCTTTTCGCAGGTGGATTCTGCACAAGCATCATATTGCCGTGACGCTGAATTACCGTCTTGCCGTAGACTTCGTCCTGCCAGTCATACTGTATTTTCGTAGCCTTTGCGTACTCCTTTTTATTGTCACGCACCTGCTCGAATGAGGGACATTGTGCCGCACCGAGAGGAGTATTCACAGGCTCCGTCATATAGCAGGTTCCACGTATATCGTGGATTTCACGTATATTTTCACCATTGGCAAGGCGAGTGCAAAGCTCCTGTATCTGATGTTCCCCCATGCCATACATAAGCAAATCAGCACCGCTGTCAGCCAGCACCGAGGGGCGAACAGCGTCGTCCCAGTAGTCGTAGTGGGCGAAACGGCGGAGAGATGCTTCAAGACCGCCAATGGCAATTGCCACATCTCCGAAGTATTCACGGAGTTTCTGACAATAGACAATAACGGCTCTGTCAGGTCGTTTGCCTGCCATTCCTCCTGCTGTATATGCATCATCTGAACGCTTTCTCTTTGCCGCTGTATAGTGGGCAACCATAGAGTCAATATTGCCCGATGTTACGAGAAAGGCATATTTCGGACAGCCGAATTTTCTGAAATCCCTGTCGCTGTGCCAGTCGGGCTGTGAGATGATACCCACGGTAAATCCCATAGCTTCGATAAGACGGGTAACAATTGCCGCACCGAAGCTGGGGTGGTCAACGTAGGCATCGCCTGTTATGTAAATGAAATCGAACTGTTTAATTCCCTGTTCGTCCATTTCCTTTTTTGTTAAAGGGATAAACTTATCATACATAAATATTTTTCACCTGTAATTTTTACTTTTAGCTATTAGCTGTATTAAAGCCATTAGCCTTTAGCCATTAGCTATTAGCTATAGGCTCTTTAAAATAATTACGCATTGCCGAAAAGCTAACAGCTAACGGCTAACAGCTAACGGCTAATAGCTCACACAAACTAATCAATATCAAAATCAAGGGTAACCTTGGAAAAATCACGATTCAGCAGGTCGTTTCTGTCCATAAGCCAGTAAACCGCCCACAGACATCCCATATTGAAATCAAACTGAAAGAGATTTACTGTATCCTCGTCAACCTCAGGGGCATTTCCGCCCTTTGGATAGCCGAAAAGCTTGTCGCCGCCGTCAGTCAGGTCATAGCTTTCATTTCCCAATGCTTCCTCAATGCCGTCTATTTCGTCAATTGCCTCAATGCTGTACTCGTCCATCCAGCCGAATTCAATGCCTCTTTCGGGCAGACATTCCTCGAAATATTTTGTATAAAATCCGCAGGGCGGCAATGTACGTTTCAGCTTTGACATATCGCCGTCCCAGAAAATAACCTTGAAAATATCCTTATTTTCGGGATTATCCACGGTATACTCCGTCCAGTCATCGCTTTCAAGGGGCGAAATCTCGCCGCTCCAGAAGATGTACAGTATCCCTCTTTCGGGCAAAAGCTTATCCAAATCATCTCCCGATTCCGCAAGGTCATAGAGATTTATCTGTGCCACAAGCTGCATTGCCGATTCCTCATATTGCTCGGTTTTGCCCTCGTTTTCGCCTTTCAGCCACTTTTTAGCATATCCCGTCATTCTCGGGTATTCGATTTTCGGCGGCAAATCGGGAAATCCTCCGATTTTGCTCATTCCCAGAGGTACTTCCCCCCTGTACTCCTTAGTGAAACAGCCAATGGCATTGCGGTAATACTTCTCCAGTGCCGCCGCCATTTCTCCCAAGCCTTTGGCTTCAAGCTGTCCCATTACTGTCCTGCTGTCATACATTTTCACGCCCCCCCTTTTTAAATTCGTAATTCGTAATTCGTAATGCGTAATTGTTTGAAAAGTTAGACATTAGCGGGTGGATAATATCCGCCCCTACATAAATTGACGGTGTATCAACAAATAATGCGTAAGACACGGACTGCCAAAAGCAACCCAACAGATTAATTACGCATTACGCATTACGCATTACGCATTAAATAGCTTATTCCTCTAATTTACGCAATTTCCAGTCGTCAAACTGCATTTTTGACATAAGCACCTTTCTCGGCTTTGAACCCTCAGCCTCGCTTACTATGCCTAAATCTTCAAGTTCGTCCATAATTCGTGACGCTCTTGCATAGCCAAGTTTCAACTTTCTCTGTAACATCGTTGTGGAAAGCTGACCGTTATTCACGGCAACCTCAGCTGCCCTTACAATTAAATCTTCATCTGTGCCTGCTTCATAGCCGCTGTCACTTGCTCCACGGTCATTCTTTGTCTGCGGTACGTAGTTTTCAACAGCTTCAACAATGCGGCTGTCATATTCTCCCGTTGCCTGTGAACGGATAAATGTGAGAGTTTCGCTTATATCCTTTGAGGACGCAAAACATCCCTGTATACGGATTGGCTTGCTTGTGCCGATTGGCATATAGAGCATATCGCCGTTGCCCAGCAGCTTATCCGCACCTGCCATATCAATAATTGTTCGTGAGTCAACCTGCGACATAACAGAAAGGGCAATTCGGCTCGGAATATTCGCCTTGATAAGTCCTGTGATTACGTCTGTTGTAGGACGCTGTGTAGCCACTACAAGGTGCATACCTGCCGCACGTCCCATTTGTGCAAGACGGCAGATTGAGTCCTCAACCTCCTTGCCTGCCACAAGCATCATATCTGCCAACTCATCAATGAAAATGACAATCTGTGGCATACGCTCCATATCATCTTCTTCGTCGGCTATCTCGTTATACGACTTTATGTCATTTGCTCCAATATCCGCAAATGTGTTGTATCTTCGCATCATCTCATTTACTGCCCAATTCAACGCACCTGCCGCCTTTTTAGCCTCGGTTACGATTGGGATAAGCAAATGGGGAATACCCTCGAATACCTTGAATTCAACAACTTTCGGGTCAATGAGGATAATTTTTACCTCATCGGGTGTTGCCTTGTAAAGGATACTCATAATGATTGAACGGGTACAAACGGATTTACCCGAACCTGTTGTACCTGCAATGATAACGTGGGGCATCTTCGTAATATCGCCAACTACGGCATTTCCCGTAATGTCCTTGCCCACCGCAAAAGCAAGCTTGCTCTCAGCTGTTCTGAATTCGGAAGAGGACAGAATTTCACGGAGAGTTACAACGTCCTTGTTGATATTCGGCACCTCAATGCCGACTGCCGCCTTGCCGGGAACAGGTGCTTCAAGACGCACTCCCTGTGCCGCAAGACTAAGGGCAATATCATCCTCCAATCCACGTATTTTCGATACCTTAACGCCTACACCGGGCTGAATTTCGTATCTTGTAATTGAGGGACCTCTGTAGATATCTCTGATTTTTACCTCAACGCCGAAACTCTTGAATGTATCAACGATTTTTGCAGATTTTTCGTTCATTTCCGCAATTGCCTCGGAGCTGTTATTGTTGCCCTTTGGCATAGATAACAGTTCAAGTCCCGGGAGCATATACATTGAAAGCTGAGTACCCTCCTGCGGTGTTTCAACGATTTCACCTGTGAGAGCCTTGTCCTGCTGCTCCTTATTTTTTGCCGCATTTATAATAATTCTGTCAAGCTCTGTTTCCTCTTTTTCAACAGCCTCAGTATTTTCCACAGGCTTACGAAATGCGTTTTCATTTCTCACAAGAGGTTTTATAGCAGGCTTTTTAACTTCTTGCTCCTGCGGAACAGTCTGCTCCTGCTGAACATTATGTATTCTTATGTTGTCATCGGGGAGAGGAATGTCAAAGTCACGGCTGAATTCATCAAGCTCCCTCTGCTCCTGCGGACTGAGAGCAGGTCTTTGCTCAGCAGGCTTAGGTCTTTCAGCCGCTTTCTCACGCTTTTTCACAGGCTTTTCCACAGGCTGTGCAGTTTCTTCAAAATCCCGTACATCTGCCATTTCAATGGAAAGTCCGCTTGAACTTTCAATTCTGTTGTCGCTGTAATCGTCCTCATCTCCGTAAAAATCGTCATCATCTCCGCCGAATACGGAATTGAAGCTGTCACCAAAGCTTTTCAGGGATTTAAGAGGATTTCCTAAAACATTAAATAAATCATTAAGGCTTTTGCCTGTGCTTATGAGAAGTGCAACAAAAAGAATGAGGAGCATTACAATAATTGCTCCGCCTCTGCCAAGCCACGAAATGAGTAAATATGACAGGAATGAGCCTGCAATTCCGCCTCCGCTGTAGTCAGCACCTGAACGGCTTACCCTGCTGATGAAATCTCCAAGACCGTTTTCAGGGTGAATTTTGCCGAAAAATACCTGTATTGCCGAACAGATAAGGACTATCCAGATTGTCATTGTGACATTTTTCTTAGTTGAATCTTTATCCTTTTTGCCAATCATATATGCACCGTACATCAGAAGAAACGGCACAAAAATTGACACAATGCCGAACAGTCCGAGGATACCGTTGTGGAATGTCTGCCAGCCCTCAGAGCCTTTGAACAGAACTGCCATAAGACAAAGAATTCCCACCGCAAAGAGTACGATTGAAACTATTCTTGCCTGATTGGGAGTGAGAATATCTTCATCTGTAAGCGTATTTCCGTCAGAACTGTCCTCGGTAAGGTCCTCCTCAGCTTCCTCAGGCTTGCTTGCCTTAGCAGGAGGCTGAGCTGCTTTCTGCTTTCTATTTTCAGCAGCTTCAATCCTCTCCATTAGCACTTCTTTCTGCTCGTCAGCCATTGCAGCGGCACTCATATCTGTTGCAGCACCTTTCTTTTTCGGCTGATTTTCCTTTATATCAAGCTCCTGCGTATTTTCAGCGTCATCGGAACTGCCCTTCTTCTTTGGCTTACCGTCACGGGTAAAATCCTCGTCGTTGAAATCAGCTCCGAAAAGAAACTTTCCATTAAAAAATCCCATTTTGTCCTCCGAATTAGATATATCTTTTTTCGGTATTTTCAATCATATCATACAGACATTCCATAGCGTCAGACAGACTTCCAAGGCTGTCAATAAGTCCCAGTTCTACCGCCTTTTCACCGTCAGCAACAGTTCCCACATCAAGGACAAGTTCCTGGGTATTCATCATCATACTGCGGAAAACATCTTCCTGAACGTGGCTGTTTTTGGTGACAAAATCAATAATTCTGTCCTGCATTTTATCGAAATAGGCAAGAGTCTGGGGAACTCCCAGCACTGTGCCGTTCATACGGACAGGGTGAATTGTCATAGATGCCGAGGGAACGATAAACGACTTTTTCGCCGCCACCGCAAGGGGAACTCCGATTGAGTGACCGCCTCCAACTACAAGAGAAACTGTAGGTGTTTTCATACCTGCAATCAGCTCCGCAATGGCAAGTCCTGCCTCCACATCTCCCCCGATAGTGTTGAGAATTATTATAAGTCCCTCAACGCTCCTGTCCTGCTCAATAGCCACAAGAACAGGGATAATATGCTCATATTTGGTGGTTTTATTTGTTTCGCCAAGGACATAATGCCCCTCAATCTGCCCTATAATATTAAGGCAATGAATGATATGCCTGCAATTATTTGTTGTTGATATACCGTTATCTGTCAACTCATTTTTCTTTTCCTCAGCCATAATAACATCTCCTTTGTTTTCTGATATTATTATAACCATTCTGCAAATGAGTATACATATTTATTATATCAGCTTTTCAGTCAGAAATCAAGGTTTTTTATAAAAAAAGCTATTAGCCTTTCTGCGTTGTCAATAGATATGACCCAAAACAAAAAAATTCCAAGAGAAAAGGTATATTGAAAGTTGAAGCCCTTTGGAGTGGAGCGTAGCGGAACGAAGAAGGGCTTCAACTTTCAGCGCTCGCTGCCAGCTTCTCTCTC
>JAFSBM010000176.1 GCA_017437285.1 Ruminococcus sp. | reverse complement strand
GGGAGGGAAATGTCGACTTTTGTGCCAGTTTTCTTTTTCCCTCCCTTTTGCCCCGTAGGTGTTCCTCTCTGGTGATAAATCACCCTTTTGTATTTATTATAATTAGAAAAAAGTAAAGTTTAAGATATTACAATGTACTAATTGGCTAATGGCTAAAAGCTAACAGCTAAGGGCTTTAAAACAAAAAATGGACGGCAGAAAAATTCCACCGTCCATAATTCTTAATTAATCCGTCGCTAATGGCTAAAGGCTAATAGCTAACGGCTAGTTAAATAATTACGCATTAAATATAACCGCCGCCGCTGAAATATTATCATTGCAGCCGTTTTGAAGTGCCATTTCCACAAGGATTTCCAGCCGCCTCAACAAGCCCTTAGGGTAGTCCATAACCTCCTGAATATCGAGGGTAGACAGGGTATCTGATAAACCGTCGGAGCAGATAAGCAGCACATCGCCATATTCCAGACCGCCCTCGATTTCCTCAATGTCAACTCTGGGAGTATCCTTGATATTGCCGAGAGCAGGGAAAATAATATTCCTGTGAACGTGAGTTTTCAGTTCCTCTTGTGTAATCGTTCCCTCCTCGTAAAGGAGCTGCACAAGTGACTGGTCACGGGAAAGCTGTGTGAGAATGCCCTCACGGAAGCGATATAGCCGTGAATCTCCCACATTAAAGGCGAAAATACGCTGATTTTCGTCAACAGCGATACCGCAGAGAGTAGTCTGCATATTACGGCTTTCCTCGTCATTTCTGCTGTATTCCGCAAGCTTTTCGTGAATTTCCATAATTCCGCTGTGAAGCTGTGATTTGCGGAAATCCGCAATGTCACGCAGTTCCTCAAGGCACATTACAGAGGCAAGTTCCCCTGCATTTTCTCCCGATACACCGTCGGAAACAGCCATAATAAAGGGCGGTTTCATATTTTGTTCAACCATACCAGCCGTCATAACGTGCCTGCCGATAAGCAAAGCGTCCTCGTTATGGGGCATAATTCCTTTTTCAGTAATTCCGCAGCAGTAGTACATTTTTAACCTCTTTGCCGATACGGCTGAACCGCATCATATTCCGTAAAATCTTTTTCCGTTTTCGCAGGTAATGTCAATAATTTCTTGTGTGTCGATTCCCTTGATTTCAGCCGCAGCTGCCGCAGTATAGGCAATCATTGAGCTGTCACAGCGTTTTCCTCTGAATGGAACAGGTGCCATATAGGGGCAATCCGTTTCAAGGAGAAGCTTGTCAAGGGGAACTTCTTCAAGTGCTTTCAATGCTTTTTTTGCATTTTTAAAGGTAAGAACTCCCGTAAAGCCAATGTACATTCCCAGCTTTATGATTTCCTTTGCCGTTTCAGCAGAGCCGCTGAAACAATGGACAACGCCCTTTGGACGGTGCTTTTTCAGCATATTCAAGGTATCCTCACAGGCATCACGGCTGTGGACGATGACAGGCAAATCAAGTTCCTTAGCAAGAATAAGCTGCTCCTCAAAGAGTTTAAGCTGCTTTTCACGGCTGTAGCCGTCGTAGTGATAGTCAAGACCGATTTCGCCTATTGCCTTGATTTTTGGGGAATTCAAAGCTGTTTCACGAACAATGTCAAGGTAATTTTCGGGATTTTCGTCAACACTTTCGGGGTGAACTCCCGATGCGGCATAAATATAGCCGTATTTTTGAGCAATAGCCGCATTTTCCGCCGTATCCTCCACAGAAGATGAGGCAAGCATAACATATTTTACGCCCATTTCGGGGAGCTTGTCAAGAAGCTCAAATCTGTCCTCATCAAAGGCACGGTCAGCATAATGTGCGTGGGTATCAAAGATATTATTCATTATTTGTCAGACCCTTTGCTTTCATCGTAGCTGTAATATTTTTTTCTTAATCCGTCAAAGAAATCTTCATCGGGAATAAAGTCCTCGTAGGCATCTTCACCGCTGATAATAAGGAATGAAGCGATATTAGTACCGTTTTCAAGCATATACTTTAATGCAGTTTTATGTTTTTCGTAATCAACAGCGGAAATATCGCTGTCAACCATATTGATAACAGTGTTGAAGCTTGAATCGAGGTTATCGGAAATTCTTGTACAATTTGAAGTAGTCAGCATAGAGGAAAATACGGAGCTGATAACGAAAGCACGTTCAACCTCGCCGCCGTCATAGAGGCTGTAAGTTATGAGCTTTTCAATCTGTTCGGAGTTGAGGTACTGTTCGGAACCGTCACCGTTAAAGCCTGTAATATCCTCACTTACAGGGTATGTAACACCGCCGAGAATATCGCAGACCTTGATAAGAGCGTCATAGTCAAGCTTCATATATCTTTCAACTTCAATGCCGAAAACCTTATTTGTGAAGTTTATTGCACCTGACGCACCGCCTGACTCATAAGCGGAAAGCATACTCTGCTGTGTATCATCAACGATAGCGATTGTATTTGTGGGAATACCGATAAATACAATCTTCTTGTCCTTTGGAATGGAACGCATAAGAAGGAAAGAAGTTGATTTTTTCTTATCGGGTTCGTCATAAATAAAGAGAATTGAGTGGTTATCCGCATAAGAAGCTGTGGAAATCTGTCTTTTCGGCGGTTCGGGGAGAGTGTCGTCACCGCCAATAATTCCCAGATGTTTCAATGCAAAGAATGTACCGCCGCCGACTATGATAATACCGATAAAAATTGTGAGCAGATATGGTACTGCAATGCTTCCTGATTTTTTCTTTTTTGCCATAACTTTGTCCTCCAAAACTATTTGTATAATTTAGGGGTTCTCTAAAAACCGGAACACAAACGAAATTTCGTATATGACAAATATCAGTTACAAGGCGGCAAACCGCAGTAATACTTTGTGTATTGCAAGGTTTGACAACGCAGTAAATGATGTTTGTCATAGGAAGTTCGTTGTGAGGGAGGTTTTTAGAGGTTCCCTTTTATAAAATATATTCATTGTTTATGAATAAGATATTTTATCCACAGTGAATTGTTAATAAATTGTGACGAAGAATAGCGGTTCAACAGAGTTTTCAACTTTTCAACAGTTGAAAAATAAATGAAAATGTTGAAAACTGTCGGTTAACTGCCTGTTGAAACGCTGTCACAATTAATGCAATATCAGATAAATTTCAAAAAACTCTTGCAAAATTCTGATATTGTGATATAATAAAAAGGCAGATATTATTTTCCGTATGTGAAATACAGGGGCTATTCTGCTTTGGGCAAATCTATTTTAAGATTCATCATTTCGCTGCATATAGCCGTTCTTTGACCGCCAGTGCGTTCAATAAGTGCGTATACATCATCTAAGGTGAAATTCAGAATATATTTTCCCTGTTTTTGTGCATAACGAACTGTCTGACCTGTTCCCGAACGTGGATTGTCTGGGTTATAAAATGCGACTGCCACCGAGCTGTTATCAACCATATAATAGTTTCGTGTGCGGTATATCTGCGGGTCAGTGAAAGCTGTTAATCTTGGTCCGTAAACCACATTTGGGTCATCGCAGGTTGTCACAAGATAATCGGCATATTGTTCAACATTGCCGAGTATATTTTTATTTTGTCGGCTGAATCTGTGATAATGCTTGAGAAAGGGCATAACACCGATAAGATGACATTCCTTTGCAAATCGCTTGATAGAAAGAGCGGTGTTGGCAGCCCATAAGTCAGTTCCCTCTGCAAGCCCTGATAATATGGTGGTATATCCCTTTTTCACCAAGGCTGTCAGATAACCGTTGAGCATTGCGTTAACGGCAAATAGTGTGATTTCGGAATTTGCAGGGTCATTTTTGTACGGTATAACTGATTTTTCACGATGTCCCGTAACACATACAGCGATTTCTTTTTTGATGTGAATTACTTTCGATGAATAAACAGGTCTGCCCGTTAATTCGGTTAAAAAATAATTATTCATCTCGGAATTTTGCATACTGCTTACCTCCGTTATATCCAATTACTATAATTGTATCATATATTTAAAGGATTTGCAAGTTTTTTTTCACCTTGTAACTATTTTTTAATAACTCGAAAGGATAAAAGTATGAAACCCTATCTCAAACGTGCATGGGCAGAAGTATCTCTGCCGCAGCTCAGGAAAAATTATGACATAATAAAGTCCCTCAATTCGCCCTCCACAGAGATTATGGCAGTTGTAAAGGCTGACGCATACGGTCACGGCGATGAGCATATAATCCGCTGTCTTGCGGAGGATTGCGGAGTTAAATATTTTGCTGTATCAAATCTTGATGAGGCGATTGCGGTCCGCAAGCTGTGTCCCGATGCGGAAATACTTATCCTTGGCTTTACCCCTGGGGAATATGCCCATGAGATTTCAATGTACAATATCATTCAGGGCGTTGTATCTGCGGAATATGCCGAAACTCTTTCACATAACACAGCCGAGCCTATCCGCTGTCACATAAAAATTGATACGGGAATGGGACGAATCGGCTTGAAATACGACACACCGCAGGAATGTGCCGATGAAATTATGCGGATTATGGAAATTGAAAAAATCTGCGTAGAGGGAATTTACACTCACTTTGCCGCCGCAGACAGCGATTCTCCCGACAATATCGCCTATACCGACAAGCAGGAGAAATTCATTCTTGATGTCCGTGATATTCTCATAAGCCGAGGTGTGAAGCTGCCTCACGTTCATTTTATGAATAGTGCGGCGACCTGCTACAGAAATTCCGCTGAAAGCACTTTGTCCCGTGCAGGAATTATTTTATACGGACTTCACCCCGATATATCCCTTGATATTCCCCAAGGGCTTGAACCTGTTATGGAGCTTAAAGCCGTTATTTCGCAGGTTAAAACTGTTGACGCAGGGCAGTGCATAAGCTACGGCAGAACATTTGTCACCGACTGCGAAATGAGAATTGCAACGGTCACAATCGGCTATGCTGACGGCTATTCACGGCTGCTTTCCTCAAAGGGAGAAATTCTTGTTCACGGTATACGCTGCCGCATAATCGGCAGAGTTTGCATGGACCAGCTTATGATTGACGTTTCCCACGTTCCACAGGCGAAATCGGGAGATATTGTAACTCTCATAGGCAGGGACGGCGGCGATATGATTACAGCTGACGAACTGGCGTCGGTTTACGGAACAATCGGCTATGAGGTGGTATGCGGAATTTCAAAGCGTGTACCGAGAATTTATATAAGGGAACCTCTAAAAACCTCCCTCACGGCAGACTTCCTATGACACATATCATTTACTGCGTTGACAAACCTTGCAATACACAAAGTATTACTGCGGTTTGTCGCCTTGTAACTGAATATGTGTCATATACGGAATTCT
>JAFSBM010000175.1 GCA_017437285.1 Ruminococcus sp. | reverse complement strand
TCCGTACCCATTGCACAGCTGGACAAGCGTCTGGCTTTGCTGAAATAACAAGGAGGCTGATATATTATGACTATTCAGGAACTCAGAGAAAAGAGAGCCAAGGCATGGGATACCGCCCGTGATTTCCTCGATTCCAAGCGTAACGCAAGCGGTCTGCTTTCCGAGGAGGACGGCAAGACCTATGATGCTATGGAACAGCAGATCGTTGATCTCGGTAAGGAAATTGACCGCCTTGAGCGTCAGGAGAAGCTTGCCCGTGAGATGAGTGCTGCGACCACAACGCCGGTTGTCACCATGCCCGGTACACACATCGACGCTCCCGAAACACCCTCTACCGCAACTGCGGAATACAGCAAGGCATTCTGGAATAATGTCCGCAACCGTAATTTTGCGGATGTGAGAAATGCTCTCCAGATTGGTGAAGATACCGAGGGCGGCTATCTTGTGCCGGATGAGTTTGAAAAGAAACTCATTGCAGCACTTGAAGAAGAGAATGTATTCCGTCCTCTTGCCACAAGAATTCAGACGGCTCATGGCGACAGAAAAATTCCAGTCATCACTCAGAAGGGCGAGGCAGTCTGGATGGAGGAAGAAGAAGCTTATACCCTCTCCGATGACGCTTTCGGTCAGATCGCACTTTCCGCCTACAAGGTTGGCACTGCTATCAAGATTTCCGAGGAACTTCTGAACGATTCCGTATTCGACCTGCCGTCCTACATTGCAAAGGAATTTGCACGCAGAATCGGTACAAAGGAAGAAGAGGCGTTCCTCATTGGTGACGGTAAGGGCAAGCCTACTGGCATTTTTGCTGCCACAGGCGGTGCGGAAAACGGTGCAACAACGGCAGGTACAGCTATCACATTTGATGATATGATCGAGCTGTTCTACTCCCTCAAGAGTCCCTATCGCAAGAAGGCTGTGTGGGTGCTGAATGAGCAGACAGTCAAGGCTCTCCGCAAGGTCAAGGACAGCAACGGCCAGTATATCTGGCAGCCGTCCGTCACTGCCGGTGTTCCCGACACAATTCTCAACCGTCCTTATGTCACTTCTGTCTACGCCCCTACTCCTGATGCAGGCAGTAAGGCGATTGCTTTCGGTGACTTCAGCTATTACTGGATTGCTGATAGACAGGGCAGAAGCCTTAAGCGTCTTAATGAACTGTTTGCGATGAACGGTCAGGTCGGTTTCCTCGCATCCCAGCGTGCGGACGGAAAGCTGATTCTTCCCGAGGCAGTCAAGACGCTGACGATCAAGGGTACTTCTACCGCAAAGGCGTGATGTGATGATTACACTGGATGAAGCGAAAAACTATCTCCGTGTCGATTATGAGGAGGATGACAAGCTCATCCTCTCTCTGCTATATACGGCAAAATGTCTTGTAAAAGATGTAGGCAGAATGGATGAAGAAAGATTTACACGCTATGAAGATACAACAAGAACAGCTGTGCTTTTTGCACTCGGTTATCTGTATGAAAACAGGAGCAATCCCGATTATCACGGACTGACGATGAGCCTGCGTTCCATTCTTTTTGCACAGCGGGAGGGCATTATCTGATGGATTTCAGCAAGATGAATCAGCGGATTACTTTCCTTGAAAACCGTACTGTCATTGATGAAATCGGCAACCACACATCCCAATGGGATGAGGTATATTCCTACTGGGCGAGCGTCACCGTGAAAAGCTCTGCCGAAACCACAAATACAGGAGTCACCAAAGAAATTCAGTCCTTGTCATTCGGAGTTCGGCAGTGTGCTTTTCTGCGGTGTGTAAACCCTACTACCCATAAAATTCTGTTCCGTGGGAGTGTGTATGACATCAAATCCGTTGCTCCCGATTATCTGAAAAACGACTATCTCACCATTGTGTGTGAAGTCAGAAAGGCAGGCGGTGACGATGACATCTATTGACGATCTCGCCAATGAAATTATGGCAGGATTGCACGAGTATGCAGAGCTTGCTGATGATGCTATGAAAAAAGCAGTCAAAAAGACAGCAACATCGGTGAAAAAGGAAATCGCCGCTAACGCTCCGAAGGATACAGGTGATTACGGCAAAAGCTGGACGTCCAAAAAGGTCAAGGAAAACAGTCACACCTTGCAGATGACAGTACATTCAAAGAACCGTTATCAGCTTGCACATCTCCTTGAAAAAGGTCATGCCAAGCGTGGCGGCGGTCGTGTGCAGGGCAAGCCGCATATCGCCCCTGCCGAGGAGCATGGTGCGGAGTTGCTTGAATCCCTGATTACGGAGGAATTATCGTGACCTATGAAGAAATCAATGACATGATGGCGGAAATGGGTTTACCTTATGCGTATCATCATTTTGCAGAGGGTGAAAGTCCTGCACCGCCTTTTCTTCTGTTTCTTTCCCCAGGTGAGGAAACTTTCTCGGCTGACAATGTGGCATATCACAGCTTTAAGCAGCTGGATATTGAGCTGTACACCGATAAGAAAAATCCTGCACTGGAGGAAGAAATTGAAGCTGTGCTGACACAGCATGAGATCTATTTTACAAAATCAGAAGTGTGGATTGAGAGCGAAAAGCTCTATGAAGTGCTTTATGAAATGGAGGTTTAAGGAATATGGCGAAAAACAGAAATAAGGTCAAGTTCGGTCTGAACAATGTTCACTGGGCAAAGATTATCCAGTGGGGTGTTGACCCTGACGGATCTCCCACCGTGCCTGTGTACGGCGAATCGATACGACTGCCCGGTGCGGTATCGCTGTCCATTGACGCAAATGGCGAGAATGAAAATTTCTACGCCGATGACAGCGTTTACTATGTCATCAACAACAATTCCGGTTATGAGGGTGACCTTGAAATTGCTCTTGTTACAACGGAATTTGCTACCGAAATTCTGGGAGAAATCCTTGATAATAACGGTGTACTGGTTGAGAAGAATGACGCAGAGCCGTCACAGTTTGCTTTGATGTTTGAGTTCAGCGGTGATAAGCACAAGATCCGTCATGTCCTTTACTGCTGTACGGCAAGCCGCCCTGCAACGGAGGGAAAGACTAAGGAGGACTCCACCGAGGTCAAGACAGAAACGCTGTCGCTGACGGCTTCTGCACTTCCTACGGGACTGGTTAAGGCAAAGACTTGTGAGTCCACCGATGAAACGACCTACAACAACTGGTACAAGATGCCGTATAACCCTGATACTTCGGAGAAGAAGGCGGCTACAACTACCACGACTACAAAATCTTGATAAGGGGGAAAATTATGGCAATCAAGAAAAATATTCTGGTGGACGGACTGGAAGTGCCTTTTAAGGCGAGTGCCGCTGTGCCTCGCCTGTACCGTCTGAAGTTCGGGCGTGATATTTACAAGGATTTTGCGGCTTTGCAGAAGTCCGTTTCCGAGGGTGATGAGGAGAATTCAGAACTGAGTATCGAGAGCCTTGAGGTGTTCGAAAATATCGCCTACATTATGGCAAAACACGCCGATCCCGATACAGTTCCTGCTTCACCGGATGAATGGCTGGAGCAGTTTAATACGTTCTCCATTTATGAGATTCTTCCCCAGCTGATTGAGCTGTGGGGAATGAATATCGAAACTCAGGTTGAGTCTAAAAAAAACATCGTCCGATTGACAGGGAAATGACAACGCCGCTGTTTCTTCTGAGATGCAAACAGCTCGGTCTTTCTATGACCGAGCTGGATTTGCTAACGATAGGTTTAATCAATGATATGTTCACTGAACGTGAAAACGACGATATTTCATATGATTATCGAGCTACGCAGGATGATATGAATACGTTTTGATTGGTGATGACCTTTAGTTTTTTATCCTTTTTACTTTACTCTTGTTCTTCAAGTTTTTTTGTATAATCTTCTTTGTTTGCTAATTTTATTAATTTTCTGAATTGTTTCCAATTATCATCAGTATTTAAGAAAATTTTTATCTTATCAATAAATGAACCATAATCCATCATTCGTATAATATTATTTACAATACAAACAGTATCTTGCTCTAATCCAAAGATATTAAAATATCTTATAATATGGTTAATATTATTATTTGCTGTAATGTAGGTTGGATAATCATATACTTCTTCCGAAAATAAGTCTTTTTTTAATCTGGTAAAATAATCAGTTTTTTTCAATATCTCAACGCTTTCAGTGTCAAACGACTTACCAATAAACTTATATAAGCACTTGTGAAAATCATCTAATTCGGATTCTGGTACTAAATTATTATTTATAACTTTGCCGAGTATTATCCATGTTCCTTTTTTTGATTTACTCCACTCTTTAAAGATTATTTCTTTCCAAAGCTTTCGTACAAATTGAGGATTAGTCATAAATAAATCAGAAGTTTGCGGATATGCAGTTATAAAATCATCTATTTCATCTGTATGTTTTTGTATCAAGAATTGTATAATGTGTTCCTGAATAACTATGCTTGATTCATTAACAAGTTTGTTCCACAAATCAGCGCATGCCCATTTCGCAGAAAAACTATTAACCCACGTTGAATTTGCCTTACTCATCTGGTATATACTTTCGAAAAGATCAATCATTTCATCCTCTCTTATTCCTAACTCTATATTTGTAATAATGGGACTTAGATCTTGTCCAACGGGGGTAATAGTTGTATCATAATGATCCTTAATCATTTGAAGTATTCCTTGATTACTTCCATTAACAACAAATCTAGAGTAATAAGTTTGGATAAATCCCCATAAACACTCAATGTGATAATACTCTATATCTCCAGATTTTCCATGAGCACACATATTTCTTATGCAACGAAAATTTTCATACTGAGAAACAATTGATGGAGAAATACAGAAGATAGTATTTGGTCGTTGACGTTTTACACATTCTGCTACTTGTTTATCCCATTCGTCTTCATCACGCAACTTTGAGCATATTGTACTCCAATCATTTATTCCATTTGGTTTAAATGAAGTTTCTAAAATTCTATATCTTAATATATTTTGAAAGGCTATATATGACATAATAAAAGAAGATCTATAGGCACCTATACGATAGCATTTGACAGATTCTATAAACAAATTTACAGCATCATCTGGAATTTGATGTTCTTCCAACCATTTTTCAAATGAAATTTTCATCGTTCCCCTCCAATATAAGAAATTTATACTTTTATAACGAGATGTCTCGACAATCTCATTTTACCACATTTAAACAAAACAGTCAAGGAGGTGACCCCATGGCAAACAGAATCAAAGGTATCACCGTCGAGATCGGCGGCGATACCACCAAACTTTCCAAGGCTCTGGAAGGTGTCAACAAAAACATCCGCACTACCCAGACACAGCTCAAAGACGTGGAAAAGCTGCTGAAGCTTGATCCAAGCAATACAGAATTACTCTCACAGAAGCATAAACTGCTTGCCAATGCGGTCACTTCCACCAAGAAAAAGCTTGATACCCTCAAAACTGCCGCAGAACAGGCAAATAATGCACTTGCTAACGGTGAAATCACTCAACAGCAGTATGACGCATTACAACGTGAGATTATTGAAACAGAAAATGAGCTCCGCAATCTGCAAAATGAAGCGGACCGTACAAATACAGCTTTTGCTAAACTGGAAGCCGCCGGTGAAACCATGCAGAAGGTCGGCGATAAAATCTCCGGTGCGGGCGATAAACTGCTGCCTGTGACCGCAGGGCTTGCCACGCTCGGTACAATTGCCGTAAAGACAGGTGCGGACTTTGATGCCGCTATGTCAAAGGTTGCCGCTGTATCCGGTGCGACTGGTGAGGAACTGGACGCTCTCCGTGAAAAGGCTCGTGAAATGGGCAGTAAAACAAAATTCTCCGCATCCGAAGCCGCTGAAGCTATGAACTATATGGCAATGGCAGGCTGGAAAACGGAGGATATGCTCGGCGGTATCGAAGGAATTATGAATCTTTCAGCTGCATCGGGTGAAGAACTTGCAACTACCTCTGATATTGTAACTGACGCTCTGACCGCTTTCGGCTTAACTGCTGCCGATAGCGGTCATTTTGCTGATGTACTGGCGGCGGCATCTTCCAATGCCAACACCAATGTCAGCATGATGGGAGAAACATTCAAATATGCAGCTCCTATTGCAGGGGCACTTGGTTTCTCCTGTGAAGATACTGCACAGGCAATCGGACTTATGGCAAATGCAGGTATTAAGTCAACACAGGCGGGTACATCTTTACGTACAATTATGACGGCACTTTCAGGTGAAGTGAAATTCTGCGGTGAAAATCTGGGAGATGTTGCAATACAGACCACCAATGCTGACGGCAGTATGCGAGAACTTACGGATATTCTTGCGGACTGCCGTGTGGCTTTCTCACAGCTTTCCGAATCGGAACAGGCTTCTGCCGCACAAGCACTTGTCGGCAAAAATGCCATGTCTGGTTTCCTTGCATTAATGAACGCTGCACCTGCCGATATTGAAAAGCTGCAAGGTGCGATTTCTTCCTGTGACGGCACATCCCTTGCCATGGCGGAAACCATGCAGGACAACCTCATGGGACAACTGACCATTCTGAAATCACAACTTGAAGAACTGGCGATTTCCTTTTCGGACATTCTCATGCCGACTATCCGTTCCATCGTTTCCCATATTCAGAGTTTGGTGGATAAGCTGAATCAGCTTGATCCGCAAACAAAGGAAACGATAGTCAAAATCGCTCTCATTGCGGCAGCATTGGGACCTCTGCTCATTGTTATCGGCAAAACAATTTCAGGTGTAGGAAGTATCATTTCAGTCGTATCAAAAGCACCTGCCGCTATTGCTGCTGTTAAGGGTGGTGTTGCGGCGGTGACAAGTGCATTGGGTGTTTCACTTGGTACAATTCTTGCCGTGGTTGCGGCGATTGCAGCTCTGGTTGCGGCATTTTTACATCTGTGGAATACCAACGATGAATTCAAGAACAGCATCATCGGCATCTGGAATCAAATCAAAGAGACATTCGCCGGACTTGCGGAAGGTATTGTTTCACGAGTCAATGAATTGGGCTTTGATTTTGAGAATTTTACCGAAATGCTGAAAGCCGCATGGGACGCCCTCTGTTCCGTGCTTGCACCTGTATTCGAGGGCGTTTTCACCAATATTGCGAACATTCTCTCTGCAGTATCGGGTGTCATACTCGGTGTATTGGATATTTTTGTAGGATTGTTCACAGGCGACTGGGAGCAGATGTGGAACGGTGTCAAAGGCATTTTCATTTCCATCTGGGATTTGCTTGTGTCTACATTCAAAAATATTCTCAATGTCATTAAAAATGTTGCCGATGTGGTTCTCGGTTGGTTTGGCACTTCTTGGAATGAGATATGGACTGGTATCAAGGATTTCTTTGTGGGTATTTGGACTTCGATTTCCTCATTCTTCACAGGCATTGTAACAGGAATCCGTAATTTCTTCGTAAATACATGGACGGCGATTTACGCCACATTCACAAATATTATTACAGCAATCCAGACGATTGCAACGACAATTTTTACTTCGGTCAAGGACTTCATAACAGGCGTTTTTACCGAAATTTACAATTTTCTCGCTCCGCTGCTGGAGGCGTTCCGTTATCTGTTTGAAACTATTTTTCAAGCGATTCAGATTCTCATCGACACGGCGATGGACTGGATTTTGGAGAAAATTTCAGCAATCTGGAATGGCATTGTTTCGTTCCTCTCTCCGCTTCTGGAGGGCATCAAAAGCACATTTGATACCATCTGGAATGGAATTAAAACTGTTATCAACACGGTGCTGACTGCAATTTCGGGAACTGTATCAAGTATCTGGAACGGCATAAAATCGACAATTTCAGCTGTGCTGGACAGCATCAAAAGCAAAGTTTCCACGGCTTGGAACAGCGTATCTACGACCATTTCCAATGTGCTGGGGACGATCAAGACCACGGTTTCGAGCGTCTGGGAAAATATCAAGTCTTCTGTTTCGGAGAAGATTTCTGGGATTGTTGATACCGTAAAGGGCGGTTTCAATACTGCTGTAGACTTTGTGAAGGGGCTTGCTTCTGATGCATGGACTTGGGGTTCGGACATTATCAGCGGAATTATTGGCGGTATCAAGGGTATGATTGGCAAGCTGACAGACTGTGTGACGGGCGTTGCCGATACCATCCGTGAATTTCTGCACTTCTCCGTTCCCGACAGAGGCCCTCTGACCGACTACGAAAGCTGGATGCCGGACTTCATGCGTGGGCTTGCGGATGGCATCAACAAGAGCAAGAAGTATGTGGAAAAGGCGGTTTCCGGTGTTGCTGAAACGATGAAATTGACGATGCAGTCGGATCTGAGTTATCGCCTTGACGGTGTGTCTGCCGCTGTTGTGGGCAGTACTGGCGGTGCATCTGTGGTGAACAACTACTACAATAACGACAACAGCCGGACGGTGAATCAGACTAACAATAGTCCGAAAGCACTGTCACGGCTGGAGATTTATAGGTTGACGAGGAATGCGGTGACTGGGTAACCAATAATATGTTAGTCTACAATGATGACGATTTTCATTCTCTCTTCATATTCAAAATGCAAATCACAATAATCGAGATATTCTTTAATTGCAATGAAAAGATTTGAAATTAATTTTGAAATAATCGGAATAGCTTCAGGTTGTATTTTAGCAAGTGTTGACGTGATTACCGATTGTGCCTTTTTACCATCTTTGAATGGTAATATTTCTCGTTTGTAATATTTATCATTCTGTTTAATTATTCGTTTATCAGTTACAAACGTTATATCTTCGCCAATCACAATTTCGCTGTTTTCTAAGAATAAAACATTTTTTACTGATGGTGAGTATCTTTCGGTTGATTTTAAGAAAAAGTTACTTGAATCATACAGATTATATTGTGCCTGTTCATTTTCTAATATTCGAATGAAAGAAAATCTTGCCTGAAAACAAAAATCATTATATTCTTTAAGTTTACTTATGATGTTAATTATACTCCAAACTATTCTTTTATGAGAGAATTGATTGAGCCGCATTATTTTTTCTTCTAATGAAGATATCACATCTCCAAAATCAACATCTAAGAAAAATAAAGGGTATTTTAAGGACTCTATATTTCTTTGTATGGGTTCCAAATTTGTAAATGAAAAATCGTCTGGCATTTCCTTGTTGTAGTAGGAAAGCTTCACAAAATAATTTATCATTATTAGTAAATCATCAGCATATTGATTTGTGGCATAGTTTTTAACATACTTTTGTCTATCGGATTCTTGTAAAGCATCAAGTATCCATTCCTTTAATTTGGACTTACCACTACTTGTTCTTATTTTTGATACTCGCTTATGGTTAATATCAAAGGCGATTTTTTCAATATCTGTATCTTCATCACATAAAAGAATTACGCGGTTTTCACCTAAAAATGCATCGGCAATTCCAGATTCGTATAAAACATTTTGATTAGATTTACATGGTTCTATAAAAGATAAGTCACCAATAAACACATCACACATTTTAATTTGTTCTAGAATTGACATCTTTATATCTGGTGATCCTGATTCTTCTTGTGTCGGAGTAAAAATGATTTCAACACTAATTCCATCATCAAGCAGTTTTTCTTTCGCTAATTTTAATTGTTGCTTTAGAAATGAAAATGTTGATTGTTTTTGACTTTGCCAAGCAAAGAATATTTTATATTTCATGGTCAAATCTCCTTGATTCTTTTCTTATATTATACCACACCCCATACAAAAATACAACCCTCTGAAAGGAAGTGACATCATGTTTTTCCAACTCATCCTCGAAAACTCCTCTGGCGACCGTATCAACATGACCACGACCGCCAATCAATACATGACCTCAAAAATCTCCGGTTTGCACCCACCGCCCGGCACGGTCAGCACATCAAGCTATGCAGGCATGGACGGCAGCTATCTCAATAACGCTTTCATCGAAAAGCGAAACCTCGTTATCAGCTTTGAAATGCGTGGTGTGGGGATGGAAAAACGCCGTCACGCTCTTTACCGTGTGGTGAAGCCGTCCCGATATATCAAGATTTTCTACAAGACCGCAGGCATTGACGTGTACACCGAGGGCTATGTGGAGACCTGCGAAATTGACAACTTCACGAGTAAAACGAATGGGCAGATTTCCATTCTCTGTCCCGATCCATACTGGTACAGCACTTCCGCTATCCACGCCTGGTACAGCCGTGTTTCGAGCGGATTTTTCTTTCCCTTTCCGCAGAATGATGAACCATTTGTCCTCGGCAGTTACAGCACCACGAACAACATCGAGATCCGCAATGACGGCGATGAAACTGGATTCACCATTCAGATTGAAGCCATGACGGATGTGACCGTTCCTGAAATTGCAACGGTCACGCCGACGATTTACAATGCCGATACGGGTGAATATCTTCAAATCAAGGGCGAAATCCAGCGTGGGGACATCATCACGATTTCCACGAAAACAGGCAATAAAACGGTCACGCTCACTCGCAACGGTGTGGACAGCAATATCATCAATCGGCTTGTGGCAGGCTCGACATGGCTGACGCTCCGTGAGGGGCTGAATACATTTCATGTGCAGGCTGTCCGTAACGTCAAGAATCTGAAAATTACGCTGATGCATACAAATGCTTATTTAGGAGTGTAAAATGCAAATTGAAATTTATGATTTTACAATAAACGGAGCGAGAGTTCAAATCTCTCTCGCAGCTGTATGCGACAGCTTTTCTTCGCTCCTGTGGGATGTACAGTACTATGGATGTGGTAATTTTGAGGTGTACATTGCCGCCAATGCTCGTAATATTGAGATTTTTCAGACTGGCAGAATTGTCGGTCGAGATGATGATAAACAGCAATACGGCATTATTGAATCTGTCACACTTGAAACGGATGCAGAGGACGGTGATTATCTGACAGTGACAGGGCGTTTTCTCTTGTCCCTGCTTTCTCGAAGAATCATTTATCCGACGCTCTCATTTTCTACGCTGACAAGCTATGCGGATATGGTGCGGCTGGCGGTGTATCGCAACTGTATGCTGTCTGATAACCGTCTGATTCCGGGACTACGCCACGGCAATACAGACGGCACTTGCTGGTCGCAAAAATCACGCTTGCAGGTCTCTTACGAAAACCTTATGGAGTGGATTTTTAAGATCTGTGAGATGATCGGCGGTACGGCGAATATCCGCTTGCAGGAAACATCGGCAGGAAGCGGTGTGTATACCATGATGCTAGATCTCTCACAAGGCACGGACAGGAGTATTTTGCAGGATGAGAACGCACATATCGTGTTCTCCGATTCTTACTGCAATCTGCTGACTTTCGGCTATTCTATGGATTTATCAGCACAGAAGAATGTTGCCTATGTCCTCGGCTGTGGTGAGGGTGCGGAGCGTAAGCGGACGGTATGCTATCGGGGTGATGAGCCTGCACTGCTGAATCGCTATGAGATCTATGTGGACGCAAAAGATGTGTCCGATGAAACGCAAGAAAACGGCGTAACTGTGGCGATTCCAGACGATGACTATCTTGGTCTGCTCATGGAAAAAGGAGCAGAAAATCTTGTGCCGATTACTGAAATCAGTGAGTCTACAATTGCCGCTGACAATCGGCAGTACCAATACAACAAGGATTATTTTGTCGGTGATTATGTTACCGTTGAGCATGAGCGATTCGGCTTGATTCAGCCGAAAATTCAGCTGATTGGAATGATTGAGAGCTATGACCAGAACGGCAGAACGCTGACACCGACATTTAAAGGAGTGTGATATTATGAGCTTTTCTTTCGGATTTTTCAATGCAAAAAATATGGACAGGACGTACACGGCGGAGGATTTCACAAACTACCTCTCCAGCATCATCTGCAACGGTGTGTTTGACACCTACGGTGACTGCTTTTCTGTGACTGCTGGTACAGGTACAAAGGTTATCATTGGCACAGGAAAAGCGTGGATTGACGGGCATTATTTCATCAATGATACCGCCTACACTCTCGACCTCACAAAATATATAGATGAATCACTTTCACGGTATGTCACAATTGGTATCAGCTGTGATGTAAGCGAAAATGTCCGTGCCTGCAAGCTGGAGGTGAAGTCGGGTACAGCTGCGACAACTCCTGTAATTCCGACATTTGAGGATACGGCAAGCAAGAAGTTTCTCACTCTTGCAGCGGTATTTCTCAAAGGCGGTGCAAAGAGTATTACTGACGGCAACATCCGTGATATGCGTGAGGATGAAAATAAGTGTGGGTATGTGAAGTGTGTTCTGGGTAAATGCCGTGTTTCCGAAATTCTTATGGCACTTTCCATATATTGCTCTACGATTGCTGACCTTAAAGAACAGGTACAGGATTTATCCTCGCAGGTTGCCTCCCTCACCACTCGTCTGGATGATTTCACGGCGGATGTTACAGCAGTCGGAACGATTGGCGATTCTGCTTATTACATCATGTACTCCAACGGCAGGGTTGCTATCCGTGGCACAGGTGCGACATACGATTATGAAATCGGCAATTCACCGTTCTTTGAAAACACGGAAATTACATCACTTGATGTCGGAGAGGGCATCACGGCTCTTGGCAGCAGTCTCTTTGAACGCTGTACAAACATGACGGAAATATCGTTGTCTACAACATTAACATCTATCGGTGAACGCTGCTTCTTCATGTATTCTGTCGGAGGTCTGAAATCCCTTGTTATTCCGAAAAATGTGAAAACAATCGGAGAAAAGGCATTTGTCTGCTGTGCAATTGAGAGTGTGACTATTCCGTTTAATGTAAAGGAAATCGGCAGTTATGCGTTTAATGACTGTGATAAGCTTAAGTCTGCCTATGTGGATTCTCCTTTAGTCAGCAGTTTTATGTTTACACATTGTTCTATTCTTACCAATCTTACATTGAGCAAAAATGTGAAGTCAATTAATGCTTATTGTATTAATTATTGCAGTAGTCTGAAAGAAATTACATACGAGGGTACAATCGCAGATTTAAAATCAGTTGTTGGATACAAAAATCTTATGAACGCTGCATATTGCCCGTTGGAGCGTATTTCCTGCGTAGACGGTGCATTTGTGCTGAACGGTGAAGCATGGGAGGAGGTTATGACATGATGAAATTTTTCGTCAAAGGTCAGCGTATCGAAATCACCGAGCGTGAGGTCATTGCAAGCGGACAGATTGCTTTCGTCACGCTGAAATTCACCTTTGACTGCTCATGGAAAAATCTTCATAAGGTTGTGCAGTTTTCGCAATGTGATGAGGTTTACAACCGTGTGTTAGGCGTTGACGGTTTATCCTGTCTGCTGCCCTCGGAACTTCATCCAGGTATGGTGAAAATGAGCGTTTTTGGCTATGACAGTGATTCTGATACAACTATTCGTGCGACAACTGTGCCTGTGACACTTAATATCAGACCTTCGGGTTTTGACGGTGAAAGCTGTAATGTGCCGCCGACTCCCGACCTTTATGCACAGCTTTTAGCTGAAATAAAGAAAATAGTATCAGAGGGTGGTAACGGCATAAACGGAAAAGACGGAGAAAATGGCTTGTCTGCCTATGAACTTGCTGTTCAGAATGGCTTTACAGGTACGCTTATAGAGTGGCTTGAAAGTCTGAAAGGAACTGACGGCAGGGACGGTGCAGATGGCAAGGATGGCATAAACGGTAAAGATGGTGCTGACGGTAAGGACGGTATCAATGGCATAAATGGCACAGACGGTAAAAATGGTATTAACGGCAAAGACGGTTTATCCGCTTATGAAATAGCCGTAAAGAACGGCTTTGTCGGAACTGAATCCGAATGGCTTGAATCCTTAAAGGGCGAAAAAGGAACAGAAATTGACTTGTCAAAATACGTTACACAAACAGCTCTGATTTACTTGCAGGATAGCTTAAAAAGAGATATTTCCGCACAGCAGGAGCAGATTGAGAACTTATCAAAAAAATCCCATACTCATAATAATCAATCTGCTCTTGATGAAATCACAGCGGAGAGAATTGAAAAATGGGACAATGCTCCCGAATATGTTGATAATCAGATTAAAAACTTCAAGACTGAAATACATGGAAATCTGCATCAGCATAAAAATCTTGCTGTTCTTGATTCCATTACAGCTGAATCTGTTTCAAAATGGAATAACTGCGTTGAAAAGCTGACGGGAGTTGAAATAATACTTGCAAAAATTGTGGAGGTGAGCGAATGATTGCAAAATATCTTGAAGAATTGCTGAAACAGAAAGAACAGCTTGCAAATAATCTGCGGATTAAAGGAGTTGAGGCAGATTCATCGGAAACGCTGAATACGCTTATTCCGAAGATTTTACAGATTCAAGGCGGCAGTCCGAAGCGACAGCCTGTTTTCCTTGCAGAGGAAGTTCCCGAAAAATACGCTGACACCATTTATACGATTTTTCAGAACGGCATACAGGATTTAAGCGGATATATCCGCAATAATAAGACATTCTGCAATGAGAGCAACGGATATATTCTCAATTACAGTCAAGCTGATTTCGGCTGGGACGGATTTGTCTGCACAGGCAGTACAACTCCGATTAATGTTGATTCACTGACAGCAATTGCGATGTGTTATCAATCGGGATGTACGGAGCGTGGCGGTATGTTTCTTGTTCCAACAGCAGGCAAGGAAGAATGGGACACAATTCAGAATTATGTATATACTTCTCTTGCCAATAAAAATTATGTGGATATACCGTTTTACTGGCTGCAATGCGACACGTTCATCACTTCTCTTGGCTTATGTGACGCTGTAACTCCGGGGCAGTATTATCTGTGCTGGCTCGGCAGGTCAAATAATACTCATCCTCTTGTGAAAAAGGTGGAGATTATGAATTGACTTTTGGGGAGAAATGGTCTATAATAGAGGAAACCGAGTAGATCGGTAAATCGAAATTTATAGAGGAGAATTATACCATGACAGCTTTAGGAGAAGATTTTGGATTAACAGAGTATTCCGAAGAATTTATCAATAAAATAATTGATTATAGGATGCGTATCTATAAAAACATAGAATTGTGGGAGTACTATACTTATGATGAGATTGCCGAAAAGGAGAATTGTAAAGCTGATGATGTGAGAAAAATACTTACGGCAACAGCGATAATATGGAATCATTAATAGTTAAATTCTGATTTGTCAAACTAAATATCGCTTCCAACCGCCCGTGGTTCACTCCGCAGGCGGTATTTTTATACTCAATTTTAAGAAAGGAATGATGAATATTGAAAGAATTCTGGACGATGACAAGAGTCTGCTTTTCAGCAATCGGAGGCTGGCTCGGCTATTTTCTCGGAGGATGTGACAACTTGATGATTGCATTAATTGTGTTTGTCGTCGCCGATTACGTCACAGGAGTGATGTGTGCGATTATCGACAAGAAGTTATCCAGCGAAGTTGGATTCAAGGGCATCTTTAAAAAGGTGCTTATTTTTATTCTTGTGGGTATTGCTCATATTCTCGATGTGTACGTCATTGGCGGCGGCAGTATTTTGAGAACAGCAGTGATTTTCTTCTATATGTCAAATGAAGGTGTATCATTGCTTGAAAATGCGGCACATCTTGGTTTACCTGTGCCAAAACAGCTGCAGGAAGTTTTAAAACAGCTTCATAAGAGAAGCGAAGAAATGGAGGAAAATGATAATGGCAATTCTGAAACCTGATAAGACAATGACGTTCGGCGGTGTAACTGTCAATGAATTTCTGCTCACGAAGCACAATCCCCAAAATATCGCAATGCCCTCCGTATCTATGGAGGGCAAAATTATTGGTGTTACGATTCATAACACATCGTGGATTAGTGTTGCGAAAGGAACAACTCCTGCGGAGCAGTACACGAGAGCCACTTACAATGGCAATATGAAGGATGTCCGTGTTCATTATTATGTGGATAATGTCTGTGCGTGGCAGAACCTGCCCCTTGAACTGTCTGGCTGGCACGCTGCTGACGGCAGCGGCAATGGCAACCGCAAGACTATTGCAATTGAGTGTATCATGAGTTCTGCGTACAATGCCAATGACCGTAAATCCGAGGATAATGCCGCAAGACTGGCGGCTGCTCTGCTCAAACAGTACGGACTTGGTATTGAGTGCCTGTTTACGCATACCCACTGGCTTAATGTCAAGGACGGCAGAAAGGGCGATGTTGATACACTTAATACTATGAGAAATTCTTACAAAATGTGTCCTTTGTACATTCTGCCCCATTGGGCTGCGTTCAAGGCAAAGGTGCAGGAATATCTTACAGAGGGGCAGATTTATCGTGTGCGTACATCATGGGACGACGTGAAATCACAGACAGGAGCGTTCAAAAATCTGAAAAATGCAAAGAAATCCTGTAAGGCTGGATATTCTGTGTTTGATGAGAACGGCACCTCTGTATTCACAGCTGAAAAGGCACACAAGAAGGGCGATAAGATTACGCTGAAGAACACTGTACTTTACGCTTCTTCTACCGCAAAATCTGGTGTAAAGAAAAGCGGTACGTTCTATCTGTATGACGGTGTTGAGGTCAATGGCAGGTACCGTATTACTACAAAATCTGCATTCTGCGGTAAGAATCCTATCGGTCAGTATGTGACAGGTTGGGTTGAGAAGAACGATCTGATATAAGGAGGACGCATGACAATATCGGATAAAAAGAAAATCGAGGCATACCGTGAAAGAGGTGTGCCTTATTCTGAAATTGCAGAAACTCTTTCCCTGCCGCTGAATACGGTAAAATCCTACTGCAAGCGTCATAATCTCGGCGGTCGCAGGGAGAGGACTGCGGATAATATTCTTCTGTGTAAGCAGTGCGGTGAAGGT
>JAFSBM010000174.1 GCA_017437285.1 Ruminococcus sp. | reverse complement strand
AGCTATGCACGACATCTGCTGCGTCAACCTCCCTCGGAGTGCGGCAGCACGCCTTCGGAAGGTTTCCTTGCAGCTGCCGCACCTATCTGTTTTTTCTTTAATCAAACGGGTTTTTAGAGATGCCCTAAAGAAAATTTCTCTTCGTCAGAAAAACTTGAAATGCGGTAGCATTCCTGCATTTTTCTTCCTTGATAAATTTCCTTTCTGCTTTCGTCTTTTTGGCAAGGTATAATTGGTGGAGCAATAGCATAAAAGGCGGACAATTCAGTTTTGTCCGCCTTTGTTTTTATAGGAACTGCCGCATATTCTGGGACAGCTTTTCCTCAGCTTTAATAAGCCGCTTTGCAATGTCCTTTGAACGCTCATCCGCTGCCTTATACTGATTCATATAACGGCTGAGGGATTTAATTCCCATATTGCAGCCGTCAGTCATAAGCTCCGCAATAGTGCTGTCGGATTCGTTCATTTTCAGCTTGACATTTGTCTTAATCCACGACATTCCCGAAGCAATGGGATTAGGCTCTTTGCCGTTGTCGTTGTAATCCGCAAGCACTTCCTGCAAATCGTTTTTCAGCTTTTCATTTTCCTCCGTACTCTCACGGAGATAATTCCGCATATCCGTACTGTGTGCATATTCCGTCACCTCATCAAGGGCGGAAATTCCCATTTTAATGCCTGCATCACACTCACGGAGCAGCTTTATAGTATCCTGTTCAACCATAAAAAATCACATCCTTTCGCCATTATTATAAGCTGAAAAGATGTGATTATTCTTTTATTTACTTTTATTTTTCTTTATGCCAATTGCAGAAAATACAATAATTGCAATTCCCACGGCAACAGCAGCTATTGGAAAAATTCCAAGCTTTGAAGTTAAAAAAATCGCCGTAGGACCGTCAGCACCGCCGATTATTCCAATACTTTCGTTATGAGTTACACCAAAGAATATTCCCGAAATAATCGCACCGCCAACTGCTGTAATTATAATTCCCACAATAAGAAATACAATGCCTATACTCTTTTTCATAATTTTAACTTTTCAATTAAAGGAGAGTCGCACGGAGTTCCTCGCCGCTTAAAGGTGAAAGATAAGCAGGAGCAATATCAAATGCAGTCTTACAGCCAGTTGCACCCTCTGCACTGAGTCTTGAAATTGCTCTTGCATAGCATACGAGAACGCTTGCTGTAAATTCGGGATTTGATTCAAGCTTGAGAGAATACTCAATCATCTGATGTGTTTTCTCGCCGTTGCCTGTAAGTCCGCTTCTCATAACAAATCCGCCGTGGGGCATTTTGTTGTGAACTGCGTCAAATTCTTCCTCTGTAATAAAGTTTACAGTTGTATCGTATTCGTCAAAGTAATTCTTCATTGTCTTGATTGATTCCTCAATCTTAGCAAGGTCAGCACCCTCCTCAGCAACTACCCAGCACTCACGGAGATGCTTCTGACGAGTTGTAAGTTCAGGCTGACTGCCGCTTCTTACAGCGTCCATAGCAGCTTCAATAGGCACAGTATACTGAATACCACGCTTTACACCCTCGACACGGCGAATAGCATCGGAATGTCCCTGACTAACGCCCTTGCCCCAGAATGTATAAGTCTTGCCCTTTGGAAGTATGGATTCCGCATAAAGTCTGTTAAGAGAGAAAAGACCTGGATCCCAGCCGAGGGAAATAAATGCAAGCTTTCCGCTTTCCTTGGCAGCTTTGTCAACATTTGCAAAATGCTCGGGAATACGAGCGTGAGTATCAAAGCTGTCAATTACATTGAAATACTTTGCAAGTTCGGGAGTCTGCTTTGGAAGGTCTGTTGCACTGCCGCCGCAGATAATCATTACGTCAATATCGCCTGCCATTTTTACGGCATCGTCCATTGTGTAAGCCTTAACGCCTGTAATTGTGGATACTGTTGAGGGGTCACGTCTTGTGAATACGCCCACAAGTTCCATATCATCATTCTGTGCAACGGCAAGTTCTACTCCCCTGCCCAGATTGCCATAGCCTGCGATACCAATTCTGATTTTGCTCATTTAAATCAATCCTTTCATCTCTTTTGTGTTGCTTATGCCTTATTTGGTTCCCTTATATAAGTCCCTGCATATCGTAAAGTCCTGCGGGTTTATCCTTGAGGAAAATAGCCGCCTTGATTGAACCCTCCGCAAAAACGGTCTTTGAAGATGCAGAGTGGGATAATGTTATAACTTCGTCATTTCCTGCGAATATTACATCGTGTTCGCCCACAATAGTGCCGCCTCTGATAGCGTGCATACCAATTTCGCACTTTTCACGCTTCTGACGGCGTGAGTGGCGGTCATAAACATACTGCTTTGAATTGTCAAAAGCTTCGTTTACGGCATTGGCAAGCATAATTGCAGTACCGCTTGGAGCGTCAATTTTCTGATTGTGGTGCTTTTCTACAATTTCAATATCAAATCTGTCACCAAGCACCTCAGCCGCTTTCTTTGCAAGATTTACAAGAAGATTTATTCCAAGCGACATATTGAATGTGAAGAATACTGCAATCTGCTCTGCGGCAGCCTTAATCTTAGCAATCTGTTCATCGCTGTAGCCTGTTGAAGCTACGACAATGGGAGTGCCTGTGGAAAGGCAGTATTCAAGAAGTGCGTCAAGGCAGGCAGGATTTGAAAAATCAATAATAACATCGGGCTTGACAGGAAGCTTTGAGGGAGCGTCTACGATTGGGAAATCCGCATACTGCTCAGTATACAGGTCGATTCCTGCAACTACTCTGCAATCCTCTCTGTCCTTGATGCAGCTGTAAATGGTCTTGCCCATTTTGCCGTTTGCACCGCATATTGCCACATTTGTCATAATTTCACATCCTTTGGATTTTATATAAGATTGTGCTTTTCAAGTGAAGCACGGAGAGCAGCCTTATGCTCCTCTGTCATATCAACGAGAGGAAGTCTGCACTTGCCAACATTTACGCCCATCATATTCATTGCTTCCTTGACAGGAATAGGATTAACCTCAATGAAAAGATTGTTGATAAGGTCAAGATAATCTATCTGAAGCTTTGTAGCCTCAGCATAGTTATTGTCAAGACAGTACTGAACCATATCGTGAGTCTGCTTTGGAATTACGTGTGAAAGTACGGAAATAACGCCCTTTGCACCAAGTGACATAAGGGGAACAATCATATCATCGTTTCCACTGTAAACATCAATATCATCGCCGCACTCAGCGATAAGCTTTGCGGCATAGCTGATATTTCCGCTTGCCTCCTTGACAGCTACGATATTCTTATGATTAGCAAGCTCCTTGATTGTGGAAACTTCCATATTCATACCTGTTCTGCCAGGGATATTGTAAAGGATAATCGGAATATTTACAGCGTCTGCAATAGCTGTGAAATGTGCAATAAGTCCCTTTTGTGTAGTCTTGTTATAGTAAGGAGTAACAAGGAGAAGTCCGTCTGCTCCAAGTTCCTCAGCTTCCTTTGAAAGCTTAATTGCATATGATGTGTCGTTGCTGCCTGTTCCTGCAATTACGGGAACTCTCTTTGCTGTCTTTTCAACTGCAAATCTGATACATTCGAGATGCTCCTCATCAGACATTGTGGAAGCCTCGCCTGTAGTACCGCAGATAACGATAGCATCTGTGCCGTTAGCAATCTGGTCATCAATCATCTCTCCGAGAACGCTGAAATTAATAGAGCCGTCCTCGTTCATAGGTGTGATTATAGCAATAGCCGCACCTGTAAAAATAGTGTTCTTCATACACTCAACCCCTTTCATTTAATGCGTAATGCGTAATTCGTAATGCGTAATTATAGAGCCTTTAGCCATTAGCCGTTAGCCATTAGCACAAGAAAAAATTATTTAAGGACAGGTTGTGCCGTGTCCGCCACAAAATACCAATTTAATGTCTACCCATTACGAATTAATCAAAGTAACCCTTTGCTGCAAGAAGTTCAGCAAGGAGAACTGCACCGCCTGCTGCACCTCTTAATGTATTGTGTGAAAGGCATACAAACTTATAATCGTACTGTGTATCCTCTCTTAATCTGCCTGCTGAAACAGCCATACCATTTTCAAGATTTCTGTCAAGCTTAGCCTGTGGACGGTTATCCTCCTCAAAGTAGTGGATAAACTGCTTAGGAGCGCTTGGGAGTTCAAGTTCCTGAGGAACGCCCTTGAAATCAGCCCAGAGCTGGAGGATTTCTTCCTTGGAGGGCTTATTCTCAAAGCTTACAAATACAGCTGCTGTGTGACCGTCTGAAACGGGTACACGGAGGCACTGTGTTGTAATTGAAGGTGTTGAAGCCTTTACAATCTCGCCATTCTCAATTGTACCCCAAACCTTTAATGGCTCCTGCTCAGACTTTTCTTCCTCGCCGCCAATGAAAGGAATAAGGTTATCAACCATTTCAGGCCATGTTTCGAAATTCTTTCCTGCTCCTGAAATTGCCTGGTATGTACAAGCAAGCACATTCTTGATACCGAACTTTCTGAGTGGGTGAAGTGCAGGAACATAGCTCTGGATTGAGCAGTTGGACTTAACTGCAATAAATCCTCTCTTTGTGCCAAGACGCTCTCTCTGTGACTTGATGATTTCGATATGCTCAGGGTTAATCTCAGGCACTACCATAGGAACGTCAGCTGTAAATCTGTGTGCGGAGTTGTTGGAAACGATAGGACATTCAGCCTTTGCGTATGCTTCTTCAAGAGCCTTGATTTCGTCCTTCTTCATATCAACTGCACAGAAACAGAAGTCAACCATAGAAGCAATCTTCTCAATATCAGCTGTTGCGTCCATGAGAATCATATTCTTCATAGCCTCAGGCATGGGAACTGCCATCTTCCAACGCTCACCTGCAACCTCCTCATATGTCTTGCCTGCGCTTCTTGGTGAAGCTGCAAGAACCTTTACATTGAACCATGGGTGGTTTTCGAGAAGTGTTGCAAATCTCTGTCCAACCATACCTGTAGCTCCGATTATACCTACATTAAACTGCTTCATAAATAATCTCCTTTTAAAAAAAATTTTGAAAAAATAAGAAAACCGGTTGCAAACCGGTTCATCATGAGTTATAATAGAAGTATTGGCATTGATAATTTTTTTATGCCGATAGCACTCCACCATAAACATGATGACAGCCGCAAGCCTGTTGAACTTACAGCCGAAATGATATTCACCACATATCATTCCTCGGCGGTATTGCCTTTCATCTCACTTCACAGGATCAGGTCATCCTCCGTGGGGTTACTCATCTCAACCGCACCTCTACCTTAATATCTATAATATCACGTTATCGGTGATATGTCAATATCTTTTTAAAAAAAATATTTTTTGAATTATTAGAGCAAAACTATGAAAAATGTTGAACTGCTCTGTGATTCAGATTCATGAAGGAGCTTTTTGAATATGCAGCTTTTAAAATCAGATTTTTATTACGACCTCCCCGAGGAACTTATCGCTCAGACTCCCATTGAGCCGAGAAATGCCTCACGTATGATGTGCATTGACAGGAACTCGGGAGAAGTTTCCCACGACCACTTCTATAATTTATGCAGCCGCCTTAAAAAAGGTGACTTGCTTGTAATGAACGATTCGAGAGTTATTCCTGCACGACTTTACGGTGAAAAAATCGGCAACGAAACATTTATCGAATTCCTGCTCCTTGAACAAAAGGGCGATAAGCTTTGGGAAATCATATGCCGTCCCGGTAAAAAGGCTAAAGTCGGCACTAAATTTTCCTTTGGCAATGGCAGACTTATTGCGGAAGTTGTGGAAGTCAAGGACGACGGCAACAGAATTGTTCAGTTTGAATGTGAGGGCAATTTCTTTACTGCCCTTGAAGATGTGGGACAAATGCCTCTGCCGCCCTATATCACGAAAAAACTTGAGGATAAAGAACGCTATCAGACGGTTTATTCCAACGAGGCAGGCTCCGCCGCTGCTCCCACAGCAGGACTTCATTTCACAGAAGAAATGCTTGACGAACTTCGTGCAAAGGGCATAAAAACGGCATTTGTTACGCTTCACGTTGGACTTGGAACATTCCGTCCCGTAAAGGAGGACAACGTCCTTGACCATAAAATGCACAGCGAGCATTATTATCTCCCAAAAGAAACAGCTGACCTGATAAATCAGACTAAAGCTGAGGGCGGACGAGTTATTGCCGTAGGAACTACAACCTGCCGTACTCTTGAAAGCGTCGCAAGCTTTTTCGGGGATATTTCCGAGCGTGAGGGCTATACCGATATTTTCATTTATCCCGGGTACGAGTTCAAGTGCATTGACGGACTTATCACAAATTTCCACCTGCCCGAAAGTACACTTATTATGCTTGTTTCCGCATTTACAGGCTATGACAACACTATGAACGCATATAAAACTGCCGTTGAAGAAAAATACAGATTTTTCAGTTTCGGCGATTCTATGTGTATTCTGTAAGGAGGAAATATGGATATTTCACTCTTTTTAAAAAGCCTTGCGGAATCTGATATTGCTCCAATTGTAATTTGCGATATTGAGCATAACATAGTTTATATGAACTCCACTGCCATTTCCCGCTATGAAAAATGGGGCGGTGAAAGTCTTGTGGGGAAATCAATTTTCTGCTGTCACAACGATGACTCCAATAAGGGAACCTCTAAAAACCTCCCTCACGGCAGACTTCCTATGACACATATCATTTACTGCGTTGACAAACCTTGCAATACACAAAGTATTACTGCGGTTTGTCGCCTTGTAACTGAATATGTGTCATATACGGAATTCT
>JAFSBM010000173.1 GCA_017437285.1 Ruminococcus sp. | reverse complement strand
TGCCGCTGTCAATCTCTGCAATTACAGCACAATAGAATTCAGACTTTTCAGAGGAACGCTTAAACTTAATACATTCATAGCCACATTACAACTCGTCAACGAGATTTGCAATGTGGCTATTTCTATGTCTGACGAAAGTTTGCAGAAACTGTCCTGGTCGGAATTCGTGTCAAACATTACAGATACCGAACTCATTCAGTATCTCAAGGAAAGAAATCTTTACATCAACGAAATGGTTGAAGAAACGGAGGAATATTAATGAACAAATTTAACCTTATGGCAATGGCTGAAAAGATGCCTGCCAACACATTAACGCAGGAGCTTATCAAGCTTGCCGCTATTATAGCGGCTACTTGTCTTGCGGCAAAAATCGAGAATATCATTCATGAATTGTCGAAAGATAATTCGCCTGACATAACAGGCGAAATCAGATACGAGGAGGGAAAGTAATATGTGTGCATTATTTGGTTGGCTTAATTACAAGGGAATTATCCCTCACAAGATTTTGAAGAAACTTACACAGGCTTTGGCAAATGCCGCAGAAGAACGTGGAACTGATGCTGCCGGTATATCCTACATAAAGGACGGTAAGGTTACAGTTTACAAGCGTCCGAGGGCGGCTCATCTCATAAGATTTAATGCTCCTAATGATACAAAAGCTATTATGGGACACACGCGAATGGCTACCCAGGGCGATAAAAAGCACAATTACAATAATCATCCGTTCTCCTGCGTTGCGGGAGATACGGCATTTGCTTTTGCCCATAACGGAGTACTTTGGAATGATGAAGAACTTCGCAAAAAGGGATTAGTACCCGAAAGCCATATCGAAACCGATAGTTATGTTGCTTGTCAGCTTATTGAACAGCAGGGCAAGCTTGATTTCGACAGCTTAAAATATATGGCTGAAACTGTTGAGGGAAACTTCACTTTCACGGCTCTTGATCAGCACAACTCCCTATATATCGTCAAAGGCAGCAATCCTATGTGCCTGCTCCACTTTGAAGCCTTGGGAATTTACATTTACGCTTCAACTGAATCTATTTTGAAGAACGCTTTGAAGAAAATCGGATTCCATAAGTTCAATGCTGAAAAGGTTGAAGTCGTTGAGGGGGATATACTTAAAATCGACGAAAACGGAATTATGTCAAGAGCAGAGTTTGAATACCTCACAGCTTCAAGTCATTTCGGTTGGTACAATTCCGCTGACTATTATCCTATTCACGAAGAATTGCTCCTTGCATATTGCGGCTGTTATGGCGTAGATAGTGCTGATGTGGAATTGCTTCTTGACTACGGCTACACTCCCAATGAGGTCGAGGACATGCTTGTCGATACAAACCTGCTCAATGAAACGCTCAGGGCTATCAGATTTGAGGAGTGTGAAGACGTTTATGATGTATGCTGCGGAGGTGCTTGGTAATGGGAAGGAATGCCAATGGTGAAGGCAGTATTATAAAAGATAAACGTGGCTTCTGGAGAGGAGCTGTATCGCTTCCAAGTAATGACGGAAAATATAAAAAGAAGTATGTGTATGGTAAAACTCGTAAGGAAGTTGCTGATAAGATGAATGAATTAATAAATCAGCTTCGTACCAATACATATATTGAGCCTTGCAAGGTCACTCTTTACGAGTGGCTTTGCACTTGGCTTGATACATATTGCAAAAATGAAGTCAGAATGACCACCTATATCAACTATGAGACATATATCCATAAACATATCAAAGAGGGGATAGGCGGTTATCGCTTATGTGACCTTAATACCATTCTGATACAGCAGTATTATAATGAAAAATCAAAGAATGGCCGTTTAGACGGAAAAGGCGGTTTAAGTCCAAAGACTTTAAAGAATATTCATGATATGTTACATCGAGCTCTTGAAAAAGCAGTTCATCTTGAAATGATACCGAAAAATCCGTCAGCACATATAACGCTTCCTAAACGTCAAAAGCCGAATATACGATATTATACTGCGGAGGAACAAAAACAGTTGCAAGAGGCGATAAAGGGTGAAAAGTTAGAAATGGCTGTGCTTATGTTGCTTTATACCGGTTTGCGTCAGGGAGAGTTGCTTGGACTGCCGTGGAGTAATGTTCGTATTAATCATAACGGTAATTCGTATATCATGATTACTCAGGCACTTGTACGAACAAGAAATCCCGATACTAACGCACCATTGCGAACATTGTTGCTTATTACTCCTCCAAAGACGCAGCATTCAATCAGAACTATTCCGCTTCTTCCTAAAATAGCTGAAAGGCTTGAAGAATATAGACGTATTCAGGCTGAATATTTAGCAGAAAATCATCTTCCTAATATTGGACTTGTGTTTACTGCAACTAATGGAAAAGAGTATGATCCTCGTGATTTTCAGAGAGAATTCAATAATCTTCTTAAACGTCATAATATACGTGAAATAGGCGTACATGGATTGCGTCACAGCTTTGCTACCCGTTCATTGCAAAATGGAATGTCTGTTAAAACGTTATCTACTATTCTTGGTCATAATAGCTGTGCGTTTACAATGGATGTATACTGTCATATTGATCAGGATATTGCAGCTGCTGAACTTAACTGTCTGAATGGATTGCTGGAATGATATATGTTAATGTCCTCCCATTAACGGGAGGACAAGATTGTTGAAGTATTATAGAAGATTGGGATACATTAAAAATTTTTGCATTTTATGTGATGATTTCTACATGCATTAATTCGATGGATTTAAATATTTTGAATTTAAACTTGTAGCTGGATTTCTATATTAAATAACTTTTTTGGCAAACCTTTTGCATATCAATTTTTAGGAAACCAAATAAAATGTTTGTGCAAGATTAAAAATATAAAACGTAACTATTCAGTCCCCAACTCAAACTGCCTAAGAAAAAGAGAAAACAAAGCATCAAAAGCGGTAATACCCATTTTGGCAGCAGTGGAAGTAAGCGATTTTAGTGTAAGAAAATCTTTTGCTCCCTGTTCAGAGCGGAAAG
>JAFSBM010000172.1 GCA_017437285.1 Ruminococcus sp. | reverse complement strand
TTCAAGGTGCGCACAGGAGAAATGTTCCGACAGGGCTGTAAGTTCTGGCTCTCGGAAAACGGCGTATGGCTGACAAAGGCTGTGCCAATTGAATATTTAGAAGAAGCATGAGTCGATTGCAAGAGCAGTCGGCTCATTTCTTTTTGGGGGTGATTGTATAAAAGAAATTTTGATAAAGCTTGCCCTTGACATTCTCTGTGACAGGGAAAAGCGAAATAAGGTGCTGATCTTTGTGCTGAGTATTGTGGTGGGCGTTGTGCTTCTGATGTTTGCACCTGTGGCTGTGCTGATGACAATGGGAGAAATTGAACCGCCCGATGTATCGGGAAACTTCGATCAGGCATCATGGATGCAGTCTCTCGACAGCGAACAGCAGAATCAGATTGCACAGATGGAATCCGCAGGTCAGAAGATTGCATCTGCTATGGAGTCTGTAGGTGTGCGTGAGCAGACCATTAAGGCACAGCTTATCTATGTTTCCTGTTTTGATGATGTAGTAGTGGATGACTTCAATGCCTATGCAAATCTGTTCAGATACGCTCCGGACGATGCAGCACTCATCAACAGCATCAATCAGACCTACGGACTGGAAATTGTATATGAGGACTTCATGAGAAGCTATGCTCTCATCAGTCATGTGGTTATCAATCCGTATATGTTCACAGATGCACAGACGAAGAACTCAACTGACCTTGTGATATGGGCAAGGCAGGCATACGAAAACGGCTGGGGTTATGTGTATGGCACCTATGGAAATATTCTGACCGAGGAACTCCTGCAGGACAGGGCTTCCATGTTCGGAGAACACGTCACAGGCTTTGAAGATTTCATCCGTGAGAACTGGATGCGAAGGAGAACGGCAGACTGCGTTGGTCTCATAAAGGGCTACGGCTGGTACAATTTCGACAGCGGTGAAATTGAGGTAGGAACAAACGGCATGGCTGATGTAACCGCAAACGGAATGTTTGATGCGGCAACTGTCAAAGGAACGATTGATACCATCCCCGAAGTCCCCGGACTTGCTGTGTGGCAGGACGGTCACATCGGTATCTATATCGGGAACGGTGAGGTCATCGAAGCCATGGGAACAGAGCAAGGCGTTGTGAAAACTACGCTTCCAAGTGGCTGGACACACTGGCTTGAGATTCCATATATCTCATATGCATCCACAGAAGAACCAACAACAGAATCCACCGAGGAAGGAGCGTGAGAATATGAAAAAGACAATCA
Organism: Ruminococcus sp.; assembly: GCA_017437285.1. Classification (GTDB taxonomy): domain Bacteria; phylum Bacillota; class Clostridia; order Oscillospirales; family Ruminococcaceae; genus Ruminococcus. Next base: position 1,147 of record JAFSBM010000172.1, on the reverse strand, counting down.
CAGTAAGCATCAATGAAGAAAAGCTCTCGGCAATTGAGATGTACCTCGGTCAGAAGGACACGACTCTTGCAGCAGAGCTTGACAAGTTCGTCGAGCAGACCTACACCAAGGTCGTGCCGCAGAACGTCAGAGATTTCATTGACATGATGGCTGACAAGAAGCCGGAAAGGCGGTCAGGACGCAAGGCAAAACCGACAGAACAGTTCCGGTCGGAACAGCATACCGAGGACTGAAACCCCACAGTTCGCTCCAGAATCGCTTGTGTGGGCGGGCAACGCCCGCTGGTGAGATGTTGCCTTATGCACTGCGTGCAAGCGGCAACAGGGAGTTTCTGCCGACCTTTGCCGCAGGCATTGGGAGGCAAATCGCCGGCGGAGGCTCTCCGCTGGTTTGCTGGTTAAAGTTTTGGCGTCACAGCCGCCAAAACAATCACCTCGGACGAGCAAAGCTCGCCGAATCTTCGAGGTTTTATCACAAGAATGATTATGGAGTCAAGAAAGGAGTTTTGCAAAAATCATGGAGTCAAAGAAAACAAAAAAGGCTTCATCTGCCGAAAATACGAGGGTTTCGGATGATGTCGCCGTGGATAAAATCAAATTTCCGCTGTATCTGTACCCCGATACCATGGATATCGTGAATGCGCTGTATGAGCATGACAATTGCGGTTCAAAAACTGAATTCATTGAAAAAGCTGTGCGCTTTTACTGCGGTTATCTTCTCAACAACGAACACACTGCAACAGAATTCATTGCACCACAGCTTGCAGCAATCACAGAAGGTATCGTCAGAGGCAGTGAACAGAATCTGTCCCGTGCAATGTTCAAGATTGCTGTTGAGCTTGGTGCGCTGACGCATATGCTTGCGGCAATGAACGATGTCGATGATACAACGCTGTACAAGCTTCGTCTGATGTGCAGTGATGAGGTCAAACGCATCAATGGTATCATCAATTTTGAAAAGGCTGTAAGGTATCAAAGAAGTGAATGAGCAAAGTGCCCAGCAATTGTTGCTGGGCACTTTTGTCAACCGTTGATAACTACAAATTATCGGAGGACTGATATGAAAAATGATAATTTCGATTTTTTCTTGAGTTACTCGCACTCTATCGAATTATCGGAAATGATAGAAATAATAGATGATTTTGAAG
>JAFSBM010000171.1 GCA_017437285.1 Ruminococcus sp. | reverse complement strand
TCTCTAAAAACCCGTTTGATTAAAGAAAAAGCAGATAGGTATGACAGCTACAAGGAAACCTCCCGAAGGCGTGCTTTCGCACTCCGAGGGAGGTTGACGAAATAGATGTCGTGCATAGCTGTTTTTTCTCAAAAGGGGTTTATAGAGATGCCCTTATATCAGCACACCATTGCAATGGTCAATTTCGTGCTGGATAATCTGTGCTGTAAAGCCTTTATAGCTTTTAATTCTCGTCTGCATATCAACTGTCTGATACTGCACTTTTATCGCCTTATACCGCTTGCAGGGACGTGGACCGCCCAGCAGGGATAAGCAGGATTCCTCCGTATCATAGGGCTTTTCCTGTTTCAAAATTACAGGATTGAGCATAACGGTGTAATTCTCCTTTTCATCTACAAAGGCAATTATCCGCTTTCTCTCCCCTATCATATTCGCCGCCATGCCCACACAGCTTTCCTTATGTGCTTTCAGCGTTTCAAGAAGATTTTCCGCAATTTCTCTGTCATCAGCCGTTGCATCTGCGGATTTGCAGGCAAGAAAAACCGTATCGTGCATTAGTTCCTTTATCATTCAATTCACCATTCTCAGATATACTTTATTCCTGCCTTTTCAAGACGGATTTTTCCTTTTTCAGCCTTTTTCGCAGGGAAAACAGTTGCCGTTCCATTGCGGATAATTTCAGCTGTTATTCCTCTTTTTGCCGCACCTAATGCGGTTGAGGTAACGCAGCCGAATTCGTCAAGACCGCATAAATGAAGCCGCTTGATTCCCTTTTTCTGAATATGCTCCAAAAGCTTTTTATTTGTAAGTGCATCGCCTACAAGCTTATCAAAACAGTAATCCGATACTATATCCAATCCGCTGTAAAGCTCAGCACCCTCAGTACCTGCTATGGAAAAACCGAACAAAAGCCGATTTGTAGGCAAATTCTGAATAATATGACGTATATAGATTACGTCACAGCCATTGTCCTTGTATTGATGTATCAGCTTATTTACATTTGCTGTAAGTTCTGCCGTATTATATGAAAACTTCGGCATTCTCTTTTCGTAGAGATAGTCATTCTGCATATCAATTACAATTAAAGCTGTATCCATTTTGCCCTCCGATTATAACAGAGTTATGCCGTTTTCGCTGCAAATACGGATTGTTTCCTCAGACCAAATTGAGGACTGCACCTCACCGATGTGAGCCTTATTGAGAAGCAGCATACAAAGTCTTGACTGACCGATTCCGCCGCCGATTGTAAGGGGAAGTGTACCGTCAGCTATCATCTGATGATACTGATATTTCATTCTGTCCTCCTCGCCGCATTCAGCAAGCTGTGCTTTGAGAGTTTCAGCGTCAACACGTACACCCATTGAGGAAATTTCAAGAGCGTCATCAAGAACGCTGTTCCAAATGAGAATATCGCCATTCAGCGACCAATCGTCATAATCGGGAGCTCTGCCGCCGTGCTTTTCACCGCTTTCAAGCTTGCCGCCAATTGCCATAAGGAACACTACTTTATGCTCCTTTGTGATAAGGCGTTCACGCTCCTTGGGGTCTTTGTCGGGATAGCGGTTTTCAAGCTCCTGAGTTGTTATAAAGTACGGTTCTTCGCAGAAATCCCCTGCAATATCGGGATAACGCAAACCTACCTTACGCTTTGTAAATGCAATAGCTTTTACAACTGCCTTTACGGTTTCTTTGAGATAGTCGATATTTCTCTGCTCCTTGGTGATAACCTTTTCCCAGTCCCACTGGTCAACGAAAATCGAATGGATATTATCGCTGTCGTCATCACGGCGGATTGCGTTCATATCGGTGTAAATTCCCTCACCTGCATTGTAGCCGTAGCGGTAAAGTGCCATACGCTTCCACTTAGCAAGGGACTGAACAACTTCGCCCTCATCGTCGATTTCTTTCATAGAGAAATCAACCTTACGTTCAACGCCGTTGAGATCGTCGTTTATACCGCTGCCCTTTTTAACAATAAGGGGAGCAGATACTCTGTCAAGAGTTAATGCAAAGGACAATGCCTGCTGAAAAACGTCCTTGATGTATTTGATTGCGTGCTGAGTTTCTCTCAGCGTAAGAGCCGATTTATAGCCCTCGGGAATGTATAATGAACGTGACATAAAAACCATTTCCCTTTCTTAATATATTTGATTATGTTAAACTATCAGCTATTATCTGTTAGCTCATAGAGATATTATTTCATCAATATAGGCTAATTGCTAATGGCTAATGGCTGACAGCTTCATATTTTGGCAAAGCAAAAATATGAATTATCTTATTGAACCAACAGTTCTTGGGTAGAGAATAACATCACGGATATTAGCCATACCTGTTGTGTACATGATAAGTCTTTCAAATCCAAGACCAAATCCTCCGTGAGGAACTGAACCAAACTTTCTGAGGTCGAGGTAATCTGTGTAGAGTTCGAGGTTCATATTTCTTTCTTCCATAGCAGCAATAAGCTTATTGTAATCAGCTTCACGCTCACTTCCGCCGATGATTTCGCCAACTCCGGGAACAAGAAGGTCAACAGCTGCAACTGTCTTGCCGTCTGCATTCTGCTTCATATAGAAAGACTTGATTTCCTTGGGGTAATCTGTAACAAACACAGCCTTTTTGAATACCTTTTCAGAGATGTATCTCTCATGCTCTGTCTGGAGGTCACAGCCCCATTCTACGGGATATACGAAGTCCTCACCTGAATTTTTAAGAAGCTCGATAGCCTCTGTATATGTCACTCTGCCGAAATCGTGGGAAATAAGGTCCTCAAGACGTGCTTTAAGTCCCTTTTCAAAATGAGCGTCAAAGAATGCAACCTCATCGGGGCAAAGTTCAAGAAGCTTGCCGATAACGTATTTCAGCATATCCTCAGCAATTTCAATAACATCGTCAAGTTCTGCAAATGCTACCTCAGGCTCAATATGCCAGAATTCAGCAAGGTGCTTTGGAGTGTTGCTGTTCTCAGCACGGAAGCTTGGTCCGAATGTGTAAATTTTACCCATAGCTGTTGCTGCCATTTCACCCTCAAGCTGACCTGATACGGAAAGTCCAGCCTTTTTGCCGAAGAAGTCGTTTGCGTAGTATTCTTCCTCGTTCTTGAATTCTGTTGTATAGCCGTTTGTTGTTACCTGGAACATTTCGCCTGCACCCTCACAGTCGCTGCCTGTGATGAGAGGAGTGTTGATGTATACATAGTTGTTCTTCTGGAAGAACTCGTGGAGAGCAGCCGCAAGAACTGAACGAACACGCCATACAGCGTTGAATGTGTTTGTTCTGCTTCTGAGATGTGGAATGCTGCGGAGGAATTCAAGGCTATGACCTTTTTTCTGGAGTGGGTAATCTGTGGGGCAATCGCCTAAAACTGTGATACCCTCGGGAACAGCGTTGATTTCAACTGTGTTATTTCTTCCCTCAACAACATTTCCCACAACTTTAAGGGACATACCAACACGAGGCTCTTTGTAATCGCCCTCGCCCTTTTCGATAACAACCTGAACATTTTTCAGAGATGTACCGTCATTAAGCTCAACGAAAGCAACGCTCTTGGAGTTACGTGATGTACGTACCCAACCGCAGACAGTTACTTCCTTGCCTACATAATCCTTTGATTTTACGATTTCCTTGACATCAATGTGCTTCATAATAATCTTTCCTTTCATATATATATTATGATTGATACAGGACGAGTATAACAAAAAACTCCCGCCCTTGAAACAGGACGAGAGATAAACCCGTGGTACCACCTGAAATTACCGCTTAGCGTATAAATACAAAAGCGATCACTCTTGTCTGCTGTAACGTGCAGATTACGGCATCACCTACTGAAATACGCACTTATTGAAGCGGACATAGATACGCTGCCCCTCCAATCAAATCCGCACCCTTTCGGATTGCTGCTCGGAAGTGTTATTCGCATTGGCTCTGATACGTGGATTTCACCGCCCCACGCTCTCTGAAAACGATTTCCAAGGCTACTTGTCTTCGTCATTGCATTTGTCAATAATAATTATAGCATTTGAAAGGGGATTTGTCAATAGTTTCGGGGAAAATTTGCAAAAAAAGCCCCGACTTTTGTCGAGGCTCTGATGATATTCAATTTTAAATTTTAAGTGACTTTCATCACTTTGCAAAGTTCTTTGTTGGACTCAATCCTTTCGGCTTAAATTTCTTTAATACGGATATTTTTCATATATATCACGATCCTTAATAAGGAGAATTAACAATTCAAATCAAAAGTTATTTTTCCATTGGAACATACCTCAATTTTTATTTGGCAATCTCTAAAACCCTTTTTTGAGCAATTATGCAATTCCTCTGAATAAATTTTTTTCAGTTTTGAGAAATCCATTATCAAGTTTACGTTTCAAGAAAAATTTTAAATTCTCATCGGACTCAACCTTTACAATAAATTTTTGTGATATATCTAAAGACTCACGTCATAATTTCAGTAATCCTGTACTTTATGAGCTTAGATTAAAGCCGTAGATTTTATTCAGCATTTACGCATTTTTCATAGTCAAATTTTCTTATATACGTTCAATTAACGGAACAAGTCAAATGACCTATATTCCCACTTTTTAATTTTCCTACTTAAACTGCGTCGGCTTTACGCTGTGATTCAATAGATGGCTCCACTGGACTCACATCCCTTTCCGCTTAGAATAATTTACATTGGGAACAAACCCAAACCAAGTAAACTTCGCTGGAGTAATTTCATTTGGCTTACTCCCTTTCCTTGATTATATATTACCATACTTTTAGGCAAATGTCAATAGTATTCTTTAAACTTTTGAATGTTTTTAATGTATTTTGTATACTTTCATAAATCACCAACATACCATTTGTGCATTTTGACAAATTGTAATAATCCTTTAAAAAGTACTTGAAATCTTTAAATCAATAATGTATAATATATATAATAGATTTATAATATAAGGAGAAATTCTATATGTCATTTTGTCCCAATTGCGGCAGACCTGTCAATGATAACGAAGTGTGTATCTGCCAGAAACAGCGAAATTCAGCCCAAAATAATCCGCAGCCCAATAATGCACCACAGTTCAACCCAAACTTTAACCCCAACGGCAAGCCCTTATATGACGAATTCGGCAGGCCGCTTTTCACAGCACAGGGAGAGCCGATTACATATGACGAAAACGGCAAACCAAAGGTAAAGAGCAACCGCAAAGGCTGTATTATAGCTATCGTCATTTGCTTACTCGTTTTCTTGTTCATTATGGGAATTCTTGCAGCTATCTTAGTCCCCGCTATGCTCGGCTATACAAAAAAAGCCAGAGCAAGCCAAGCAAACGCTAATGCTAAAGTAATACATTCCTATGCCAACGCAACATTAGAGGAAATGAAAGAAAACGACTATTCTTTTGACGGAACATATCTGATTTCCTCCGATAAATCAGAAAATGTAAACTGCAAAGATATTGATACAAAAACTTTTTATAGTACGTTTGAAAGCTATGCAACAGAGGACCTTGCTTCTAAAGATTGGTTTGTTGTTATCGAGGAAGGTATTGTTGTTTATTCTGCTATCGACAGCAACCACTACATCGGAACTTATCCCGCAAGAGCAGGATTGGGTGCAAATGATGTATCGAATATCCCCCTTTATACCGGTGATGAAATCCCCGAGGATTCCGACTTTGATGAAGTTTACGAAGCAAACTGTGAGAAGCTTCTTTCAGAGAATTAAAAAAACAGGGACTTTTCCGCAAAAGAAAAGCCCCTATTTTTTTGCATATTTTCCAATATATATTAAAAATCTTACAGAATGTAATATTAAAAGAAAAATTTACAGTTTGTTCATATTTTTCCATTTGGTACAAATTGACAAACAATTTTCTATGTGATATAATATGTACTGTGTATTTACTTATAAATATAGGAGGATATGGATTTATGAAAAAGAAAAAAGTTTTATCCGCCGCAATGGCACTTACCACATTGCTCGGAAGCAGTTCCATACTGACCGGCTGTGGTCAGGATGACCCGAATTCATCAGGTGTCAGAGCTTTTAAACTCGAAAAGCAAGACCTTACTTTAAGCGTTTCAGCATCAGGAAATATTGACGGTGTACGCCTGGATATTGAAAATTCCCAGCACACCAAAGCTATAAAGGTAAATGTCAAAGAGGGCGATTACGTAACTGAGGGCGATGTTCTCTTTGAATTCGACAGCACAGAGCTTGAAGAACAATACAAAAAGCTCTCCTCACAGTATGAAATCGAAGATGATAAAATAAAGCACGAACAGTCCGTAAATGCAGATAAACTGAATTCAACCAAAAAGGAAAAAAGCGCAATGCTCCAACAGGCAAAACGTAAGGTTGATGACGCTACTTCCGCATATTATGACGCTGTCAACAAACGTGATTCCCTCAGCACGGAATCAGTTGACCTCTTTGATGAAAGAAATTCTCTGATAGAACAGCACAACGAGCAATCTTCACAATCAGAGCGTGAAAGAATCAACGAAGCAATTCAGGAAGCCGATAAACGTCTTGCCGAAATTGACGCTGAACTCAAACAGCTCAACAGCAACATTCCACTTCTTGAATCCGCAATGAAAGACGCAAAGGATTACTACAGCAATACCGAAAGACAGTACAACGAACTGATTTCCAATGCAGAAAATGCTGTCGAAACTGATAAGTTCGTTACAAATTCCATTGAAAAAGACGAAATAAAAGAACTTAAAAAGAAAATGGAAAACTGTATCATTACCGCACCTGTTTCAGGAGTTGTTGTTTCACCTTCCGTAATCGAGGGTGCTATCCCGGGTTCAGGTATTCTCGCTACTATTGTTGATACCTCCGACCTTTCGGTTAATGTCAGCGTTTCCGAATACGACATTCCCAATATCGCTGAGAATATGGAGGTAATTATCAAAACCTCCGCAACAGGAACTGAAGAAATCAAGGGAAAAGTAAAGAAGATTTCCCATATGAATACAAATTCCGAGGCAGGTATTTCATACCCCGTGGAAATTGATATTGACGAAAACACTCTGTCCCAAGATTTATATATAGGTATGACTGCAAGAACAGAAATCATTTCAGAAAAAAAGACAGATGTTTTCGCTGTTCCCTATGATATTTTTATAATGGATTCCTCCGACTACTACATTATGGCTGCTATCCCTGACGGAGATGACTATATTGCAAAGAAAATCCCTGTTGAGGTCAGTGAAGCAACTTCATACTTGGTGGAAATCAATTCCGACGAAATTGAAGAAGGTATGCTTATTATCAGCGAAACCTCGGGAGTTAAAGAAGGCAAAAAAGTCAAGGTCAACGTAGAAGAATAGGGAGTGTTGAATAATGTCAGAATCTATTATCCGCATTGACAATGTAGTAAAAACTTTCAATCTCGGAATGGAAAATGAACTTGAAATCCTCCACAAAATCTGCATTGACATAAAAGAGGGCGAATTCGTTGCCATTGTAGGTTCATCAGGTGCAGGTAAATCAACGCTTATGAATATTATCGGACTCCTTGATAAGCCTACCGAGGGAAGATATACCCTGAACAACATTGATACAAGCGATATGAAGGACGATGAATTAAGCGAAATCCGCAATTCACAGATTGGATTTGTTTTCCAGACATTTAATCTCATTCCACGAATAAGCGCATTGGATAATGTTGCTGTACCTATGATGTACAAGGGTATTCCCCCGAAAACACGTATAGAAAAAGCAAAAAAACTGCTTAAAATGGTGGGTATGGGCGACAGAATGAACCATTTGCCAAATCAGCTTTCAGGCGGTCAGAAACAGCGTGTATCAATTGCAAGAGCTATGGCAAATGACCCCTCCATTATCCTTGCCGACGAGCCTACAGGTGCATTGGATTCAGTTACAGGACGTATGATAATGGACATTTTCCATAAACTCAACAAAGAAAACGGAAAGACTATCGTTCTCATCACTCACAGCCGTGAGCTTGCAAAGGAAACCGACAGAATTATTACTATAAGCGACGGTAGAATTGTTTCCGATAAGGGAGGTTATGAATATGACCTTTTTTGAATGTGTAAAAATGGCGTTTATGTCAATGAAAACGAATAAAATGCGTTCATTCCTCACTATGCTTGGAATTATCATCGGTATTTCATCGGTAATTACAATCACAAGTATCGGCAGTACCATTAAGAAAACAGTAAGCAGTTCAATTCTTGGAACAGGTCTGAATATTGTCGAGGTACACCTCAACTACAGGAATTATACAGCAAACTCCCCCAAGCCCACAGACAACGATAAAATTTCAGATGAAATGCTTAATGGACTTATTGAAAAATATCCCGACGATTTTCAATTAATTAAAAGCACATATCTTTACGAGCTTGAAAGTGTAAACGACGATAACGAAAATATCTTCACAAGCGTAAGCGGTATTAATCCCGGGCATATGAGTTTCAATGCAAAAACTATTCTCAAAGGAAGAAATATTACACACAGAGATTTGTCTGAGCAGAAAAATGTAGCCATTGTATCTGAGGTATTTGAAAAACAGTACTGCGGAAGCGAATCAATTATAGGAAAAACAATATCTCTTAACGGTATGTACAATTTCAAAGTAACAGTCATAGGCGTTTACAAAGACAGAACAACTATGAAGGATTACGAAAACGGCGAAACCGTTTCCTCAGAGCTGTTTATTCCTTATTCGCTGGCTTTAAGAATGAAAGGTCAGTCAAATATAAAAGCAAACTATGCTCGTATACAATATTCACCTGATAAAGACCCGGATAAAATGCACCGTCAGATAAAGGATTATTTTGATAATCTGTATAAGAATAATGAAAACTTTACGATTTTAACTTATAATTATCTTGATGATATGAAATTCATAACAGTTACAATAGATATGATTGCTGCCGCATTTGCACTGATTGCAGCAATATCCCTTGTTGTAGGCGGTGTGGGAGTTATGAATATTATGCTTGTAAGTGTTGTTGAGCGTACAAGTGAAATCGGTATACGAAAAGCTCTTGGTGCAAAAACCTCCGATATTAAAAAACAGTTTATCACCGAAGCTGTAATAATCTGCTCCACAGGCGGAATAATCGGCATTATACTTGGTTTGGTCGAAAGCTATTTTATAGGATATATCGCCAAAATTGTTTTAAACCAAGTGGCAGCTGATGTTGCTGACTACATTCACATTACAGTAAATCCGTCAATTGCCGCAATTATTATTTCTGTAGTGGTTGCTGTCTTAACAGGCGTAATCTTTGGTTCATCTCCTGCTAAACGTGCGGCAAAGATGAATCCTATTGACGCTTTACGATTTGAATAATTTTTCATATGCCGAATATTAAAGGGCTTCTCTAATACCAACCCCTTTGGAGAAAAACATATGTCAAAACTAAAAAAATATCTTCTTTTCACATTTATATCAACGCTGATAATAAGCTTAATGGGTGCTAGCGATTACAACACAGGACATATCGGCGGTTTAATGGGATTCAGCTATTCTTTATCAGTAAGTATGTTAATACCAACTATCGGAGCATTTATAGCTGGGGCTGATTTTAAAAAAATGGGCTGGAACCCGAAATTCACCCAAAATGTAAAGCCATTTCTTTTCGCATGGCTCGTCCCTATAGTACTCCCACTTCTGGGAGCCGGCTTATATTTTATGGTATTCCCCGACGATTTGGTTACATCATGGGATTATTACAAGGATATCGAACCCGAAATCTACGAGGAAGCCATTGCAAGCGGAGAATCCTACACAGGACGTGTCGTAAAGGAAATTTTCTATTCCTTTACCCCATTCGAATTCATCGCAATCTTTTACGGACTTACAGAGGAAATCGGCTGGAGAGGGTTTATGTTCCCCGAACTGAAAAAATCCTACGGTAAAATAAAGGGACTTATCATAGGCGGAATAATCCACGGAGTATGGCATTTTCCGTCAATGTTTCTTGTGGGTTATGAATACGGCACGGATTACATCGGTGCGCCGCTGCTGGGACCTCCTGTGTTCTGTATTTTCACTATATCAACAGGAATTATAACCGACTATTTATACAGAAAATCAGGTACAATTTGGATAACAGGATTTTTCCACGCAATGATAAACACCAACTTCAATTCTACTTTAATAAAAGGACATGAACATTATGAACGTCGCATATTCGGTCCCGGAGAGGTAGGCTTGATATCGGTACTGCCGCTTGCCTTTGCTGCTGCCGCAATATTGTGGTACGAAAGCAAACAGGAATTTATTATTGAGGAAGAAGAAATCCTCGAAGAACCCCTCATTGAATAAGCAGATTTTAACCCCCCTCAATTTTTTTGTGATTTTTTTGAAAAACCCTTGATTTTTTAAAAAAGATGTGGTATAATATATACATAAAAGAAATAGAATTTCTGCCTTGTGCGTATATTATAGTTTTTATAATCCAACACTTCTTACAAGGGAATTCAGCTCCGTGTGTGGACTGCAGACCTCCCGCTTTGCGGACGAAGGGAGCGAGAATCATTCGGGCGTTTACCCACCTGCTTCGTGCGGGTTTTATGCACTATATGAACGGCAAGGCGGATTTTTTATATTTTGACTTTAAGCTTCTGTTTACGCAGAAGCTTTTTTTAAAGGTGATTATTTTGAAAAAATTAAGGGCATCGCTAAAAACTCGTTTGATTAAAGAAAAAACAGATAGGTATGACAGCTGCAAGGAAACCTTCCGCAGGCGTGCTGTCGCACTCCAAGGGAGGTTGACGAAGCAGATGACGTGCATAGCTGTTTTTTCTCAAAAGGGTTTTTTAGAGATGCCCTTAATTCTACTCCTTTGCATTGTCCCCCTGCTTTTGTGGGGATGTGATAATTACCGCAGCAAATCCCAAAGCCGTGATATTTTCGCTATGGATACATATATGAATATTAAGGCATACGGTGAAAACGCTGATATTGCGTTAAATTCCGCAGAAGAAGAAATTTACCGCCTTGAAAAGCTTTTATCAGTTACCGATGAAAACAGTCAGGTGTATATGCTTAATTCCGCCAGCGGTGAAGCAGTTGCTGTTGAAGATGACGTAAAAATACTACTTGAATTTGCCGTTGAAACAGGTGAAAACACACAGGGAAATCTTGACGTTACAGTTTATCCCCTGCTGAAACTATGGGGATTTACCACCGATGAAAACAAAATTCCAACACAGGAAGAAATCAACGAAAAGCTTGAATTGGTGGATTATTCCAAAATCGAAATAAACGGAAATAATGTCACTCTGCCCAATGAATATGAGGTGGATTTCGGTGCATTGGCAAAGGGTTTCACATCAGATAAAATTGCGGAAATACTGAAAGAAAACGACGTAAATTCCGCAATAATCAATCTTGGAGGAAATGTATGTGCCGTCGGCAATAAGCCTGACGGCTCAATGTGGAGCGTTGCAGTTGCAAATCCATTTTCTCCCGATGAAACGTTGGGAACTATTTCGGTTTCCGATAAATCCGTGGTGACTTCGGGAAATTATCAGCGATATTTCACAGGAGAAAACAGCGAAAAATACTGCCATATCATCAATCCGTTCACAGGGTGTCCCGTAGATAACGGACTTGCATCGGTTACGGTCATAGGCGAAAGCGGCTTGATGTGTGACGCACTTTCAACGGCACTTTTCGTTATGGGAAAAGAAAAAGCGGTGGAATTTATGGCTGACCTCCCGCATATGTCGTATATCCTCGTGGAGCAATCGGGTAATGTGACAATTTCCGAAAATATTTCCGAGGATTTCAAGCTTACCGCCGATTTACCGTTGGAGGCTGTTGAAAATGAAAACTGAAAAGCTTACACGGCTTGCCCTGCTTACAGCCATAGCCTCTGTCATATTTATTGTGGAATTGCAGTTCCCCGACCTTATCCCCATTACAGGAGTCAAAGCAGGACTTGCCAATATAATTACGGTTTATGTGCTTTATAAGTACAATTGGCAGGACGCTGTCCTCGTCACTCTTGCACGAATTATCATCGGCACAATTTTCGGCGGAAATATCTCCGCCATAATTTACAGCTTATCGGGAGCGATTTTCGCCCTGTCAGCTATGATTATACTGAAAAAATTCATACCTAAAAATCACATATGGCTATGCAGCACAATAGGGGGAATTTCCCATAATATCGGGCAAATTCTCGCTGCAATCGCTGTTACGGGAACATTTGCCGTTGTGTCATATCTCCCCATACTCATCTGCTGCGGCTGCATTTCGGGAGCTTTTACGGGACTTTCCGCACAATTTGCAATTAACAGAAAAATTGGGAAATTCAGGAAAAAATAGCTTGCAATTGGGTATGATAATATGTTATAATAGTAATGCACTAAATTTTCTTAACGAGGTGGTTAATTTTTATGTCAGGTGAAGAAATAAGAAAGGTCTTTATGATACTTTTGGAGTATCTCGGACCAACGCTGAAAATTTTCGGATTTACGCTTTTATATTCAATCCCTCTGGGAATGATTGTTGCACTGCTTAAAATGTGCAAATTCAAGCCTGTTTCGTGGCTTACAAATATCTACATACTCATTATGCGTGGTACTCCCCTTATGCTGCAAATTATCGTTGCATATTACGCTGTGCCGATGCTTAAACAGAATGACAAGCTGCCCTCATTTGTGCAGTCTTTGTTAAGCGGCATAAATATTCAGGACGACAATTTTATGTTCAACGCAATTATCGTTGCCTTTACCCTTAACTATGCCGCATATTTTGCGGAAATTTTCCGTGGCGGTATTGAGTCAATTCCAAAAGGTCAGTATGAGGCGGCGGCATCTCTCAGTATGACAAAAACTCAGACATTTTTCCACATCATTCTCCCACAGGTTGTGAAAAGAGTTGTGCCTGCAAGTTCAAATGAAATTATTACCCTTATCAAGGATACTTCCCTTGCCAATGTAATTGCATTTGCGGAAATCACTCTTAAAGCAAAACAGCAGATGCAGACATACAGCTCCCTCACTCCCCTTTTCATTGCAGGTCTTTTCTATTTCGTCCTTGCAATGATTCTTACCGTTATATCGGCAGCTATTGAGAAAAAGCTGGATTACTACAAATAAGGAGGGAAAATGTTATGTCAATGCTTGAAGTAAAAAATCTTTCAAAGAGTTTCGGCGCAACCGAGGTTTTAAAGGATATTTCATTCACTGTAAATAAAGGCGAAGTATGGGCGATTATCGGGCCTTCGGGCAGCGGTAAATCCACACTTTTACGCTGTATAAATCAGCTTGAAAAAGCAAGCGGCGGAGAAATTAACGTCTGCGGCAAGGAAATGCTTGTTACAAACGAAAAGGGCAAAAAGGTGTATGCGTCCCCAAGCGTACTCCGTGAAATCAGACTTAATATCGGTCTTGTTTTCCAGAATTTCAACCTTTTCCCCCATATGAGCGTATTGCGTAATATCACGGAGGCTCCCATTCGTGTTCTCAAAAAGAATAAGGCAGAGGCTGAAAAAACAGCTATGGAGCTTCTTGAAAAAATGGGACTTGCTGACAAGGCTAAATCATATCCCTGCGAATTATCGGGCGGTCAGCAGCAGCGTGTATCAATTGCCCGTGCATTGGCTTTACAGCCTGAAATGCTGTTTTTCGATGAGCCTACATCGGCACTTGACCCTGAACTTACAGGAGAAATTTTAAAGGTAATAAAAAATCTTGCCGCCGAGGGTATGACAATGGTTATCGTTACCCATGAAATGGGGTTTGCCCGTGATGTGGCTGACCACATAATTTTTATGGAGGGCGGAGTTATTGCCGACGAGGGAACTCCCGAAGAATTGTTCGGAGAAAATGCCTCGGAGCGTACAAAACAATTCCTTAGCAGATTTAAGAATAACTGATTGGAGGGATTTTTATGCCGCCTGTTGGAGGTCCGAGAAGGCAGAGTTTTCTCACGGAGGAGGAAAAGAAAAATCGCCCGAAAGTTACAAAAGAACTTCTGGTGCGGATTTTCTCCTATCTGAAACCATACTGGAAACAGCTGCTTATTGTTCTCATTGCAATTGTAATTTCCTCAATTTTAAATCTATTGCCATCTGTATTAACAGGTAAGATAATTGACGAGGGACTTATTGGCAGAAGTATGAAAAAGCTTGTGCTTTTCATTGTGCTGTCATTGGCTGTAACCCTTGGAGCAAATCTCATAGGCGTTCTCGAAAGTTATATGAACACGTGGATTGCACAGCATATCACCTACGATATGCGAAATAAAATGTACAAGCACCTGCAAAAGATGTCACAACGCTTTTTTACCTCAAATAATCAGGGCGATATAATCACCCGAATGACAAGCGATATTGCAGGTGTACAGCAGGTCATAACAGGAACTCTCACAAGTATTCTGTCAAATTCAATTACGCTGATTGTGGCACTTGTGGTTATGTTCAGTCAGAATTGGGTAATGGCTCTTGTGGGAATTGCAGTTATTCCCCTGTTCATTATCCCCACAAGAAGTGCAGGTAAAACCCGTTGGTCAATTACTACGGAATCACAGGCTTGCAGCGATGAAATCAACGGTATACTCAACGAAACAATGTCCGTAAGCGGTCAGCTTTTAGTGAAGCTTTTCGGTATGGAAGAAGTTGAGTATAACAAATACGAAGAAGCCAATAAGCGAATGGTGAAGCTGAATATCCGTGAGGGTATGGCAGGCCGCTGGTTCAGAGTTGCATTAAGCACATTTTCAAGCATCGGACCTATGCTGTTATATCTTGCCGGCGGAGTGCTTATGATGAAGTACGACAGCACTCTCACCGTGGGCGATATTACCGTTCTTGTGGCATTGCTCGGCAGAATGTACGGCCCTGTAAATCAGCTCTTGAATATTCAGGTTGACTGGATTCGCTCAATGGCGATGTTTACCCGAATTTTTGAATATTACGATATGCCTGTGGAAATCGAATCCCCTGCTGATGCGATAATTCCAACAGAACCTGCAAAGGGCGAGGTTAAATTTGAAAATGTGGGATTTTACTATGAAAAGGAAAGGCAAATTCTTTCAGATGTGAATTTCACTCTCGAAAGCGGAAAATGTATCGCTGTTGTCGGACCGTCGGGTTCGGGAAAAAGTACCCTTGTAAATCTTATTCCAAGATTGTGGGACGCTGTTTCGGGAACTGTAAGCTTTGACAATGTAGATGTCCGCAAGCTTGATTTGTCCTATCTCCGTGAAAATATCGGCATAGTAAGTCAGGAAACATATCTTTTCAACGGTACAATCCGTGAAAATCTACTTTATGCAAAACCCGATGCCACAGAGGAAGAATTGATTGAAGCCTGCAAAAAGGCTAACATCTACGACTTTGTGGAAAAACAGGAAACAGGACTTGACACAATTGTGGGCAACCGTGGATTGAAGCTTTCAGGCGGCGAAAAACAGCGTATTTCAATTGCACGAGTTCTGCTGAAAAATCCTGCCCTTATGATTTTTGACGAGGCAACTTCTGCCCTCGATTCAATTTCCGAGCAGAAAATTCAGGACGCAATTGAGCCGCTTATCGAATCCCGAACAAGCATACTCATTGCACACAGACTTTCAACTATTTTAAGTGCAGATGAAATTCTTGTAATCAACAACGGAGTAATTGCGGAACGTGGCACACACGATGAACTGATAACACAGGGCGGCGTGTATGCACAGCTTTACGAAACGCAATTCTGCAAAAAAGAAAAATCTCCCCCCGATACCTTTGAATACACCGAGGGAGAGGATTAAAAGGGATTAGTATAAGGGCATCTCTAAAAAAACAACCGTACAGGAGCGAGATTTTCCTGTACGGTTTATTTTTGTTTACTTTACTGTTGTAATATCGCTGCCGAACCACTCTGTTGAAATTTCGCCAAGCTTGCCGTCAGCCTTCATTTCGCTGAGAATCTTCTGAACCTCGTCACGAAGTGCCTGGTCTGCCTTACGGAAACCGATTGCGTATTCTTCTTCCTCAAGACCGTCGGGAAGTACCTTGTAATCCTTGCCTGCTGATGTAATCTCATAGTTTGCTACGATAGAATCAAGGAATACAGCGTCTACAAGACCGAGTTCCATCTGCTGGAGTGCCTCGATATTTGTAGCCATAGGCTGCTCTGTGATTGTTGAACCGATTTCAGATGCCATAAGAATTTCTTCTGCTGTTGAACCGTTCTGTACACCGATAATCTTATCAGCAAGCTGATCCATATTCTCAACATCGCTGCTTGCAGGAACAACAAATACCATAGCATTTGTCATATAAGGCTCGGAAAGGTTCATTTCCTCTGCACGGCTTGGGCTTACGGACATACCGTTCCAAATACAGTCAATTCTGCCTGCATTAAGATCCTGTTCCTTTGTTTCCCAGTTGATGCCCTCTTTTACAAGCTCAACGCCCATTCTTGTACAAACTTCCTCAGCAACGTCAATGTCAAATCCTACGATTTCATCGTTCTCGTTTGTGTAACCCATAGGCTTGAATGTTGCATCAAGACCGAGGATGAACTTGCCGCTGTCGAGAACTTTCTGGAGCGACTGGTCAGCGTCAGCTGCTTCTGTAACTTCCTCTGTTACTTCTTCTGTAGCTTCCTCAGTTGCCTCTGTTGCGTCAGTTGCCTCAGTAACCTCGCTTGAAGAATCAGACTCAGTTACTGTGGAGCTTTCGCCGCCGTTACAGCCTGTGAATGACAGCATTGATGCAGCTGCAATAGCTGTTAAAATACGTGTGAATGTTGACTTTTTCATAATTAATCTCCTTTAGTTTCAGCCTTGTGGCTTTCTTCTATACTATAATATCACACATTTTTGCTAAAGTAAAGACATACTAATCAATTTTTGTTATATTGTCAAAATTACTTGACAAATCCCTCATTCTATTGTACAATAAAATGGTGGAGCTATATCCACAGAGAAATAATTAATGAGAGGAAAAAAACATGAACAATTTTCAATTTTACAGCCCTACCGAATTTATTTTCGGAAAGGAAACAGAAAACGAATGCGGAAAATACGTTAAAAAGCACGGCGGTACAAAAGTGCTTATCCACTACGGCTCAGGCTCTGTAGTTCGCTCAGGACTTCTTGACCGTGTGAAAAAATCCCTTGACAGCGAAAATATCCCCTATGTGGAGCTTGGCGGAGTTCAGCCAAATCCCCGTGATACTAAAATTTATGAGGGTATTGAAATCTGCCGCAAGGAAAATGTGGATTTCATTCTTTCAGTAGGCGGCGGCTCTTGTATCGACTCATCAAAGGGCATTGCTCTCGGTGTGCCATATGACGGCGATTTCTGGGACTTCTACGGCACAGGAAAGCCCGTTGAAAAGGCTCTCCCTATCGGTACAATTCTCACAATTGCAGCTGCCGGAAGTGAGGGTTCGGGTGCGTCAGTTGTTACAAAAGAAGATGGTATGCTGAAACGTGATACAGGCTCGGATTTACTCCGTCCAAGATTTTCAATCCTCAATCCACAGCTTACCTGCACGCTCCCTGCATATCAGACAGCCTGCGGTGCTACAGATATTATGGCTCACGTTTTTGAGCGTTATTTTACAAATACAACAGAAGTTGAAATCACAGACAGACTTTGCGAGGCTGTACTTCTCACTATGATAAAGGAAGTTCCAAGAGTTATCGAGGACCCCAATAATTACGAGGCAAGAGCAAATATTATGTGGGCAGGAACTGTTGCACATAATGATATTGTCGGTGTCGGCAGAGATCAGGACTGGAACAGCCACGGCATAGAACACGAATTATCGGGACTTTATGACGTTGCTCACGGTGCAGGACTTGCTGTTGTAATGCCTGCATGGATGGATTTCGTAATGAATCACAATGTAATGAGATTTGCACAGATGGCTGTTAGAATCTGGGGCTGCGAGATGAATTTTGAAAATCCCGAAGCAACTGCTAAGGCAGGTATCAAGGAATTCAGAAAGTTCCTCCGCAGTATCGGTATGCCCATTAACTTTGCAGAACTTGGTGCAAAGGCTGAGGACATTCCCCTCCTCGTTGAAAAGCACGGACTTGGCGACGGCAAAACAGGCGGATTTGTTCAGCTTTCCGCTGCAGATGTTGCTGAAATCCTCAATATTGCTGTAAAGGCTGAAATTTAATAATGATAAAACAAATGCCCTTGCCAAAAAACTGCCGAGGGCATTTGTGTATCTCAATTTTCTAACAATCGGCTGTATTACGTTATCCCTATCTTCAAGAACGATACGGAATTCACGTTTTTCCACAATCACCCCTGTGAGAATTCATAATCGTTTTTAATCTTTCATAATCGTTTTTTATCTTTCATTGTCATTGACGGAATGGAAAATATGTGATATAATATTTTTTAGGGGGGGATTATTAATATGAGTACAATAGGTCTTTTATTTTTAGTTGGAACTTGTATGCTATTTCCGGTTAGTATAGGATGGATTATTGTTTGTATAACAGAACATCGCAAAGAGAAAAAATATGATGAATTTTATTCAATTCATGGAGTTAGGAAACATGGTGAGGTTGTATATTACCAAGAAGAAATTATGCGTTCACAAAATGGTTATGTTTTCAACATCATTATAAAGTTTTACGATGAAAATAATAAACCGCATAGTGCTACTATACACACCAATCACCGCTCCGCAAGAAAGTATGCAACTATAAAAGAAGATGTATTTCTTTGTTTATATGATGCAATAATAGCCAATGATTTTATAAAGTATTTTGAATCTTTAAACAGAAAAGAAATTAGTGATATACCTGAGGTTGTACTAGCGGCAGAAGAAAATTTTGTAAAAACAGGCAGAAAAGACCGATTAAAAATAGCAATGTTTGTATTGTCTATGTTCTTTTTAGTCGGACTAATAATTTTTATTGGCGTAGAGGTTTCTGATAGCCTGATTCAAAAAATATCACTCACAGTAGTTAAATTTGTGCCATTAATCGCAATCTTAATTCCAATAAGCAGGTGGTTGTTCTCAAATATTCATAAGTAATTTTAAATATGTAAGGCAAGGCATATTTTACAGAACAATCGGCTGTATTACGTTATCCCTATCCGCAAGAACGGATTTATTATGTTTATGTATAAGGAGAATTTATGAGAAACGATATTACGATAAGACCCGAAACGCCAAAGGATTACAAGGACATTGTTTCGCTGATTTTACGCTCATTTAAAGAGGGTACAGACTACTCTGACGGAAGTGATATTATCGCACTTATAGAGGAAATCAGAATGTCGGAATATTATATCCCTGAGCTTTCCTTTGTTGCTGAGCTTAATGGAAAAATCGTGGGGCATTTCCTGTTTTCACATTTTCCGCTTTCCAAAGCAAAAGAGGGCGGTCATATAAATGACGGAAGTATTGTTATGCTTGCCCCTGTTTCGGTACACGCAGATTATTTTCACAAGCATATCGGTATTACAATGCTTAAGCTTGGAATTGCGGAAGTGAAAAAACACGGATTCAAGGGCATAAATGTCGAAGGTGATTACCATTTCTATAACCGTGTTGGATTTAAAACCTCATCGGAATACGGCATATATCCTACAAGCGGAATACCTATGAATGAACCCAGATGTATGATGTGTATGGAAACATACGAAGGCTCACTTGAAAATATCAGCGGATATGTGGTTTACGATATGTATTATAATGCGTAAATGAAGGGAGAAATAGTTAAAAAGCTTCCCGATAATATTAAGGGCATCTGTAAAAACAATGCTTTTCGGCAAAAATAAAGCGTCACAAAAACCGCTTTGATTTGATAAAAATGATAGGATAATGACAACATCTGTTTCGGCTTTTGTCCGCAAAATGAGCGATGAAACTTTTGAAATATTTGAAAGCCTGTTTAGTACAGCTTCAACCGAAAACTGTCTTGAATTAAGATAATATATTATAATGTGGAGGTTGTAAATTATGATATCAAGTTTTATATACAGCATTTTGTTTATGTTAATTCCAATAATTGCAATTGCTTTTCTGATAGTCAGCATTTGCCGCTATGTATCAGCTGTTGGGAAGAATAAGGAAAAACCCGATACTTTTTCAGCGTCGGAGATTAAAAAGCGTAAAACCCTGCTTATAATTTCAATTATTATTATGAGTGTGTTTGCTGCGGTAGTAATTGGACTTATTTTGCTGTCATTTATGGCTGTTGCCTTTATGTAAGGAGAAAAAATGAAAGACAAGACATTCAATATTTTTCTTTTGGCAGTCCTTGCAATTTGTGTTATTCTGACATTGGCACACCTTGCATATGCCGTTTATGCCTATCATCATTGTTCCATTATTGAATTTATAGCAAGGGAGCTTTGGTGAGATGAAAAAGAGTTCCAAAACTATAAAACAAATACTTGTACTTGCTGGAATTGCGGCAATTTTCGGCTTGTTTAACCTCAGTATGTACAAGCTGTTTACAGGTCGGTTATCCAACAATTTCAGCGATGCATCACAGGCGAAAATGATTGATGTAGGTAAATATCTGCCCCATCAGGAGGGTTCGGAGCTTGCACATATTGACTCATCGTTGAAGCTTACAGAGGATTTGCCTGTACTTGACGGAGCAGCTGCACTTGTTCCTGTTTATGCCTCTGTAATTGAAAATGTCTACCCGAAAGGCTCTGTTACATTCGAGGGCGGCAGTTTTTCCGATGATAACTATTACGGCGAAAATTTTGCAGAGGACAGCAAAATGCAGTATAAAAATACAGTTCGTGGCTATCAGGCAATTGTTGACGGCACAACTGATATTCTTTTCTGTGCCGCACCCTCAGAGGAACAGAAGAAATATGCCGAGGAAAAGGGCGTGGAACTTGTATATGTTCCTGTGGGACTGGAGGCATTTGTATTTTTTGTAAATGAAAATAATCCCGTGGATAATCTCACTACATCGCAGATACGTGGGATTTATTCTGGAGAATATACCAACTGGCAGCAGCTTGGCGGTGCAAATCGCATTATAAATCCAGTAACACGTCTTGAAGGCAGCGGCAGCCAATCCGCAATGAATTCCTTTATGGGCGATACTCCCATTGCAAAAAAATCCCCATTTGCCATTACAGGGGCATCAATCGGCTTTTCATTCCGCTATTATATGGACGGAATTGTGGGAAATAAGGCGGTAAAAATGCTTTCGCTGAACGGTGTATATCCCGATTCGGAAAATATTCAGAATGGCAAATATCCCATTATAGCGAAGTTTTATGCGATTTACAGAGCCGATAACGACAACGAGAATATACAGGTTCTTGTTGACTGGATTCTTTCGGACGAGGGACAGGAAATCATTGAAAAAACAGGTTATGTAAGGATTAATTAAGGGAAAAAGTGAACAGAGAAATCAAATCGGTTATCATTCCCGATAGGGATTGATATCAAATTTATAAGTGTAACAGGGACGTTCACGGGAGCGTCCCTTTTTTCGTTACTCAATTGTTAAATTATAAAAATATGTATTATTTTCAAAAAAAGGCTTGACTTTTATTATCAAAAGTGGTATAATTAATATCGTTGAATGAGTACTTCAACAAATCCCCGTAAGTCTGGGTGTGGCGCAGCTGGTAGCGCGCTACCTTGGGGTGGTAGAGGCCGTGGGTTCAAGTCCCGTCACTCAGACCATATTTGTATCTCAAATGATACAATGTAAAAAATGCACTCTCGAAAGAGGGTGCATTTTTCTATGCTATAAAGTATGAAAAGACAAAAGTTGCAGAGCAAATGCAACTTACTTTGCAAATACGCAAAACCCTCAGTAGTTTCACGCTGCCGAGGGTTTTATTCCGCCTAATCATTCGCTTTTGAGATGTATTTTACCCCATAAAAAATGCAGGTTACAAAAATTCACTTGTAGTAATCAGTCGGATATGCTATAATAAACTTGTAGCTACCGAAAGGAGTAAAATATGGATATTATAAAAGTAAACGGTCTTACAAAGACATACGGCAACCTTACCGCTGTGAATAATATTTCCTTTTCCGTTCATAAAGGGGAATTGCTTGGATTTCTCGGTGTAAACGGTGCAGGAAAATCAACAACAATCAATATGCTTTCAACCCTTATAAAACCCGACAATGGAACTGCTGAATTATGCGGTTATGCTTTAGGTGAAAAAAATGCTGAAATCCGCCGAAGAATAGGCATTGTATATCAGAATAACAGCCTTGACAGACTTCTTACCGTCCGTGAAAATCTGCTGTGCCGCGGTATTCTTCACGGTGCTGACAGGGTGCAGGCGAAAAAGCGTTTGCAGGAACTTAGCAGTATATTCTCCCTTGATGAATTGCTGAAAAAGCCCTATAATACGCTGTCAGGCGGTCAAAAAAGAAGATGTGAAATAGCTGCCGCCCTGATGCATACTCCCGAAATTCTTTTCCTTGATGAGCCTACCACAGGTCTTGACCCTGCCACAAGAAAAGAAGTATGGGAAACTATTGACGCTCTCCGCAAATCCACGGAAATGACTGTATTTCTCACTACTCATTATATGGAAGAAGCAGCACAGGCAGGCAGAATTATTATAATCAGCAAAGGAAATATAATTGCAGAGGGTACTCCCAATGAGCTGAAAACGCAATATGCCGCTGACACTTTGCGTATTTACTGCAAAAGTGAGAAAATACAAAAGGTGCAAAATCTTATCAGAAATTCAGAAATTACCGACAACGGCTTGACTGTGGCTGTTTCCTCAACTATGGAGGCATTGCCAATTCTCGAAAAAGTTCGGGATTTAATTGACGGCTTTGAGGTTATACAGGGAACTATGGACGACGTTTTTCTTGCCGCAACAGGCGAAGAAATCAAGGAGGGCGAATAATTATGGCGGCATTTACAGAACTTGTCAAACGAAATATGCGGATTTATCTCCGTGACAAAGGGGCGGTTTTCTTCTCTTTGCTGGCAATGCTTATTGTAATTCTCCTTATGGTGCTTTTCTTAGGAGATATGAATATTTCCGCTATTACCGATATGCTTGGAAAATTGCCCCACAGAGATAAGGAGCAGGATGAGAAAAATGCGGAACTTCTCGTGCTTCAATGGACACTTGCAGGCGTAATTTCCATAAATGCCGTATCTGTTACACTTTCAGTTCTCACCGCAATGATACGTGACAAAAATAACGGCACTCTCCAGTCAATTTACACATCACCTGTCAGCCGATTGAGTATTGCTTTAAGCTATATTTGTGCCGCTTGGATTTGCTCAATTATCATATGCACTCTCACCCTTGTGCTTAGTGAGATTTACTGCGTATATATGGGAGCAGATGCCTTTAGTGCAGTTCAGCATTTACAGCTTTTGGGAATGATTTGCGTCAACTCCTTTACATATGCCTGCATAATGTATTTCCTTGCGGCTATTGTCAAAAGTGAGGGAGCGTGGAGTGGACTTGGTACAATTATCGGAACTCTCGTGGGATTTCTTGGGGGAATTTACCTCCCTATCGGCTCACTTGCCGAGGGTATTGCCAATGTGCTGAAATGCACTCCCATACTTTACGGAACTGTTATGTTCCGCCGGATTATGACGGAGCAGGCAGGAGATGTATGCTTTGAAAATGCCCCTGCTGAGATGCAGGACACATACAACGAGGTTATGGGAGTTTCCCTTGAAGCTTTTGGATATGATGTGAATATTGCAGGCTGTCTTGCAATTCTTGCGGTATGCGGCGGAGCGTTTCTGCTTATCGGCGGATTTGCCACAAAATTCATCAGCAGAAAGGACAGATAAAATGAAAATCACCATAGAAACGCAAAGTCCCGATTTAGAAGATGAAATAATTATCCGCTGTGCCGAGGCTGATGAGGAAATTATGGAGCTGATATACCTCATAAAATCCCGTAAAAAATCGCTTACAGGCTTTGCTGAAAACGGTATGGTAAAGCTTTCGCCAAAGGATATTTTCTACTTTGAAGCTGTTGATAACCACGTTTTCGCCTACTGCGAATCAAGCGTTTATGAGGTAAAACTGAAACTGTATGAGATTGAGGAGATGTATCCCCATTCCGATTTTCTCCGCATATCAAAATCAGTAATTGCAAATGTATCGAAAATTTCGCTTATTTCCCGTGCACTCGGTGCAAAGCTTGAAGCTAAGCTGAAAAACGGCGAAAAGATTATTATATCAAGGCAGTATGTCCCCGAATTGAAACGAAAACTTGGACTTGAGGAGGGCGGAAAATGATGAAATATTTATCGGAATTTATAAAGTATTTCTGCATTATCACAACGGGAATTACCCTGATTTCGGGATTGACAATTTTAAAATATGATGCGGTTCATTCATCAATGCTTATGGAAGTTGTCATTGCAGGAGCAGTAACTGCCCTTGTAACAACGATTTTCCTTACAGGCGAACCGAAAAGCAAAAAGGATATGTTATGCCGTATGGGACTTCACTATATTTCCCTTTGTGTTATTATGATAATAATGAATTTTTCATTCGGCTGGATGAAGTGCAGCATAGGCGGTGCAGTTTCTATGATTGTATCCGTGGCAATTGTCTATATTTTCACTACTATTGCCTATGTTTTCACCTCACGGAAAGAGGTAAGGGAAATCAACGAGGCATTACAGAAAAAATATCATAACAACGATTCCGAAAACGAGGAATAAACGGAATTCTACCAATGGTAGGTTGACGAATTACCGAACATAGGCTATAATATACCTATGAGGTGATGATATGAATTACGAAAAAACAGGCAGCCTAATTAAACAGCTGCGGACAGAAAAAAAGCTTACACAAAAACAGCTTGCGGAGCGTTTAGGTGTAAGCGATAAGGCGGTTTCCAAATGGGAAACAGGTAAGGGATTTCCTGATATATCCATATTTTCTGCCCTTGCAGATATTTTCGGAGCTGATGTGGAAAATCTCCTTATGGGCAGTATAAATAAAAATGAAAAGGACATAGGCAATATGAAAAGAATGAAATTTTATGTATGTGAGGACTGCGGAAATATTATCACAGCCACTTCCGAAGCTGCAATTTCCTGCTGCGGAAAGAAGCTTTCGCCTCTCACTCCAAGAGCCGCAGAGGAAAATGAAAAGCTGACAGTTGAGAATATCGACGGCAATTTATATATATCCTCCCCCCACCCTATGACTAAGGAGCATTATATTTCATTTGTGGCATATTGCGGCGACAGTTCCGCTATGATTTTCAAGCAGTATCCCGAATGGAATTTGCAGGCAACACTCCCCCTTTTCCGTATGGGCAAGCTTGTCTGGTACTGCAATAAATGCGGGCTTTTATATCAGAATATAAGGTAACATTCAGACTTGACAAAACTGAAAAAAGATGATATAATGTTTGTGTAAACCATAAAATAACATGAAAGAGGTCAGATTTATGTTCTGGAAAATGACAAATGTACAGCTTAAAAAAGGATTCATTTTACCCGTTTACGGGGATAGTGTACCCTTTTGTAAGTTGAATGGTTATAATCCGGCTTAAATCTGCCTGTTTTAATAGACGCACTTACAATATACGTATACTATCTCCTTGGCTTTATTTAAAAATGTTAAGGAGATTTTTTATATGTTCAATATTAAAAAGCAGCTTTCAAAGCTGTATACATCATCAATTTTAGGCAATCTCTCCCTTACAGGTGCATGGGTTGCCATACTCGCCGCAAGAGGCTACAGCCTTGTTGAAATCGGCATTGCAGAAACGGTATTCCACATCACAAGCCTGATTTTTGAAATTCCCTCGGGCGTTCTTGCGGACGTTTTCGGCAGAAAGAAAATGCTTATAGTAAGCACAATTATGCGTATTATCGGCAATTTCATTATGATTTTTTCCTGCAATCTTTTCACCGTCTGCCTGTCAATCGCCTTTCACGCTTTAAGCTATAATTTCTCATCGGGTTCGGGAGATGCGTTGGCTTATGACTCCCTCAAACGCTTTAATATGGAAAGCGGATTTGAAAAATACGAGTCAAATCAGCTGATTATCTACCGACTTTGCAGCGGAATTTCAACTCTCTGTGCAGGTTTCGCCCTTACTATCGGGCATAAAATCGCCTACAGCACCGATGTTATAATGGGAGCAATTCAGATTATTCTGCTTTTATCCCTCCACGAGATTTATGCCGAAAATTCGCAGAAAAATTCAACTATCGGCAAGAGAATAATTACCTGTTTCAAGGAAAGTTTCAAATTTCTCAAAGAAGTCCGCAAGGCTATTGGATTAATGATGTGCAACTCCTTTGTGGGTGCGGTGGATATTCTTCTGCTGTTCTTTTTGCAGGCTAAACTCCCCGAAAAAGGTATTCCTCAATGGGGACTCGGAATTGCCCTGCTGTTTATGGAAATGGGCGGAATTGCAGGCTCTAAGCTGATTTTAAAATTCCCGAAAATCCGCTATAAAACGATTTATGCAATTTCACTTTCACTTGTAATTTGCGGATTTATTGCGGAACATTCCGCATCTTATCTTGTAATGGCTTTAGGCGGATTTATTGCCGCCGTGGGAGATGACGCTCTGCAAGTGCGGACTAACGCTATTTTGCAGGATATGTTCCCCTCGGAGCAGCGTGCAACTCTCACTTCCGTTGAGTCTTTCAGTTTTTCCGTAATTATGATTGTACTCTCTCCCCTTGCTGGATTTATTTTTACTTATTGGTAATATAATACCAATCCCTGAAACAACAGTAGACAAATCTAATGGTATAAAACAGCCGTATCGGATTTATCTCCGATACGGCTGAAATTTTTTACTTTTTCTCCTCAGTTTTTTCTTTGGAGGGATTTCCGTTCTTCTCTCTCTTTGTGGGAGTAAGAGCAAGTTCACCTGCAAGATACATAGCGAAAATACCGAAAAGAATCATAATTGTACTAAGCAGAATTGCATTAGGTGTGATGTAAGTTTTCATAAAGTCACAGATTGCAACAGCTGTATCACCGCCAATAATAAGGGCAACGATATAACCGAAAAATGTCAATCCGCCGCCGAACAGGGAAATCATTATTCCGTATCCGAAAATTGTCTTACACACATTGGAGATTTTCTTTAATGTTTCTTTCATAATTTAACCTCCTTAAAGTCCGAGAATAGGCAGCCAGCCCATAAGAACGACAACCTGCATTACAAACTGTCCTGCAACCCACCACATATTGTTTTTGAACGTCTTACTGAAATCAGATTCAGCAAGTGACATACCTGCATACATACCAAGTCCAAGAGGAGGTGTGATACCGCACATAACGCCGCAGATACATGGGAGCATTGCTGCTGCAAGAATTGGATTTACGCCAACTGATGCAAGTGTTGTGATAAATACAGGTCCAAAGATAACAACAAGTGAAGAACCGGGAATAACCATTCCGAGGAAGCAAGTGAGCAGACAGATGAACAATACAAGACCGAACTTGCTGAAGTTTACGCCCTCGATAAATACCTGCATTTCCTCTGATACGTTAAGGTCAGCGAACATTGCACCAATCATATAACCGATAATACAAACTGCTACAGAAGGAGCAATTGTCTTTACGCCCTTTCCAAACATCTCTGCAAGCTTGTTAGGTGTAACCATTTTCTTATCCTTTGTGATAAGGCAAGCGAAAAGTGTTGCGATACCTGGGATAAAGATGAGCAAGCTGCTTGAAAGTGCCTTTGCACCTGCTGCACCAAGACGCTCTGTGAAAAGTGTTTCCTTGAACATAAAGTCAAATACAAAAGGAAGAAGAATAATAATGGGGAGAAGAAGTCCCTGCCAGCCAACTTTGAGGGATTCCTTTAATGTGGGGAGTTCCTCTTTGCTCATTGGCTTAACCTTGTAGTATTTGCAGAATGCGAATAATGTGAGAATACGCTGTAAAATGAACCAGATAGCAATTCCCCAGAGTACAACCCAGAACTGTCCTGTTGTGAGTTCTTCACCGTAAAGTGCTGTGTAAGCACCGAGAGCTGCTACGATATTTGATGAGGGAGGAATCATATTTCCCATATAGCTTGCGTTACTTTCAACATTCGCTGCAAGCTCAGGGGGGAAACCTGATTTCTTCATTGCGGGAATTGTAATTGAACCTGTAGCCATTACGTTACCGGGGCCGCTTCCTGATAAAGCTCCCATAAATGCGGAAGCGATAATTGAAACGTAACCTGCACCACCGGGGATTCTTCCGAGAATTGAAAGAATAATTGCAATACAGCTGTCAACTACCTTTGTTTTTGTGAGGACAACGGACATGGCGACGAATGCGGTCATTGAATAAAGAAGGGAAGTTGTAAGTCCCTTTTCAATGTAAGAGCCGATGTTGCCCCATGTACCTGTGACTGTGAGAAGAATAATGAAGCTTATGAGGATTGCCTCATAAACAGGTCTTTTGAAAACCATAAACCAGATTACGATTGTCAAAAGCAGAATGCCGAGATAAATAAATGCTGATGGCATAACCATACCTCCTTGATTTTGTTTGGGAATTTCTCACTAAACAACAGTTGAATTTCTATGACAAAATAATCCTTGTTATAGAAATTCAGCCGTCGTTAACCCACAGAATTTCCCGAAAATTATATATATAAAGTCCGATTTCCAAAGAAATCAGAACATTGTCAGATGTTGCCCCTTGCCTGTCTTGCACATTCGATGAAAACCTTTTCAGCTGCTGACAGGAATTGCTCCCGTCTGTAGAAAACGCATACTGTGCGGCGGCTTTCAACCAAAACTTTTTCTGACAATTCAGCAGGCAGCTGTATAAATTCAACTCCCTGATTCTGTGAATCTGCACCGAATTCGGAAATATATGAGGGAATTACAGTAACTCCCAATCCGCAGCGTACCATTGCAAGGGCTGATTCAACAGACTGGCACTCAATGAGAGGATTTTCAGCCCCTACATAATCGGCAATACTGCACATTGTCTGCCACAAAACCTGTCCTTTTCCCAATGTTATAAGAGGGGAATTTTTCAGCATTTCCATTACAGATGTGAATTTGCAGGCTGTATTTTTAGGAACCGCAAGAAGAATTTCTTCGTCAAACAGCGGTATATTTTCAAATGCCGCACTCTCCTTATCAAGGAGGCTGATTATGAGGTCAACATCGCCATGAATGAGCATTTTTTGCAGTTCATCGGTTTTTCCCTCGTTAATCACAATTCTGTGGTCGGGGTATTTTTCCTGATAAGCGGAAATAATAACAGGCATAAGATAAGGTGAACGGGAAGTGCTTATTCCCACACGGATTAACGCAGGTCTTTCGTTGTACTCGTCAATGAATTTTTTCAATTCATATTCAAGGGCAAGAACCTGTCTGCCTGTTTCCACGAATTTCTCCCCTGCCTTTGTCATTGACAGCGGAATTGTACTTCTGTCGAAAAGCTCGACTCCCAAATCCGATTCAAGCTTTTTCAGATATTTACTTAATGTAGGCTGTGCAACGGACAATGCCTCGGCAGCCTGTGAAATACTGCCGCAATCGGCTATTGCCACCGCATATTCGTACTGCTTCATTTTGCTCCGCCTTTCGATTTATGCAAGTGTTGTCATTTTGTCTATACGGTATGTGAAATTTGCTATATCTCAACCACCAAGTGTTATTATATCACATCATTAAGCAAATGTCAATAGAGATTGAAATATTTTAATATATTACCAAAAAAGCCGTACAAAGCCAATTGGCGATGTACGGCAATTATTCTATAATTGGTATGAATTATTCTAAATCGGGAAGAAGGTCGTGACGCATAATGTCGTTTCCATTCACATCAAGAACCTTTACATTATTAACGATATAGCGATGTTTGCGGTTGAATTCTTCAAGTGTATCAGCCTGAACGGTAATACCTGCAACACGGTCGCCGCTGCTGTTTACCTGTCCGCTGAATACAAATCCGCTGGGACGAAGTGGGTGGAAATCCGTGAGGAATCCCTTTTCCACAAGTTCCTCAAAGCCCTCAAGGCGGTCAAATACACCCTCCTTGCAGTAAATAAAATCGTTTACGATATATTTATTCTCAGGTTCGCTTAAAACTACCTGTGGCTTTTTGCCCATTGTAAGGTCAACTACAGCCTTGATTACATCAAATCCGCAGGAACGTCTGATAAGAAGGAATTTCATTGCTCCGCCTGTACGTGCACAAAATTCAAGAACAGAAACATTTTCTCCGTCTGAAATCATCTGTACAAGCATAGGGCAATTTTTAAGATTAAAGGCATCTGCAATCTGCTGTGCCACAACTTCAATTTTCTTGTGAAGTTCCTCAGATGCGGCAACAGGGAATCTTCCACGGAAAATAACGAACTTATCCTCGTCCTTTACCTTTTCGCTGTTTGAAACGCAAAGCACGTGTGCCTTTCCGTCGGAAACGAAAATATCAACGCTGATTTCCTCGCCCTGACAGAATTCCTCAACAATAGCATTATTGTTGCGGCTGATTTTAACTGCATTGTCAAAAGCCTCATGAAGTTCAGCTTCATTGAGAACTTTGCGGACACCTCTTGAACTGTAAGCGTCAACAGGCTTTACAATAAGAGGATATTTCAGCTCCTTTATCTGCTCCATATCAAGTTCAGCCATTACAACGTGGCGTGAAGTGGGGATATTATTCTCCACAAACACCTTTTTCATAAGCTCCTTATCGGAAACATTCTTAGCTGTTTCATAGTCGATATACCACGGTAAACCGAGAATTTCCGCAACCTGTGCAACTACAAGAAGAACCTGGTCTGCACAGCAGGTAATAACAAAATCAACCTTTTCATTACGGGCAATAGCAACTACTGCATCAATATCAAAAATATTGACTCTGTAGAACATATCAGCATAGGGACGGGCAATAGCCTTGTCATTGCCGTCAGCCAGCACAGTTTCTACTCCCCTGCTTTTAAGCTCATTAATCAGCGTAATCTGTGGCAATCCACCTGCTAAAACTAAAGCTTTCATACTAATTCCTCCAACTCAATTGAAAACAGCTGCTTACTGTTCTGAACTTGCAGGCACGGCTTCACTATTTTCAGCTGTGCGATTTTCTTTCTTTGTAAGTGTATCCTCTTTTTTAAACTCGATATCGTCCTTTTTCAGTACAACTGCAACTGTTCTGAAAAGGATTTTAATATCTTCCCATAAGCTGAAATTGTCGATATACTCAACATCATAAGCAATCTTTTCAGTCCATGTAAGATTATTTCTGCCGCTTACCTGTGCAAGACCTGTTACACCGGGACGCATTTCAAAACGACGCTTCTGCTCATCATTGTATGATTTTGCCTGATAAGGAAGTGTAGGACGTGGACCTACAAAACTCATAGTGCCGTTGAGAATGTTGAAAAGCTGCATAAGCTCATCAAGGCTTGTTTTACGGAGAAACTTACCTACCTTTGTTATACGTGTTGATGAGGGTTCAAGAAGTTCGCCATTGGCTTTATAAAGCACACCGTCAACACTGTAAGCACCCTCTGGAAGAAGCTTCATTGTACGGAACTTGTAGATATTGAACACCTTTCCGTCTTTGCCTGAACGCTCCTGAACGAATACAGCAGGGCCTTTTGAAGTAAGCTTTATAGCTATAGGAACAATAATAAACACAGGTATTATTGTAAGAATAATTATAAGTGCAGCTGAAGCCACAATGTCAAAGGCACGTTTGATGAATAACTGAAAATTTCTCATTTTAAAACTCCCAACCTAAAATAAATGATAACAAAAACTCAACAGAATGTCTTATGAGGTGCTCTAAAAACGAAACACGTGAGGATTTTCAAACCATGAGGCAGGTTTTTAGAGGCTCCCTCATATAATCCCGTTTTATATTTTCTTTAACAAAGCATATGCGTGTGAAACAAGATAATTCGGAATATATCCGAGATACAACGAAATACAGCGGATTTTAAACAGAATTGTATTCTTAGGATTCTTGCATACAGACTTGATATACTGTTTCATTTCACTCCTTAAGAACTTGAATATCTCCTTATCGCTTGGATTAAGAACATACTTTGTTGAAAAATCCACAAGCTTTGCAGCACATCTGAATTCTGCTGCAGGAATAGCCGAAGGAAATCTGTTTTTCACATATTCCAGCTGATTTTTTGTAGCCTGTACACCATAAAGCTGCTTTTCATTAACAGGCATATGAGTTATGCTGCCCTGTCGCTGTACCCAGTAATACACAATTTTATTGCCAAATACTATGCGTTCGCAATCGCCCACAATTTTATGGGTAGTTGCTACATCTTCATAAAGCTTACCATCTGGATAAGGATAAGAAAGAAGCATTTCCTTTTTATAAATCTTAGCCCACGCATGAGAACTGAAAGTATGTCCGTAGCACATTATTTCCATAGTTTCAGCTGCGTCCATAATCTTCACATCTTTTTCTTCGTTAACTGTCTTATAATCCACATCGGGACCGCACATCTTATATGCAGCAATTGCCATATCAGCATCATTTTTCAGCACTAATTCAGCCAAATACTGAACATAGTCAGAAGTAAAGAAATCATCAGAATCAACAAACACTATATAATCGCCCTCAGCAACCTTTACTGCATTATTTCTTGCAGCTGAAAGCCCCTGATTTTTCTGATGAATAACCCTGACATTTTCTTTTCCTTTGGCGTATTCGTCGCATCTTGCACCGCAATTATCGGGAGAACCATCATCAACAAGAATTATTTCAAGGTCAGGATATGTCTGGGAATCCAATGCAGCAAAACATTGATCAAGGAATTCCTCAACCTTGTATATCGGAACTATGATACTAACTTTCGAGTAAGTCACAGGCTTATTCCTCCTTATAAATATCACACTTTAGAGAAACTTTAATTATGAATCAAGTTCATAATCTTATCATAAAGCTTAGGCATTTTACATTGAACCATATCCGCCATTCTCTGCTTAAAGGTTCTTTCGGAATAGATTTCTCTCAGCTCCTCAGACCGGATTGTTTTCCAGTCGCAGGTTTTCTTGGCTTTAAGATATTTTACCATTTTAATTCTTTTTGTTACTAAATCATTGTATTTCAGTCCTGTACCCTCGTTGAAGCTTTCCCAGCCAACAATAAATTTATCATATGTAGCAATTTTATTAGCTGTATCATTTTTCATTTTAGCTGTCCACGAACCGGGAGCTAAATTACGATATACAGCCATTTCATCTGCAAGCATATAAACCTTGCCTTGTATTGCAGACTTTAACAGAAGAACTACGTCACCAACAGGAAATTTTAACACCCAGCCTTCTTTATCCTTATAAATATCAGCTAAAACAAGGAAACTTGCAGTCTGCATAGGACGGCCTTTTTTTTCAAGAATGATTTCTTCAAGTGTAATTTCCCTGTCCTCAGAGGTACTGCATTTTGTATGGCTCATGGTATTAGTTTCCATATTAAGCCATGCAACAGAACAGCCGCACATTGTACAATCGGGATTTGCCTCCATAAAGTCGACCTGTTTTTGCAGCTTCATAGGATCTGTCCAATAATCGTCACCCTCGCAGATTGCCACATATTTTCCCTTGATTCTTGGAACCTGATAAGTCTTGTTTATACCGATTTTCTGTGAATATTGATTTACCGTCTGATAGATAGGCTTTATCAGCTCAGGATATTTCGCTTCGTATTCACGTATAATATCAGCAGTATTATCTGTTGAAGCATCATCATGAACAAGAACCTCAAAGGGGAAATTTGTTTTCTGTGTTACAAATCCCTCAAGAGTATCTTTTATATACTTGCCATGATTAAACGAATTACAAATAACACTGACCACAATCTGTTCACTCAAAACGTTTTCCTCCTGAATTTATTTATATTGAAGCTTTCTTCTTTTTACGATTTTTAATTGCAGTAACACATAATTTGTAAGGCTCAGGCTTGAATATAATTGATATTCCTGCGTATACAACAACACCGAAGAAAATCTGTAAAATAAGTGTCAATACTGCGTTAAGTTTAAGATACTGTAAAGCATAAACAGCACCAAACATTACAATTGAAGAAATAAAGGAAGGCAGAATATCCATAAACTGCTCCTTATAGGAATAATCCAGCAATTTGCGGTTAGGTCCTGCATTTACAAAACAGCTGATAACTGTTGTAATTACACCTGTAAACGCAATAATAATAGGCGAATCAAAGCATAATACGGCAATTGTAAGAGCAATAAGACCGTATATCTTTTTTATAATTTCAAGTTTAAGGAACAAATCGCTTCGTCCCATAGCGTTAATTGCCTGTAAGTTACAGGAATGAACAGGATAGAATGCAAATGTAAAACAGTAAATCTGCATATAAGGCACGGCAGGCAGCCATTTTTCACCAAGGATAATTGAAATTACTGCTGTGGAAATTGCTGCAAGACCTGCCATAGCAGGGAAAATCGTATATGCACTTATAATCATTGAGTTTTTCATCAATGCTTTAACCTTTGATTTGTCGTCCTGTTTTTCGGACATAGCAGGAAGCATTACCGACTGTACAGTCAAATTAACCGCATTAATAACAAACTGCGGGAACTGCTTACCTTTATTATAGAAGCCAAGAGTTGCCTTATTGTACTTTACGCCAACTACAAGGCTGCGAATATCCTGATATATAGTATCGACAAGACCTGATACAAGAAGTTTCCAGCCAAAAGAGAATAAAGATTTTATTCTTACCCAGTCAATGTGCATTTTAATCTTTATTCTTGTCTGAACGTACATTACAATACAAGCTACAGTTGTGTTTATGAGTGTCTGTGCAACTAATGCCCAGAGTCCGCCGCCATTAACAGCAATAATAATACCTACAACGCCGCTTATGATAATACCTGCAACATTTCCGAAAAATATCTTTCTGAAATCCATTTCACGGCTGATTTTAGCTATCTGAATAGAATTAAGCGTACCGGGGAATAAGATAAGGCAAATTACACGGAAAGGCAGAACAAAATCCGATAATTCAGGGATTTTGTATAATACAGCAATTCCGGGAGCAGCGAAGAAAAGTATCGTATATATTATCGTTGCAATACCCATTGTTACCCAGAAAACAGAGGAATAATCGTTTTCCTTTACATCCTTGTTCTGAATAAGAGCATTATTGAAGCCTCTCTGAATGAATACATTGGCAAGGTTGGTGAAAATTACCATAAGGCTAAGTTCACCATATCGTTCCGGACCAAGAATACGTGCAAGGAAAAGCTGAAGTGCCAATTGTACAACACTTACGCCCATTCTTTCCATAAATTTCCATACAACTGCTGAACCGAGTGTTTTCTTTGCAGTTATATTGCCGTTACTACCCATATAGACACTATCTCCTTTTAATTAAACTCCTAAAACATAAGGATAGGTATGACTTGCATTTTTTATTATGTAGAAGAATACCCAGTATAACAAGCTGAGCGAAATTATTGCGGTATTTATAATTATCTTATTATCAGTCTGCTTTGAACATTTTGCAAGAGATGCGATAGAAAGAATATTTATAAATGAAAAATAACCTGCTATTCGCTTACCGAAGTTCATTAAACCGCCAAGCTGGTGAAGAAGTATGTATGATATGCTGCATATCAGGAAAAAGTCGCTGTATGGCGAACTTAAACGGAACTTTCTGCGGAATACATAAATTCCGAACAGCTCCATAAGCAAAAATGCAGTAAGGTAAATAGGCCAGCCGCTTTGACCTTCCGTATAAAAGCCAAAACCTGATAACAGACCGAGTCCCATTGCAACCTTTATCAAAGGTACGAACATAACAACCATACACATTACACCGAAAATAACAAATCTTTTGCGGCTCTTTGGAGCACCCAGATATTTTTTATGGTTAAGGACAATATATATAAGCATGGGTCCTAAAGCAATAATCGCTGTAGCGTGTACAAACATAGATATAAAAATGACAATCATATATTTAACATATTTGCCGTTCATCATATCAATCAAGAAAGCAAATACAATCGCCATTGCCATATATTGTCTGATAACATTAAGTGAATGATTGTAAAAATAAAGATAAAACAGAAGCATTACCAGTGCAGGATTAACATTTTTCCTCTGACGGTAAGCACCGATATACACAAAGGTTATTATGACAGCATGGCTCAAAAACAGGAAACATCGGAAGTCATTTGTATAATAGGCAATAGCACCAATAAATACAGCAAACAGATATTCCGTATCATGTTTACAGTAAAACTTCATATATTCAGCAAATGTACCTGCTGATGCCTGTCCCCAGTATAATCTGTATGTTCTGTAATGGTCAACATCTATTCCAATATCGTAATCACGCAGACCTGCGAGAGTTACCGTAATGGCTATACTAAGAACAGACCATAATAAAATCGCAAGCTTAAACTTTGATTTATGTGCCAGTTGTGCAAAAAGTGCCGAAGCACCGAAACAAATCAAATATATCATTTAGCTGCTCCTTAGCATTAACAATCGACATTGCATTCATCACAGCAATGCCGCCTTAATTTAAGACAACACAACACAGCACAAGTTATTTAAGGCAATATCGCACAGAACTTGTGCGATAGATGCGTTTTACAAGACGGAATGACGAAAAATATGCAAGCAGATTTCGTACAAAGCCGTCAGGGATCTTTTGGTGGATTGCCTTAATACTCACTTATGCTGTGTTAATATATTACTTTTTATTCTTGTTGCTTTTCTTCTGTTCTTTTTCTTCGTCAGCTTCATCTTCAGCTTCTTCCTCAGCCTTTGAAGCTTCTGCCTTTGCAGCCTTTTTAACAGTTACAACGCCGTTGTTCTCATTGTACTGGTTAGCGAAAGCACGTACAACGATAATCATTGCAAAAGCAAGGAAAATAACGATTTCAACTACTGCTATTATAAGAACAATGTTTGGCAGGCTGTAGTCATTTTCAACAGATGAAGGAACAATGATTGAGTAAGCATTTGCAAAAGCAACATTTGCAAAGAATTCATCTGCTGTGCTTTCTACGAGATTAAGAATATTATTTGTCTTTTCATAAAGCTTGTCAAGCTCTGCATCAAGAAGTTCCATCTGAGCCTTACTTGTGCTGCCTGTACTCTTGTTGAGGCTCTCGATACGTCCCTCGTAGTAGTCAATATCCTTTGTACACTCTGCAATTTCAGCCTGAGTTGCAAGCTTTCTGTCAATCATCTGGTCATACTGAGGTGATGCCTGTGATAATGTAAGGTTAGCAGTTTCGCTGTTTGCACCTGCCATAACCATTACTGTATCTTTCTGATATTTTTCGATTGAAGCCTCTACGGATTCGAGGTTTGACTTTGCAGCAGTTCTCTGTCTTTTGAGGTTATCAATACGATACTGATAGTTTATAAGAAGAAGTTCCTTGTCCTTTGTTACATTATTAATAGTAACATATGAAGAAATCCAGCCTAAATCTTCACTTCTGAGTGTGCCGATAGCACTTGAAAGGTCAGAGAAGGAATAACCTGTAGTTGTAGATCTGAAGCTTGTGGAATCCTGATTTGCAAGAGAACTAACGTACTTCTGTGCAGATTCAAGAGTTGAATCGAACACGTCAATTGCACGTTCATAGTCATAATCGTGGTAATCAATTGCAAGAACAGCACTACCTAAAGCTCTGTTATAGCCGTATGTTTCGTAGAAATATCTCTTGTATGAATCAAGAATTGCATCAAGAACTCTTGCACCGTCATCCTTGCTGATTTTAGCAGCTTTAAGATCGAGAGTGATAATAAAACGTGTAGGATAAACAGAAACATCGAGCATTTCCTCAACAGCGTTCATAGCAGCGTTGTTTCCGATATCAAAAACGCTCTTATATGCAGCCATTTTGTCAATAGCGTCAGAAGGAGTAACACTTTCAATTTTGATGTTATTACGGAGTGAGTCAACATCAACTTCATCGTCAGGGTACATAAGAGCATCAAGAGCACCTTCAATAACAGCAGGTGACTTAATCTGCTGAATTTCAAACTCATTGCCTGCGGGGTCCTTACCCTTTTCAATTCCGTCAAAAGTAAACTCAACCATTGCCTTTGCAGTAGCGGCTGTACTTCCGAGAAGGAATGTACCGCAGCCTGTGATAAGAGCGGCAACGATAGAAACTACAACCCACAGCACAAAAAAGCGTTTTACCTGACTTACAATTCCGCCTATGGTCAAAATAGGCTTATCGTAATCATCGGGGTTTTTCAGCACAAGATTAATATTTTTTTCTTCTGACATAATTTCAACCTCACTATCTTTTTTCCATTAAATACAAATTGTAATATTAACGCCAATCTGAAATTGCGTTCCCTATCATTATATCATAAATTCTTAAAAAATGCAAGTAAAAAGATATAGAATATATCTGCCTATTTTTGACATAATATCCTAAATTTAAGGCTTTGTCCCTATATTTCATATTCAGGAAATTTTAATATGAATTTATAATTAACTAATATATTTTCAGCAATACCAAATTACCACAATGGATTAAAGATAAGGCCATAAGCTATAACACTTATAATCATTTACTTATATACCATACGGAAATTTACCGTCGGATTTTAAGGACTCCGACGGCATTTCTTATGCGTTTATTTCCTTTAAAATGTCGATTAAATCAGATACAGGCTTTGAAAGATATTGCCCCTTTGGATAAATTGCAACGATTTCACGTGAGGGAACGTCCTGTTTTATTGAAAAACAGGTTACTGCCGACTGCTTGATTTTGTACTCCGTCAGATATGAGGGAATGAGGGCAGAGCAAATTCCTGCACTTACCATAGCTTCAAGAGCCTCAAGACTGCGGCATTCCACCACTTTATTAAGCTCAATGCCGTAATCCCTGCACACATTATTGAGAATAATCTGCATAGGCATACCCTCTGCAAGAATTGCGAAATCTGCACCGTTAATCATCTGAATGTCAACAGCAGGACGCTTTCTGTTTTCCATAACCTCTGCCGATTCGTTGAGTTTTCTGCAAAGCTCAGTATTGTTCGGAACAGCAATAACCGCCTCCTCACGATAAACAGGCACATAAGAGAAAATATGCTCATCAACGGGAAGAACGGCTAAACACAGGTCAAAACAGCCTGTTTCAGCGGAATCCAGCAAATCCCGTCCGCTTCTTTCATCGAGAACAAGGTGCATACCGGGGTATTTTTCCTTGAACCGCTTCACCAGATAGGGACCTACACAAAAACAGCGGTGGGGAGAAATTCCCACCACAACGCTGCCGTATTCGTTATTACGCAAATCGCAGAATTTATTCTGCATCTGCCGTTCAATATCAAGGATTTTTCTGCCTGCTTCAAGGTAAATTTTACCTGCGTCAGTAAGGCGGATATCCGAGCCTGAACGGTCAAAAAGCCTTACATCAAGGCTTTTTTCGATTTTGTTTATATACTGACTAAGGGAGGGCTGGGAAATACCGAGAACCTCCGCTGCCTGTGAGAAACTGCCTGTATCATACAGAACAAGTGCATAGCGAAGCTGTTTCAGATTCATATCCCAATCCTCCCTTGATTGTTCGGTTTATCTGTTGCTGTACATTTTATCGTAGTAATTCTGATACTCG
The DNA here is from genome assembly GCA_017437285.1 of Ruminococcus sp. Classification (GTDB taxonomy): domain Bacteria; phylum Bacillota; class Clostridia; order Oscillospirales; family Ruminococcaceae; genus Ruminococcus. The sequence goes on along the minus strand of JAFSBM010000171.1, from coordinate 16,267 downwards.
CCTGAGATGATTTCCTCCCACCAATCCTTGTTGTCGAGATACCACTGAATAGTTTTCTTGATACCGTCTGCAAACTTTGTTTCGGGAAGCCAGCCGAGTTCATTGTGAATTTTAGTTGGGTCGATAGCATAACGCATATCGTGTCCCTTACGGTCTGCCACGTATGTGATAAGGCTTTCAGGCTTGTTAAGCTCCTTGCAGATGATTTTTACAATATCAATATTTGCCATTTCATTATGACCGCCGATATTGTAAACCTCGCCAACCTTACCATTGTGGATAATAAGGTCAATTGCCTTGCAATGGTCCTCAACATAGAGCCAGTCACGTACATTTTCGCCCTTACCGTAAACCGGAAGAGGCTTGTCATTGAGTGCATTTGCAATCATAAGAGGAATAAGCTTCTCTGGGAAATGGTATGGACCGTAGTTGTTGGAACATCTTGAAATTGTCACAGGAAGTCCGAATGTTCTGTGGTATGCAAGAACGAGAAGGTCTGCACCTGCCTTTGATGAGCTGTATGGACTGCTTGTGTGAATTGGTGTTTCCTCTGTGAAGAAAAGGTCAGGGCGGTCAAGGGGCAAGTCGCCGTAAACCTCATCAGTTGAAACCTGATGATAACGCTGTATACCGTACTTTCTGCAAGCGTCCATAAGTGTCTGTGTACCGAGAATATTTGTTTTAAGGAAAATTCCCGGATCTTCAATTGAACGGTCAACGTGACTTTCAGCCGCAAAGTTAACAACTATGTCGGGCTTTTCCTCCTCAAAGAGGGCAAAAACTGCATCACGGTCGCAGATATCAGCCTTTACAAAGCGGAAATTAGGGTTGTCCATAACCGATTTCAGCGTTGAAAGATTTCCTGCATATGTCAGCTTGTCAAGGCACACGATTCTATAATCGGGGTGCTTGTCAAGCATATGAAATACAAAATTTGAGCCGATAAATCCGGCACCGCCTGTTACAATAATATTCATAAAATTCTCCTCAGAATACAAATTTATCTTCTGCTACACGCTTCAAATGCTCACCATATGGTGATTTTCCGTAAGCTGCCGCAGTTTCCATAAGCTGTTCCTTTGTTATCCATTTTTCGTAGTATGCAATTTCCTCGGGAGCTGAAATTACAACGTCCTGTCTATTCTGAACTGTCTGAACAAACGAAGCTGCCTCCATAAGGCTCTCCATTGTTCCTGTATCAAGCCATGCGAAACCTCTGCCGAGAATCTGCACTTTAAGGTCGTCATTTTCAAGATACATACGGTTAAGGTCGGTGATTTCAAGTTCTCCACGAGCAGAGGGCTTGACCTCCTTAGCCATTGCACTTACTCCCTTTGGATAGAAGTAAAGTCCTGTTATAGCGTAATTTGACTTTGGATTTGCAGGCTTTTCCTCAACAGAAACAACATTGCTTTCCTTGTCAAACTCAACAATTCCGAATCTTTCGGGGTCACGGACATAATAGCCGAAAATTGTAGCCTTGCCGTCCTCAGCATTTTTTACAGCCTCTTTAAGATTCTTTCTGAACCAGCCGCCGTAGAAAATATTATCGCCTAAAATCATTGCACAGGAGTCATCTCCGATGAATTCCTCACCAATGAGAAATGCCTGTGCAAGTCCGTCAGGACTTGGCTGAACAGCGTAGGAAAGGTTAATTCCCATATTGCTTCCGTCACCTAAAAGTTCCTTGAAACGTGGTGTATCCGTAGGTGTAGAAATAATCAGAATATCACGTATTCCAGCCAGCATAAGAGTTGACAGGGGATAAAAAATCATTGGCTTGTCGTATACAGGCAAAAGCTGTTTTGATGTAACCTTTGTAAGCGGATAAAGTCTTGTACCGGAACCTCCGGCAAGGATAATTCCTTTCATTCTGAAACACCTACTTTACATTTAATTTTTTTAATATTTTATTTTCAGTACGCTCATACCATTGTTTTATTGAATCATAATGCTTATCCCAGCATTTCATTGTTGGCGACTCAATAAAACGAATACGCAGAGCGTCAATTATTGTGCATACAGTAAATATCCCTATCACACTTAAAACAGCATGTATAAATACATAACTTTCCTTATATACGCCTGTATTGTTCAGGAGATCGTACCACAGCCAATAACGAACATTCCCATTACCGTGAATAAGAAGAACTCCAAAGGTAGAAGCTCCAAGCGTATTTATAAATTTACTGTAAGGAACTTTCAGATTTCTAAAGAACATAAACGCAGAAACACCTGTTATAACTGCAAGTACAGTATTGGAATCTGTAACGAACATATATGTTCTGTTTGTACCTGTTTTTATACTTATCCATGCACAGCCAATTACACTTACAACTGACAAAAGCATGCTTATAATTGTTGCGGCTCCCCAGAAAACTTTTTTTGAGAAAATTTCCTTGGGATATAAACGGATATAAGAAGCTATAAAATACAGAACCATAAACCATGATACATAATTCATAGTTACACTGAATTTAGGCATTGTACCAAGAAAGATATACGTAAATCCAAGCAGCGCAAGCAATCTTATATGTTGTTTCTCGTTTATGTTTTTAATCAGTATATTTAGAAATGGAATAAACAAGTAAAACACAAGGAAACAACCTGTGAAATTATGTTTAATATATCTGATTATAAGCAGGTTCTCCACCAAAGACGTAAAAGAGAAGGTTTCAAGACCTGTGCACAGAAAAATCAGGTATATCACGATTTTGTAGAAAAACACTTCAAAAAGAAGTTTCGCATATTTTTTAGCTGTAATCTGCGATGTACACATGAAATAGCCTGTAATCATCATAAAACAGTTAATGCCTGTTTTACCCCAAGCTCCAAAAAGAAACATTATAATAGACTTTACAGAAAAGTTATCATCATACAACGGACCGTCAAGCGAAGAAAGACCTGAATTCACAACGTAATGATGTGCAATAATCAGAAGCATTGAAATGATTCTGAAAAGTTCAAGATTTGAACTTCTTACTTTTTTTATTGTTGCAGATGAAGCATTATTTAATTCATTACCGCTTCTGCTCATGATTATTTACCTATAATAATATCACAAATTCTGTCAACATCTTCTGCTGTAAGGTCTGCATAAAGGGGCAGAGTGAGAACTCTGTCAGCGATATATGCGGCAACGGGAGTTTTTTCAGTTCCTGCTGTTGGGTAATCCTCATAGCACTCAAAGCTGTTTGTCAATGGGAAGAAATATTTTCTTGCGATGATGTCATTTTCTGCAAGTTTTGCAAAAACATCATCTCTTGTGTATTTGTAGCCGTCAAAAACTACTGGGAAATAGGCATAATTTGACTGTACGCCCTCCTGTTCGGGACAGATTTTAATTCCCTCAACTCCTGAAAGACGCTTGCGGTACTGCTCCACAGCTGCCTTACGCTTTTCAATTTCGCCGCCAAGGTGGCGGAGATTGCATATACCCATAGCTGCCTGAAACTCGTTCATCTTGGCATTTCCGCCGACATAGCGGACAGACTCAGGACCGCAGATACCGAAATTGCGTATATCGTTGAGCAGCTGAACAAGGGAATCATCTGCAAATGTTACAGCACCGCCCTCAATTGTGTTGAACACCTTTGTAGCGTGGAAACTGAACATTGAAGCATAGCCGAAATTTGCCGCACTAACGCCGTTTTTCACTACACCAAAAGCGTGAGCAGCGTCATATATAACTTTGAGATTATGTTTCTTTGCAATTGCGTCAATTGCCTCTGTATCGCAGATATTTCCGTAAACGTGAACGGGAACTATAGCAACAGTCTTATCAGTAATTAGCGACTCAATCTTAGTAACGTCAATTGTATAATCAACATCATTTACATCGCAGAAAACAGGCACATAGCCGCTTCTTACGATTGCATGAGTAGTTGAAGCAAATGTAAAGGGAGTTGTGATTATCTCGCTGCCCTTGGGGAAATCCATACCCTGAAGTATACCCTCCAGCGCAAGATGTCCGTTTGTATAAAGAGAAACATGGGGAACATTGAGATACTTTTCAAGGTCAGCCTGTAACTGACGGTGCTTTGCTCCCATATTTGTAAGCCAGCGGCTTTCCCATAATTCCTTGATTTCCTCGCAGTATTCCTCATATGAGGGCATTGAGGAACGAGTTACGTTAATTTTACTCATTATAGCTCCTTACTTTCCAAAACAATTTCTGATAACTGCAATAATTACGTCCTGCTGCTCAGGAGTCATTTTATTGTCACTTGGCAGACAAAGACCTCTTTCAAAAATATCAGTTCCCACATCAGAGAAATTGCCGTCGATATAGGCATTTGTCTTAGCTCTGCCGCTTCCGAGGGCAGTAATAAAATCATTTCTTCTGAAAATAGGCTGTGAATGCATAGGCTTCCACACAGGTCGTCCCTCTGCATTAAGAGCAGAAATAGCTTCGAGAATTTCTGTAGGGCAGCTCTTGCCGTCTTCACTTATATAAAGTGCCTCGGAGTCACTTCTCACCTGACGGCACATTGCTTCTTTATCAATAATAATACAACTGAGCCAGTAGTTAGGTTCGCTGTTTTCAACATCAAAAGGATTCATTTTTACGGGCAAATCCTTGAAGCCCTCTTTGTAGCGTTCGAAAATAGCTTTTTTCTGTGAAATGTGTTCTTCAAGATAAGGAATCTGTCCTCTTACAACACCTGCAATTACATTTGACATTCTGTAATTGTAGCCGATTTCCTCATGCTGATACCATGAAGCAGCTTCACGGCTCTGTGTAGACCATTTTCTAACCTTTTCAGCATCTGCAAGAGATTCTGTAAGGAACATACCGCCTGATGAACCTGTAATAATCTTGTTTCCATTAAAGGAAATAGCACTATAGTCGCCGAATTTTCCTGTCTGAACACCTTTATATGAAGCACCGAAAGATTCAGCGGCATCTTCTATAAGAAGTGCATTGTGTTTAGCACAGATAGCCTTTATTTCGTCAATTTTTCCCGGAACACCGTAAAGATGAACAAGAACTACAAGACGAACATCGGGATAAATTTCAAAAGCTTTTTCAAGTGCCGCAGGGTCCATATTCCATGTATCGTACTCAGTATCAATAAATACAGGCTCGCCGCCCTCATAGCAAATGGGATTAACGGTAGCGCTGAAAGTTACATCGGAGCAAAAAACCTTATGTCCACGGAGAGCCCCCTCCCCTGCTTTAGGAATACCATACAATTTTTCACCTGCAAGCTTAACGCAGAGGTGAAGTGCCGCTGTACCGGATGCAAGAGCAACAGAATGTTTACATCCGACTTTTTCAGCAATCATGGCTTCAACATTGTTGATATTCTTACCTACAGTTGACATCCAGTTTGTAGTGTATGCCTCATTGACATACTCAATTTCTTCGCCGTGCATAGTCGGAGAAGAAAGCCATATTTTTTCTTCAAAAGGTTTAAACTCCACAGTAATTCTCCTTAATTCAAATTAAAAAAATACAATAATTCCTGAAAATACTAATTATCTCCAAAAATATCAATGCCTTAAATACATATTACTTTTATTATATCACTATGAAAAATAAAAGTCAATAGAAATTCTTGATTTTGACATTATGACACAAAAATTCAATTACAATTTTCCGCTTTTAGCAAATTGCAATATTAACATCTGTTGAAATACAGCATATCTACCAATCTTTCTTAAAATCGTGCTGTTTTTTTAATTTTTCCCTGAAAAATCATTGCTAATCAAGCCGTTTCAAAAATTTTTTCGAAATTTATTTCACGATATATAGCCAAAAACTCGATTTCCAAAAATTTTTTTGAAAAAATTTCAAAAAAGGGGTTGACAAATCCAAAAAGGTATGCTATAATATATAAGTCGTCAGCGATAAGAAAGCTGATAACACCAAACAGTGGGGGTTTAGCTCAGCTGGGAGAGCATCTGCCTTACAAGCAGAGGGTCACAGGTTCGAGCCCTGTAGTCCCCACCATTGGCCCGGTAGTTCAGTTGGTTAGAACGCTAGCCTGTCACGCTAGAGGTCGTGAGTTCGAGCCTCATCCGGGTCGCCATTGCGGATTTAGCTCATCTGGTAGAGCGCCACCTTGCCAAGGTGGAGGTAGCGAGTTCGAGCCTCGTAATCCGCTCCAGCATGGCGCTATAGCCAAGTGGTAAGGCGTGGGTCTGCAACACCCTGATCCCCAGTTCAAATCTGGGTGGCGCCTCCATGTCAGAAAAAGTCCGATATTTCGGACTTTTTTCTGTATAATAAGCATTAACATTATTGGGGTATGGCCAAGCGGTAAGGCAACAGACTTTGACTCTGTCATGCGTGGGTTCAAATCCCGCTACCCCAACCAAAACCTCCGATGTCAATATATCAGAGGTTTTTTGTTGCAATCGTTTGCGGAATGTGGTATAATATAGTCGGTTGGACAGACCGAGAAATAAGAATTTATAGGAGGTTCAGAATGATTGGTGATATTGTTACCGTTACAGTTGATAGACCGCTTGGAAGTTACCATCCGAAATATAAAGATATGTATTATCCAATCAACTACGGATATATTGAGGGTATAATTGCCCCTGACGGCGAGGAACAGGATGCATACATTTTAGGTGTTGCTCATCCAGTTGAGCGTTTTACAGGTAAGATTATTGCAATCGTTCACCGATATGACGATGTTGAAGAAAAGTGGGTAGTTTGTCCCGAAGATGTCTCATTTACCAAAGAAGAAATCATTGAGCTGATTCGTTTTCAAGAAAAGTATTATCAATCTGAAATTATAATGTGAATTCCAATTTATCCAACTAAACACAACCGCCCGACATTCACACATCGGGCGGTTGTTTTATTTTATAAGAATTATAATTTTCAATCTTTGTTGCAATTGTTTTTGAATTATGATATAATATAGTTGGTCGGACAGAACATAAATAAGAATTGGTGAGTGCTTTTATGATTGAAATATGGGATGCATATGATAGACAATTCAATAGAATAGAAAATGTTAAATTGGTTAGGGGTGAGCCTATTCCAGAAGGTATGTACCATTTGGTGTGCGACATAATTGTGAAGCATACAGATGGAACATATTTGCTTATGCAGCGAGATTTTGAAAAGCATTGCGGTGGCATGTGGGAATTGACAGCAGGAGGGTCTGCACTGACTGGTGAAACACCGATTGAATGTGCAATCCGAGAATTAAGGGAGGAAACCGGAATTATTTCGTCCGATTTACAAGAAATCAGACGAATCGTACATGACGGACGTCGTTCAATTTACGTTGAATTTTTATGCATTACTGACTGGGATAAGAACGCTATTACCTTGCAAAACGGAGAAACTGTAGACTATCAATGGGTTGAAAAAAGCATTATTTTAGAAATGAAAGCTGATGAACTTGCATCATCAAGGTCATTAAGTATTATTCAAGAAACAGATTTGTAAAATCCCAATTTATCCAACTAAACATAACCGCCTGACATTCACATCGGGCGGTTGTTTTATTTTATAAGAATTATAATTTTCAATCTTTGTTGCAATTATTTGCGGAATGTGGTATAATATAGTTGGTCGGACAGACCGAGAAATAAGAATTTGACAAGGAGAAGAAATATGAAAAAAAGATTAAAGGTGATTATAAGCTGTCTGGGGATTTTATTAGATAGCCTCGCAACACCATTTGTTTTTTCATTATTACATTTAGCTTTTGGAACGCTGATTTGGACTTATAAAAATAACTGTTTTGAGGTTCGGCAGCTTATAGATTGTCTGGTAGCTATTGCCTTGTTTCTTGCATATATTGTGTCGTTTGTATGGTCAAACATTTTTATTGGAAAGACTCTTTATCGTAAAAATAGAAAATTGGCTATTATACCAATTCTTCTTTCTATAATTCTGACTTTGATTTTCTTTTTTATGGTGTTTTGGAATTTTAATTGGGAATGAAATTTTCGGCTTGTCTTAGCGATAAATTCCAATTTACCGAACTGAACATATTACAAAGCCATTTTCTATGTCATCTATTTTGAGCGAGAGTGACAAAATCTCCGATGTCAATATATCGGAGGTTTTTTGTTGCAATTGTTTTTGAATTATGATATAATATAGTTGGTCGGACAGACTATAAGAACTTTAGGAGGAGAGCTTGTGTATAATAAATTAGGTAAAGATGAAATAATTGTAAGTATATCACTTTTTATATTTTTACTTGGTTATGGTATATCAGAAGATTACCAAGCGAATACATTCCCCCCTGAATTTGCTTTGATTGTTCTTATGATTGGTACTGCTTATCTGTGCTTTAATAGAGTTGTAAAACTACTGGTTAACCGAAACAAGAATAATTTTTACTGTGCATCTGCTGTTATTCAATCAACTAAATTAGTACACGCCGGTAAAGGCGGCTATATTTGCTATGTTATTAAATACGAGGACGAAAGCAATAATACCCATATCAAAGAATTACACAATTTTTTCAGCATAAAAAGCTTAGATGTTGGCGACGAAATAAAAATCAAAATAGACAAAAATGATTCTGATAATATTATATTGCCATTTAGCGACCTTGCAATAGCAATAATAATGTGCGTTATTGGAATCGTTTTTGAAACAGTCATAATTATAATATGTGTATATGCACACTAAATTTCAATTTATCCAACCAAGCACAACCGCCCGACATTTACACATCGGGCGGTTGTTTTATTCTACAGGGAGCATAATTCGGAGCCTCTGTGCCTCATTGGCGGAAAATCCGAATTTTTCATAAAAGGGAATCTTATCTGGCATTGCACAAAGCTCCACGAAAATTTGTGTTCCGCTTATACCGTTGGATTTAATGAAGTCCAGCAGTTCATTTATAAGCCCTCTGCCTATCCCCTGCTTCTGATAGTCAGGGTGGACAACTACATCTTTAATATAATAGCACAGCCCCATATCGCCAATCATTCGAGCCATTGCAGCTACTTTTCCCCTATCATACACCGACACCACATAAATACTGTGAGTCAACGCAAGTTCAATCTGCTCCTTTGTGGGAGCATCGCTCCACACGGATTCCCACAGATAAATAAACTCCTTAGCTGTCAGTTTGTTGTGTTTAATTTCGAGATTGTTCATTTTGCACCTCTATTCCAGTTTTATACCAATCCCTAAAATGTTAGTAGAAAAAGATGACGACAGACAGTATTTATGCCATTCGATTTGTCTACCGTTGTTTTAGGGATTGGTATTATAAAAGGTCAGCGGCACAAAAAAACGCTGACCTTATATTTATTAGTGAGTTTCAGTAAATTTACGTCCCTTTAAGAGAGTGTTGCCCTCGGCATCTTTAAAACAAAGTGCCTTGTTATAAGTATCAGCAGCAGCACATAAGCCGTCAAAATCAGCAGCCTTGAACCATACAGAGCCAAGAACCTGAGCTGTAGTACCGTCCTTGCCGACAGTATCCCCTGCAAATAAAGCCTGAGATACATCAATAACACCGTCAAGCTTTGCCACAGTATCAAATCCCTCTGCTACAGCAATTTCCTGCAAGGGCTTGCCCACAATATGAGTCATTGCACACATTTCCTTGAAATAGGGAGTTTCATTTTCTGAATTATATCCCTCAACCTTGCCAGTAAGAGCAAATTCAATAAGCAGCTCCAGACCGTCAATGCCGTTCTGGTCTTTTATAAGAATGTAGTGATGACCGCCGCTGGGACGATAGCACATTTCACACATATAAAATCCCTCGTCATCAACGAATGACTGCAAGCTTACCATACCGTGATTAAAGCCATTGACACGGAGCATTTTCTTAACACTCTCGTCCATTTCCTTTATATAGCGGTCAGTATATTTTGAGGGATAAAGCAAATCGCCTGTTATTGACGAGCCGTCCCCTGCCGCACAATAATTCACACGGTCACAGGTTGAGGACAAATAAGCCTCACCGTTTATAAGCTGATACGAAACGCCTATTCCGTCACAAGCCATAAATCTCTCACACATTACGTTTTTTGTAGGTGAGAAAGAAAGTGCATACTCATAGGCATTTTTCAATTCGTCAAGGGATTCGCACTTTATAACGCCTCTTGAACCGCTGTTGTCAGCAGGCTTGAGCATAAGCGGAAAACTTGACTTTTCAGCAAATTCAAGTGCCTCCTCATAGGAATAGGCATTAATTCCGGGAATTGTGCCGACTCCGGATTCATCACAGGCTTTCTTGAAACACATTTTATCTGTAGCAATAGCAAATGTCTTTTTATCGCCATAGCAGGGAAGTCCCGATTTTTCGCAGATTTCCTCATAATAAGCAAGGTAGGAATCCGAAAATCCTGTCAGAACACCGTCAACATTCTTTTCCTTAATGTAATCAACAACCTTGTCAATATCTGCAAGGCTTATATCTGCATATTCGTCTGCAATCTGTTTTGCAGGTGCATTTTCAAGGGATTTGTTATCCGTAACAAGAACATAAACGCCCATTTCCTTTGCAGTTTTCACCATTCCTGCTATATTTGGCGTACTGCCGAGGAAAAGAAGTCTTTTATCTTTTAAAGAATTTTTCATAGCTAATCTCCTATTCAATTTCATCGAAAACAGCTTTGATAATATATTTCATATCCTCCTCGTCATACCGCTGGTCAACGGGAATAGGGAGAATATTTTTCGCATAGTCATATTCAAGTTCACTTTCGTCACAATGCTCGAACACATCAGGCCACAGAGTGGGAATAAATATCTTCTTTGCCTGCAATTTTCTGCGGATTTCTCCGCCCTTTTCAAGGTAAAGAGGATACATAAACGCTCCCTGGGGAACTGTCAGTTTCAGAGGATTGATTTTTCCGAAAGCTTCGTGAAGAATTTCAAAATTTCTCGTTCTTTTCTGCTTTACAGCTTCATAGTCAATTCCGTGAAGAAGATTTTCCGTAAGCTTTGACATAAGCTTTATCTGCTCATCTGCAAAAAAGTCGTTATTTGAAGCAGCCTCGGCATAAAACTCCGACGCACTTCTTTCAAATCTGCCAAGAACGAATTTCATTCGGTCAAAGGACTCGTCCTGTGGAATTTCCCTGTCAAGCTTTGTATCTGTGTAGAGAATTCCGCCGTCAGCTACTCCGAAAAATTTGCGGCAGGTGTAAAGCGTGTCCACATTTTCAAGAGGCATCTGAAAATATGCCTGTGCGTGGTCAACAATTACACGCTCATACTTTTCAACATAGCCACGGATTGTATCATTGTCAAGCTGTCCGTAGAAATTCACTAAATACAGCCATTCGTCAGCTTCAAGATTCAATTCTTCGGGAAGAAAATCCCTTGTAATGCTGTAGAATGAAATGGAAATTTTTTCTTTTTCGCATACTTCTCTAACGGTATCGCAGAGAAATTTCGGAACTTTTATTTTTTCAATTCCCTTTGCTTCTATGAGATAAGCAAGGGTATTTCTGCCGCAGTTAAGGGCAATTGCTCCCTCATGGAGCATAGGCATACTATACTTGTCAAGCTCAAAATAACCGCCTATTTCACGCATAATATCACCTTATTTAAGTACAACCTTTACGTATTTGCTCTGATTTGTAAGAACTTCATCAAGCTGCTCCTGAGTATCAAAACGGAGTACAAGTGTACCGATAGCCTCGTTTGCACCTGAAAATCCGCCTACTTCTGTATTGCTTTCAATCCAGAGGTCACGCTCAACAATATTATCCTTGATTTCATCAGAAATCCAAAGAGAATCAAATACACCAGCCTTTTCGCTGTGGAGAATAATTTCAGCCCAGCAGCCGTTGTATGGCTTCTGCTCAACATCTACAACAGGGTCGCCCACAGCTGCACGTACAGAGTTTGTTACAAGGTCAACACCTGTAGCATAACGGAGCATTTCAGCAAGACGATTTCCGCCGCCACGGGGAGAAACCTCCATGATGTATGACTTGCCGTTTGTACACTCTCTTACTTCAATATTGTAAATTGAAGTTTTCATATCAAGAAGTGTCAAAAGACGCTGAATTTCGCCCTTTAACTTCTCCTGATGTGCCTCGGAAATTGTTGAAGGCCAGCTGTATGCTGAGGGTGTGTATGGGTTTTCGCAGTTCTCATCAAAACGCTGTGCGGAGAATGAAACGAATTTCAGTTCGCCGTCAACAGAGAAGCTGTCTGTATCAGAGGAATGACCTTTCTTTTCAAGGAAATCCTCAATAATGAATTCATCACTATGTGAGAATGAAATAGCATACTCAATGCTTTCACGGAGCTTTGCAGGGTCGTCAACTCTTGTTACGCCCTTGCTTCCTGCTGAATCTGTAGGCTTAACGATAACGGGCCAGTTGAAGTAATCCACATCACCAAGAGCCTCGTCAATTGACTTATATCCCTTTGCATTTGGAACGTCAAAGCCGTTGTCAGCAAGGAATTTACGGAATTTACCCTTATTCTGAAGAATACTTACAGATTCATATGAACCGCTGTGGGGCAGACCAAGCTTTTCAGCTACATATGCAGCTGTTGCAACACCGGGGTCACAGGCAAATGAAAGCACACCGTCAATATTGAGCTTCTTTGCTGCTTCAAGAACTGCTTCCTTATCAATAATGCTCACATTGCAGTACTCGTCCGAATACTTGTGGGCGATATTATCGGGAAGATAGTCGCAGGTGATAACGTAATAACCGAGATTATGGGCAGCCTCGATAATTGGCAGTATGTATCTTGAGCCGCCAAGCAGAAGTAATCTTTTCATAGGTTCACCGTAATAATTAAAGTTTACTTTAATTACATATCCTTTCAAAATAATATGGCTTTCTGAAAGCCGTTGACTGGTACGCCTGAATGGAATCGAACCATCGCACATAGCGTCGGAGGCTACTGCTCTATCCACTGAGCTACAGGCGCATAAAAAACTTAATGCAATAATCTGTAAAATGCACCATATAATATTATATCAAAAACTCTTGAAATTTGCAAGAGTTTATGATATAATAGTTTTAGAAAAAGACTTCTTTTACATTTTAGGATATGGGGGTGAACATTTGGACTACATTTACATCATTGTTGCACAAACAGGAACTAAACCTGCACGTCTTTTCAGGTTTATGACAAAAAAGCCTTACAACCACGTTTCTCTCTCAGGCTGTGAGGATTTATCGGAAATGTACAGTTTCTGCCGCACATACCGCCTTTTTATGCTTCCCGCTACCTTTAACAAGGAAATTGTGGGCAAGGGAACCTTAGGGCAGTTTGACTTTATTCCCTGCGAAATTTACCGCATAAAAGTAACCCGTGAGCAGAAAGAGGAATATAACCGCATAATACAGCATTTTTCCGAAAACCGTCACATATATTCCTACAATCTTCTCGGTCTTGTTCCTTTGCATTTAAAAAGAAACTGGAAACGCAACAAGCATTTCGTATGCTCGCAATTTGTGGCTTATACTATGGAAAGTATCGGTATTCAGCTTGAAAAGCCATTCTCTCTATATACTCCCGATGATTTCCGCAATTTCCCCAATGCAGAGCTTTACTACGCAGGAGAGCTTAACTGCTTCTACGACGATATAACATCACAGCCCGAATTCCTTTTCCCACGCAGATACAGCAGTACATAAAAGCCGCAGTTCGGTAGGCACGAACATATATGAGGCAAAATAAAAATCGCTGTGTGGGGAAAATATATCGGTTTCAAGGCGAAAGCTTTCCCCGACAACTTCAACTATAACATCCTCCTTGTCCACTTTTAAAGCGGCAGGAGGTATTTTTTTATCCGTAAGCCTGTTGTAGGAATTGGCATAGGAATAAAAAAACATCCACATTCCCACGGTCAGAATGAGATACACAAGTATCCCCCTGACCGTTTTTTTATTTCTGCCCATTTTCTTTCATCTCCTCTAAAAGTCTGCAAAGGGAACGGCCTATAAGCTGCCCCGAATACTGCACCTGTTCAAGGGTATTTCCGTGTGAGCCTACTTCAATAAGCAGGCTGCCTGTGGTTAAATCCTGATTGTAGTGGCGATAATCGAATAAAATCGGACGTGCAAGGGAGGGATAATCCGCTTCAAACTGCCGCTGCAATGCACTTGCGAAATGGAAATTTTTAAGGTAATCGGGCATATTCAGCGTTCCGTCATCGCAGCCCGAAATAATCATAATCTGTGCCGCCTCTCTGCCGTCTATTTCAATAAACGGCTGTGCGGCATAATCATCACCGGAAATTGCGTCACGGTGAATATCAAGGGCAACTTTTATTTCGGGATATTGTTCAAGAATAGGCACAATACTCTCACGGCTTCTGCCGTATGAACCGTTATACGAGGGATAATCGTGAATTTCCGTCACGTGTATAACCCCTATCCCCTTTGCCTCCAGTTCCGCCTGTATTGCATTTCCCACCATTACTATATTTTTCGTTTCATCAGTTGTGCGGTAGTTGAATTCAGCGTCCATATTTTCCCGAACAAACGGCTCAAAGCTCTCCGTTGTATGGGTATGATAAATAAGCACCTGCGGCTCAATTGTGTCGGTTATGGTGAAATCGGGAGCAATACGGCTTTCCCTTTGTAAAAGTTCATTTGAAAGGGAGGTTTTATTATTTACCTGACTTCCGCCGTCAAGGTTGAAAAATGTATTTCCGCTGTATTTGCCATATGTGGAACGGACTATGCCAACGCCCTTTGTCCAGCTTGTAGGGTACGGCTTTTCCCCTGCATTATCCGACACCATATCAAGAGGGCTTGGAAGTCTTACTTCTCCCCTTTCAACCTGTGCATATACGCCATATCCCTTTGAAAGCACCATTTCAGCGGAAAGCAAGTCCGCCTCAACAGGCTTATCACAGCTTACTTTCCCGTTAACAACTGCCACAGATTTTTCATCGTAAAATCCCAGAACTTCAAATGCAGATTTCATACCCTTTGCACCCAATGCAGCAGTAACAGGCAAAGTAAGCAGAATTGCCCAGCGTATAACCCTCCCCATTGCATTTCTTTTTCGCCTTTTCATATTTCTCGCCGTCCTTTACTCATTTACAGATTTATCATTGTCCCTTTACAGGAATTATATTCACCGATGAGAATATTTATACTTTCACAAATTAGAATTTCTTTATTTCCTGCTGAATAAGATATTAAAGGAGCGTGATATTATGAATAAAAAAGCCTTTGAGAAAAATTTTACAGGCAAAGCAATATATACCGCCGCAGTTGTGTTTTTGGTTGGGGCAATTGTAATTTTACTGGGGAAATCCTTTCTTGTAAAGGCGGAAGAACCTGTTCCCCTGCCTGTTATAATGTATCACAGCCTTTGTGCCGATACGCCGTCGGAATATGCTGTAACTCCCCGGCAGATTGAAAATGACCTGCAATGGCTGAAAAATAACGGCTACCAGACAGTAACCGCACAGCAGGTTATTTCCCACACCCGTCACCTTGAAACTCTCCCCGAAAATGGGGTAATGATTACCCTTGACGACGGATTTTACAATAATTTATCGGTGCTTGTTCCCCTGCTTGAAAAATATGATATGACCGCAGTTGTATCGACTGTAGGGCGGTATATGGACAATGACGCTGTAAAAGACCCTCACAATCCGAAATATTCCTATCTCACGTGGGAGGATACAGCGGAACTTGTGAAATCAGGGCGGATTGAACTTGGAAATCACACCTACGATATGCACTCCCTCTATGACGGCAGGGTAGGCTGTTCACGCAATGCAGGGGAAACCGAGGCTGATTACCGCAAGGCACTTTTGGCGGATATTCAGCGGCTTCAAGAGGAATTCCGTGAAAATATCGGCTTTTATCCCGTGATTTTCACCTATCCTTTCGGCAGCGTCAGCCGTGAAAGTCTGCCTGTTATACGTGATAGCGGATTTTTAATGACGCTTACCTGCCGTGAGCAGATGAATTACATAACCCGTGAACCAGATTGTCTTTACGGCATAGGCAGATATAACCGCAGCGGATTATACTCTACAGAGGAGTATATGGCGAGGTTGTTTAATTCATAATGCATAAAAAGCCATTAGCTGTTAGCCTTTAGCCGTTAGCCTTTTTCTAATGCGTAATGCGTAATTATGTGGGCAACTGATATGATTTGTAGGGACACGGCTCAACCTTTCCCTACAAAATGGCTATATATCGTAAATCTGTGTAGGGGCGGATATTATCCGCCCGAAATTATAGTGAACGTCAAATATAATTTGACATTCACTATAATTAATGATTTAAAGTGCCTCGCACATCCGCAAACTAAAGTTTGCTCCGTGCGGATCGGCAAATAGCAAACGCCAAAAGATTTTGTCGTTTGCTATAATTA